>SLJB01000153.1 GCA_007135335.1 Balneolaceae bacterium
GGTGTATTTTTCAGTTTTTTTAGCCACTCCCAGCGCGCCTCTCCTTTGTACTTTTGGGCACGGGTACGGGCATGAACAGTTAGAGCCTTCACGCCAATATTTTGCAGCATCAGAGCCACCTCGCTGATTCGGATGGTACTGTCATCCCAGCCAAGCCGGGTTTTTACGGTTACCGGTAGTCCGCCTGCCGCATCCACAACGGTTCCGGTCATGCGTTCCATCATACTGATATCCTTAAGACAAGCTGAACCGGCTCCTTTTTTTACAATTTTATAAACGGGGCAGCCAAAGTTGATATCTATAAGATCAGGATTGTTGGATGCTGCCACTCTTGTAGCACCTTCCATCGCTTCTTCACGCCCGCCAAAGATCTGAATACCGAACGGGCGCTCTATCTCCTCAAATTGCATTTTATGCAATGCGATGTCGGCGTCCCGAATGATGGCTTCCGAACTTATGAATTCAGTATACACGATACTCGCACCTTTCCTCTTACATATTTGTCGAAAAGGGGAGTCGGTTACGTCCTCCATGGGCGCCAGAAATAATGGGCGGGTTCCTAAATTGATATCTTTAATTTTCATAGCTTACATTTAAGCTTGTAAAAATACGGGAATATTATGAAGAAGGCTATACGATAAAGGAATGCTGGTATCATTCGGTGTAAAATCAAATAAAGGCAAAGGATTCTTTAGAATTTTAACAAAGCAAAGCGCTTCCAATTCATTTGGGGTATCTCCCGAATAGCCAATTGTTTAATTAACCTGTATATTAAGATGTTAAACGAAATTCCGAATAAAAAAGGAGTAAAATAAAATGACACTTGCAAAATCAAGTATAGAAGAGTTACTGGGGAAAGATGCTGACTCTTTACTCAATCACGAATGTAAAACAATACCTAAAGAGAATTTACACCTTCCAACATCAGCTTACGTTGATGATGTATGGTACCATTCAGACCGGAACAACCGTGTTCTGCATAACCTACAAAGAATGTTTGATAATGGCAGGCTTGCGGGCACAGGTTACCTCTCGATTCTCCCGGTTGACCAGGGAATTGAACATAGCGCCGGCGCTTCATTTGCGAAGAATCCAGCCTATTTCGACCCGGAAAATATTATAAAACTTGCCATTGAAGGTGGTTGCAATGCAGTAGCTTCAACGTTTGGAGTACTTGGGGCAATGTCTCGAAAGTATGCTCACAAAATTCCGTTTCTTGTGAAAATCAATCATAACGAGCTTCTTACATTTCCGAATAAATATGATCAAATCATGTTTGGTTCAATTGAAAAAGCGTACAACATGGGTGCTGCTGCTGTAGGAGCAACGATCTACTTTGGCTCTGATGAATCATCACGCCAGATTGTGGAAGTAGCTGAAGCATTTGATTATGCACATGAGCTTGGATTGGCTACCGTACTTTGGTGCTATACACGTAACTCAGCATTTTCAGTTGATGGTGTTGATTACCATTCATCTGCTGATCTGACAGGCCAGGCAAACCACCTGGGTGTTACTATTGGCGCAGATATTGTGAAACAAAAACTGCCAACAAATAATGGCGGTTATCTTGCATTGAATACGGGTGATTCAAGCTACGGTAAACTTGATCAGCGAATTTATGATGAACTTACATCAGATAATCCAATTGATCTTACACGTTATCAGGTGGCCAATGGCTATATGGGGCGTGCAGGGCTTATCAACTCAGGTGGTGCTTCAGGTAAAGATGACTTTGCAGATGCCGTGAAAACTGCAGTTGTGAATAAGCGTGCCGGTGGAATGGGGCTCATTAGCGGCCGTAAAGCATTTCAAAGACCTATGAAAGAAGGAGTAAAACTCCTGAATTATATTCAGGATGTATATCTGAGCGAAGATATAACAATCGCATAATTCAACTTTACAGCCATGCCGGTTTTTATCTGGCATGGCTTTTTTTTGTCCATTTTTTCCAGTTAACCGGGAAATGACTATTAAAATTTTTGGCTGATACTCAGCAAAATACAATCAAAAGGGGACCCCTGATCTCATTTAAATACATGGTAATCTCCATTGTATTAAGTATGGTTAGTATGGGGGTTGTGATCTATCTTACCTACACTCCCGGTATCCTTGAGCATTTAAAACCAAAACGTATGCCCGGCCTCGTTCTGGCAATTTTGGTTACATTTCTGAAAGTTTACTTCTCAGCAGCAAAGATTCGATTTCTTGCTGATAAAACCATCAGTAAAATGGCTGCAATGAGAATTGCGCTCACCTGGGATTTTGCCTCAGCCATCACGCCCTCAACAATTGGAGGGGCTCCGGTAGCAACTTATGCTATGACTCGAGAGGGATTAAAACTCGGAAAATCATCGGCTATTGTACTTTATGGTGTTTTGTTAGACCAGTTTTGGTACGCTCTTGCAGTTCCTATTCTGCTTATCTCCGGGATCTACTTCCAGGTGATACCAGAGGAAATCGGGCTGATTGGGAATGTAACCATGATTATGATCTATGGCGGATTACTGGCATACGGCTCACTACTCGCGTATGGTCTGCTTATTAATCCCGCAGCTATGAAAAACATTGTCAGTACAATATTTAAGCTTCCATTTTTAAGAAAACACGCCGATAAAGTGAATGCAGAAGCTGTTAATCTTGAGAAATATTCCATTGAGCTTCGAAGAAAACCGTACAGTTTTGTGCTGAAAGCTTTTATCCTTTCAACGATGAGCTGGCTTTGCCGTATAGCCATTCCGGTAATTGTGGTTCTGAGTCTTTTACCGGCAAATGAAATTTTATTGATATTGCGCAGCCTGTCGATGAACCTTGCTTTTCTAGTAATTCCAACACCGGGGGGGTCCGGGGGTGTAGAAGGGCTTTTTGCAATTTTTCTGGGTCCGCTGATAGACCGTAAGGCATTCATTGGGCTGGCAGTATTTACCTGGCGAATCATTACCTATTATTTCAGTATTGGTTTGGGTATTTTTGCGATGTTTTGGTACGTGAATCAAACTGTAACAGAAAAACTCGGTCACTCAGAAAAATAGAACGACTAAAATGGCAAAAGATCGGATACGGTTTATATGTGGAAATTGTGGCCATGATTCTCCAAAATGGCAGGGTGTATGCCCGTCTTGCAACGAGTGGAACACGTTTTCTGAGCAAAAAGTGGTAAAACCAACCGGGGAGAAAAATAGGATCTCAATTACTGATATTGAAAAACTTTCAGTAACCGCACTTTCTGATGTTACCATAAGCGACTCAGACCGGTTTAGCACAAATCTTACAGAGTTTGATCGGGTATTGAATGGAGGATTTGTGCGAGGATCCTTTTCACTTCTGGGCGGAGATCCCGGCATTGGTAAAAGTACACTTATGTTGCAGGTGGCTAAGAACTGTCCGGATAAGAGAATTTTATATGTTGCAGGTGAAGAATCTGCATCACAAATAAAACAGAGGGCATCCAGAATAGGGCTTGTGGGTGAGAATCTGTTTATCAGCTCACATACAGAAGTGCGAAATGTTATTGATAAAGCACGGAACACTACCTATGACTTACTGATTGTCGATTCAATTCAAACTGTTTTCAGCGATAATCTTACAAGCCTGCCGGGGAGTGTGCAGCAGATTAGAGAGTGTTCGGCACTTTTACAACAGCTGGCTAAGAAAGAGAATGTAACTACATTAATGATTGGCCATGTTACAAAAGAAGGCGATATAGCCGGTCCACGCATTTTGGAACATATGGTTGATACGGTTTTGCATTTTGAAGGAGATAAAAATCATCTGTACAGATTGTTGAGAACCGTAAAAAACAGATTTGGACCCGCACAGGAAGTAGGTGTTTTTGAGATGAAAGAGGGTGGGCTTGAAGAGGTGACAAACCCTTCCGCATTGTTTATGTCCGGTTCTGATCTCGATGTAAGCGGAAATTCTGTTACTTGTATTATGGAAGGTACCCGCCCGATTCTTGTAGAAGTACAGGCTTTGGTAACACCGAGCAGTTATAGCACTCCACAACGTACAGCCAGTGGCTTTGATCAGCGAAGATTATCTCTGCTCATAGCAGTACTTGAAAAAAGAGCCGGATACAGCTTTGCCGGAAATGATGTGTACCTGAATATTGCCGGAGGATTAAAAGTAACAGATCCTGCCGCTGATTTTGCTGTGGTTTCCGCACTTGCATCATCACTCAGAGATAAACCTCTGGAACGAAATACAGTGTATGTGGGGGAGGTGGGACTTGGCGGTGAAGTAAGGAAAGTGTCATTTTTTGAACAGCGCGTACGGGAGGCTGTAAAAATGGGTGTAAGAAAAATTGTAGCCCCAAAACTTAAAGCTGCAGAAAATTGGTCTATAGAGTATAAATCTACAGCTTTTATAAGTGAGTTGAGGCTCTAACGTGTCAGTAGTTGTCTCGTTGTCTTCTTCTCTCTTCGCGCACACTCTTCTTCATAGCTTCTCTTTTTTCTTCAGAGGGCTTTATGTATTGTTGACGCTCTTTATATTCATTGAGAATTCTTGAACGTGTTACCATTTTTTTAAAACGGTTAATTGCGCGATCAATGCTTTCAGAATCTTTTACGTTAACTCCGATCATAGAAACTTTTTATTTTGAATTTTTAGATAGACTTGTAAGATAAAAATGTTTTTTGTTAAAAAATAGTTTCACTAATAAAAAAGATCTATCTCCAAGCCATTAAATTATTAATGATTTAGCCCAAGTTACACAAATGTTTACCAGATATAACCAAACGTTTACCGGTATGTTTAAAAAGCCACGTGCTGTGGTGGAGTCTTTTATTTATTCAGAGAAATCAGATTTCATGCATCCGCTACTATTTATGATCATTAGTGCGATACTTGTTATTCTTCCGGCCATGTTTTTGGTGAATGTACCGATTGAAATTCATTCTGCTGCAGATAACAGTCAGGAAGCACAACTGAAGGTTTTATCAAGCTGGATGGCATCCGTTGATCTGCGCGCATCTACTCAATTTTTGCCATTAATGATGATCATGCTACTCGTACCCATGTTAACAATTGCAGGAGTGTTCTTTTTCAGGAATGAGACAGATGGGTTTTATTCAAATCTGATTTTAAACAGTTATCTCACGGGGTCTGTTATACCCGTTTTGTGGGCAGCTATTTTTGTTTGGATTTATACGGGCGAAGCTATTATAAATCCACAGATCAGTACAGCAGTACCCGGGATATTAATAGCCGTCACAGGAGTCTGGATTTACAAGAACTATTTTGATATTACAGATTTTCCAGGCTGGATACGGATCATAAGCTCATTTACAGCAGGTTATGTGGCATTCTTATTTATGAAAGGAATAGCAGCGGGCGTTATTGGATATATGATATTTGCAATAAACCGAATCATGGAGATCCAGTCGTGAAAATCAAACCTTGTTCAGTTTGAAACGTAAAGGCAGTTCATAATTCAAAGCTCCAATACCAAATAAGGCATAATCATACCTCGCAGGATCCTCTGGATTAAGTATTCTGAGAGTATCCGTTAACTCTTCAACAGCTTTCAGATCATTACTTCGCCGGCTTAGCAACCCGTATTTTCGTGCCTGCCTTGCAACATGCACATCAAAGGGTATTTGCAGATTCGATTGAGGGAATAGTGACCATATCCCGACATCAACCGGGCTGTTTTTACGGATGCACCAGCGCAGATACATCCACATTCGTTTGCACGTGCTTCCTTTTTCCGGGTTAGATATATGTTTCCTGGTGCGTTCAACCAGATCATTGCTCTTATTTAAAAACCGGTGATGGAAAACTGCCAAAAAATGGCGGCTTTGATGGTTTGCTTCCACAATACAACTTTTCCAGAATTCTTCGAAATCAGAGAATTCCGAGTAGATCTGTTTTAGTGAGAGAATAATGCCATGCAGATCAATTGGTTTGAACGTGCGATGTTTAAATGTCTGGAACAGATTAAAATCCGGCGGTCCATATTCTTTTACAAATTCATACGGCTGATAGTCCATCCGATGCAGAAGTTCCTCAACCTTAGCCACAACGATATCACGCCTGCCCCATGCCATGAGCGCAGCTAAAAACCCTGCTATTTCCATATCTTTTTTATCGGTAAAGGCGTGCATAAATTGCACAGGATCGTATGTAATATAATCGGGTTTTTCAACATTATCGTTTATCTGATCGAGATAAGGTTTGAGTTGAATCAACCCCTTTTTTGTTCGTTTTCTCAGTTTCGTGGAGCTCATTTTATAAGAAATTGTTGCAAATTCTTGTCTTTCAAATCAAGCAGATCATCAACCAGTGTTTTGTTTGCTTTTGGAAAAGGAAAATGATCAATATGATCAAGAGAAACCCACTTGATTTGCTGGCTCAATTTTGGCTGAGGTTTACCCGATATAACTCTGCACCAATATGCATGCAGTGTAATTTTAAAATGGGAATATGCGTGTTTGAGCTCCTTAAACTTTAAAAAGACTTCGGTTTCAACCCCAAGTTCTTCCTTTAATTCCCGAAACACGGTCTCTTGAAGAGTCTCATGTTTCTCTTTTTTCCCGCCCGGGAACTCCCATAATCCTCCAAGCATACTCTCTTCCGGGCGAAGTGCAATCAATAGATTGTTTTCAGAGTCTACAATTAATCCAACAGCAATTTGATGATGGGGTATTTTTTTGGCTTTCGATTTGTAGGGGATTACATCCGTCTTTGCAGTATTAAAGGCTATGCATTCGGTTGAAAAAGGGCAGCTGCCACAATCGGGATTTTGTGGTTTACAAACGGTTGCTCCCAGTTCCATAATGGCCTGATTGAAATCTCCCGGATGGTTATCAGGTATTAGAGAGTCAACATGCTGTTGAACCAGGGTCTTTACGCGAATACTTCTTATGTCATCTTCAATTCCGCAATATCGGGTGATTACCCTGATCACATTTCCGTCAACTACGGCATACGGTTTTTGATATGCAATACTCAGGATAGCGGCAGCTGAATAGGGCCCAATACCTTTGAGTGAGATGATTTTTTTATAGTCTGATGGAATAATCCCATCAAAATTTTGGGCAATCTCTTTTGCTGCATAGTGCAAATTCCTGCCGCGGCTGTAATACCCCAGCCCTTCCCAGAGTTTTAGTACTTGCTGCTGATCTGCTTCGGCCAGATCGTATACAGTTGGAAACGCGTCAAGAAACCGGTGGTAGTAAGGTATAACCGTATCAACCCGGGTTTGCTGAAGCATGATTTCAGAGATCCAGATTTTGTAAGGATCATCGGTTTTGCGCCACGGTAAGTCTCTTTTACTTCGATGATACCATTCAATCAGGTTGTCTGAAAGTGAGTTGTTCCTGTTAATAGAGCTCATCATCCAACGGCTCTTCTTCCTCAATTTCTATCACATTAATGGTGAAATCCTGAGATGCGGCAGCTCCATACTGATCAGTTGCAATAACCTGAAATTTATGGCTCCCAACCTGCCTAATGTTAGGGGCCCATGTAAAAATACCTGTCTGTTCATTAATAGTGGCTCCATCTGGCATATCTACTCCCAGATATCGTATCAGGTTTTGATCCATTCCATCCGGATCGATCGCATTAATCTGAAGTTCGAATGTTTCAGCTACTGCAATTGTAACCGGCCGTGATGGCGTAAAACGTGGAGGTGCATTAAATGGCCTGAGATCCACTATAAACGAGGTGCTGTCTGTTTCACCACCGGCTGATGTTGCAATTATGGTTACATTATGCCTGCCGGTTTGCCCTGTAGCCGGTTGCCAGTAAAATGAGTTACCTCTGATGCGTGCATTATTGAATGATGCTGAATAACTGATTGAAACCTGTGCAGGGTCGGTTGATGATTGGAATTCGATGGGGAGAAGCAGCGGCCGGGGAAAAGGTACAACTATATTGTCAATTGGCCTGAGCTGAAGCCCTCCTGATGCAGTAGTTATTTGTGATGCAGTACGTTCTCTGGATAAAACAGGTGCTAATCCGTCAAATTCTGAAATCCATAGGTTGTTTTCAGAAACCGTGAAATAATTCCCTGCCTGTGTACCTGATTTCCATAATTCAATATCTCCGCTAACAGGCCCTGCCCAAACTTCTCCTGAAGTGGTGCGTACCAGTATTGAGCCATTCCATTTGGCCATCCGTTCTACTGCACTGGATACCTGCCCGATGGTACGTGTATTTCCATCAGAATTAATTAAAAAGACTCTTCCGGAGTTGTCGCTGCCATAGAGTTCGCCATCAAGCAATGAAAGTTTAGAAACTTCACGATTTATTTGAACACGATCCCGGTTATGAATAGCATCTTCAGTTACATCAAAAATATTGATTTCATTCTGGTTATTTAAAACGTATAGTGTACGGCTTCCATCAGTTTCAAGATCTATAACAGTAGAGTTACTTTCGATAAAGTTTACATCACTATCCACGCTTTCAGGGGTTTCAAGGCTTAGTACTCCAAGCCCGTTGCTGCCCATTGCAATAAATAGCTGCTGCCCGATACGCTTAACTGATAAGGGTCTGCCGGGAAGCATAGTAGAAGAATAAACGCCAAGAACAGATGTAGGTTCAATAACCGTTAGCCTTCTGTTACTACCATACAAATAGGCAAAGCGAATATCACTTTCGAGAATGGTACCCCTTTGCTGCATACCAGTTGAAGAATATAGCCATTGGAGTGAATCAGCATGCGCACGAAAAACCACAAGCCCTTCACTCTCAGAGAGTACATAGAGGTGAGTATCAGAACTGTTTAAATTACTGATATCAGGTACTTGAATTTGCCGGCTCAGGTCTTTTTGGAGTTGTGCAGTTGCCGGATCAACATAGACCCAAAATGTGACAATAATAAGGAGTAGTACTAGTTTCTGTAGTGATGTCATAAAATTTATAACCAATTATTTTTTTTGTACCACCTAAGGGTTCTTGAAATTCCTTCTTCAAGAGAGTATTCAGGTTTGTAACCAAGTTCATCAGCTGCTTTCTGGTGGGAGCAAGTCCACTCTAAAATCATTTCGTTAGCTTTTTCACGGTTGATAACGGGATAAGAACCAAAAAATGACGCCGATGTTTCTATAACTCCAGCAATTTTTTTCACCCAGTCGGGGCGTAGCTTAATCGATGTAACCTTTCTGTCTAATACGGTGGTTACAATATCCTTTATTTGATTCCAGTTAGCAATATTTTCACCGCTGATAAAATAGGTATGAACTCCTTTTTGTTGATGTTCAGCTGCTTTCATGATAGCCTGAATTAAATCATGGACATACACAATGGAAAGTCTGGGATGTTCACCATCACCCACAATGGGTGCTATACCTTTACTCATCATTTTAAACAGGGTAAAAATTTGGTCCTCTCTAGGTCCGTAAACAGCTGGAGGCCTTAGTATTGTAACAGACAATTCGCTCTTGGAAAGTTTCATTACCATTTTTTCCATCTCTTTCTTTGAGCGCCCATACATACTGATTGGGTTCATAGGATCGGTTTCGGTAAGTGGCCTGCCTTTACTTGGTCCGGCTGCAGCAAGGGATGAGAGAATAACTACTTTTTTAACCCCGTTCTTTTTTGCCAATCGAATCAGATTTTCAGTTGCATCAACATTAGCATGTGTAAACTCTTTCTCAGATGGTGCTTTTACAATTGCGGCAAGATGAAAAATGGTATCTACATTCTGTAAAGCTTCTTCAATGGCTCTTATTGAGTGTAAGTCTCCCTTAACCGGAGTGTAGTTTTTTCCACTCAACCACTTTTCACTACTTCTGATCAGGCATTTAACATCACTAATGTTTGGGCTTTTAATTAGCTCATCAGTGAGATGACTTCCGATAAAACCGGTGCCCCCGGTAACAAATACATTCATTATCTTTGTATATTCTGTGGCTTAAATCATTCAAAGCAAAGTTCAGAAATTATGTATTTTATCAATTTCCGATTTGAAATAGAGTTTTTGAATTGATCACTCAAGATAATGCGTTCAGCTTAGAAAAAATAAAATCCGTTATGAATATCTTGGTATTGAAAACTTCTTTTCAGAGTAGCCGATTATCAACATTATCCGGCAAATTATTCAGGTATTACAGGGTTGATGAGCAGTTTTAAAGTAGCACTATTTACCGGTAATTATAACCATATACGTGATGGCGTTTCACTTACACTGAACAGGCTTGTAGCTCACTTATTGGAGGATAATGTGGATGTTCTTGTATTTGGACCTACTGTTGACAAGCCGGCTTTAAAGCACAATGGTTCATTTATTGCAGTTCCTTCAAGACAATTGCCGGGCCGCCCGGAGTATAGAGTAACAACCTCTTTTCCTTCGGCACAGCAAAAAGAACTTGAGCGGTTCGATCCTGATATCATTCATATTGCAACCCCTGACCTGCTCGGATATAAAGCGTTAAAATGGGCAATAAAGCGTAACATTCCTGTTGTTTCTTCCTATCATACACATTTTTCGAGTTATCTTAAGTACTACAAGCTATCCATACTTGAGCCGTTGATGTGGAAATATCTTGCCTGGTTTTATGAACAGTGTAAAACTGTATTTGTGCCTTCTGAATCAATGATTGATATTTTGGAATCGAAGAAGATCAAAACCGATTTCAGAATCTGGGCTAGGGGTATAAATAGCAGCCTTTTCAACCCTGAACGAAGAAGCAGTGAATGGAGAAAAAGTAAGGGTTTTCGTGATGAAGACGTGGTAATAACATTTATTTCACGTCTTGTTTGGGAAAAAAATCTCAGATTGTTTGCGGATGTTGTAAACAGATTAAAAAGTAATCGCCCGCATGTTCAAGCGATGATTGTGGGAGACGGGCCCGCTTTGGATGAAATGAAAGAGTTAATGCCCGATGCCATTTTTACCGGTTTTTTAAGCGGAAAAGAACTTGCAACTGCATATGCAAGTAGTGATATTTTTATGTTTCCATCAGATACAGAAACTTTTGGAAATGTTACACTTGAGGCAATGTCGAGTGGGCTGCCCTGTGTAGTGGCTGATGCCACCGGCAGTAAATCTCTTGTTGAGCATGGTGAAAATGGATTTGTAGTATCTGTTGAAAGGTCGGATAAATTCTATACCTTTATTGATAAACTGATTACTGATTCTGATCTGAGAAAAAAAATGGGAACATTGGGTCTTGAAATGGCAAAAAGTTACAGTTGGAGCTCAGTTAACAACAGTTTGGTGGAAAACTACCGGGAAGTTTTAAAAGAGAATAAATAAAAGTTTGCGAATTTTATACATTTCACATCTGCATCCGCCTAAAAACAGACCTCTAAAAAGTATCGGCGGGATGCAGAATGTTAGCCTGCAGATGATTAAAGCGATGAAAAAGAGAGGTGATCTTCAGATCGAAACGCTGATATTACACTCTTCCTGGAAATTTATAGGTATTAAAACCACCTTTTTTTTAATAAGTCTGTTATGGAGAATACCTGCTGCTATAAAAAAATTCAAACCGGATATAGTACTTTTTTCATCGATGGTTACATCAGGTGTATTACCGGCAATGCTTAGGAAACCAGCAGTTCCTTGCGTTACGATAAATCACGGACAGGATGTTACCTTGCCAAATCCGTTATATCAATGGTATGTACCAAAAATATTTAAAAACCTTCAGGGAGTTATCTCAGTTTCATCAGCAACCCGGCAAGCATCAATAGACCGGGGAATGGCTCCAGAGAAGGGTAAAGCACTATTTAATGGATTTGATTCTGCTTCTTCTGCCAAACTGCCGGAAAAGGCAGATGCCAGGAAAATTTTGGAGCAAGAGTTTAAAATTGACCTCTCTAAAACCAAACTACTTCTTACTGTAGGCAGGCATGTAAAAAGAAAAGGGCACGAATGGTTTATACGGGAGGCTTTTGGAAAGATTGAATCGGATGTTACTTATATTATTGTTGGAGACGGACCGGAGTATAAAAATATAAAATCAGCTAAAGAAGAATCTTCGAGGGGTAGCAACATTGTTTTAACCGGCAGATTAAATGTGAATATGCTTCATGTATGTTATGCCGCAGCGGATCTCTTTGTAATGCCAAATATACCTGTTAAAGGAGATATGGAGGGCTTCGGAATTGTTCTTTTGGAAGCAAACAGGGCAGGAGTACCTGCTGTAGCATCAGATCTTGAAGGGATTAAAGATGTGATTAAACAGGGAATAAACGGCTATCGGATACCGTACGGAGATGCAGCGGCATTTGCAGAAAAAATTGATTTTATATTAATTAATAACTTAAAGGATTTATCAGAAACAAGCAGAGAGTATGTGAATTGTACATTTACCTGGGATGCTGTGGTTGAAAATTATGTCACATTTCTTAAAAGACTGAATGATTAAGGTCTTTGTTACGTTTCAAATTTGATTGAAATAGATATCTCGGTATATTTACCTGTTTAATGTAAATGTAACTATCTTATAATGGCCGATATTAAAGCCAACACCTCTTATCGTAAAGTATTTAAGAAAGCGTATGATTTTACGATGGCAGAGGACATTAAAAAGCTTGGACTCTACCCATACTTCAAACCTCTGCAGGCTACCGATGGTACCAGTGTAAATATAGAGGGGCGGGATGTAATTATGGCCGGTTCGAATAACTATCTTGGGCTCACAAATGATCCAAGAACTATTGAAGCGGCAAAAAAAGTAATTGAAGTTTACGGAACCGGCTGTACCGGGTCTCGTTATTTGAATGGAACGCTCGATCTTCACCTCGAACTTGAAGAGAAACTCGCGACTTTCATGCGTAAAGAAGCTTGTGTACTTTTCAGCACCGGTTACCAAACAAACGAGGGTTCTATACAGGTTCTGGCAGGAAGGAATGATTTAATTTACTCTGATCGCGATAACCATGCATGTATTGTTGTAGGTACACAGGTTTCGAATGCAAAGACCATACGTTACCGTCATAATGATATGGATCACCTGAGATCTCTCCTCGAGAAATCTGACCCAAATGCCGGTAAACTAATTGCAACTGATGGAGTGTTTTCCATGTCAGGAACGCTTGCCAAGGTACCGGAACTCGTGGAGCTTGCTAATGAGTTTGACGCAGGCTTGTACCTCGATGATGCTCATGCCATTGGTGTTGTGGGTGAAGGTGGCAGAGGGTCAGCTTCTGTTTTTGGCTTAATGGATGACGTAGATCTTATCAGCGGTACATTTTCTAAATCGTTTGCATCATTGGGTGGTTTTATTGTGGGTGACAGAACCATCATTGAATATATTCGCCACCAATCGCCTGCACATATATTCAGTGCAAGCATGCCACCTGCAAATGTTGCAACTGTGCTGAAATCCCTTGAAATACTACAGGAAGAGCCGTGGAGGCTTGAAAGATTGGAGCAAATTTCCAACTATATGCGAACTGAGCTCAGAAATCTGGGTTTTAATGTGTGGTCTAGTCAAACACCGATTATTCCGGTTGTTGTGGGTGATATGATGAGCTGCTTCAAATTCTGGAAAGATCTTTTTGAAGCTGGTGTATATGTAAATGCAGTAGTTCCACCTGCAGTTCCTCAGGGGCAGGCTCTTGTTCGCACAAGTTACATGGCTACACACACAGATGAGCACCTGAATAAAATTCTGGATGCCTTCAGAAAGGTGGGAATCAAACATGGAATTATTGATGAAAATGGTCAATCTTTGATAGGATCCGAATAGATTGTGAAGAAGAAACCCAACACTCATGAAATTACTTTCGTAACTACGAAAGATGAGAAGAAACGTTTCTTAAAGTTTCCTTATAAACATTATTCGGAGGATAAGTATTGGGTTTCTCCTTTACTGATTGAACAAAAAAAACTGATAAACCCCGATAAAAACCCATTTTTCAACAATGCAGATATAGTTTTTTTTATTGCATCTCTGAATGATAAACCTGCAGGGCGAATTGCCGCAATTATAGACCACAGGTACAACCGATATCACGGCACAAAAGTCGGTTTTTTTGGTTTTTTTGAATCCATTGAAAAAGAAGAGACCTCGCAACTTCTTTTTAAAGTAGCAGAAGATTGGCTTCGCGAACAAGGTATGAGCAAAGTTATGGGGCCTGCAAATCCCGGGATGATGGATGAAATTGGCATTCTGGTTGAAGGATTTGATAAATATCCGTCGATCCTGATGCCGTATAATAAACCCTACTACGATAAACTCATAACTGAAGCGGGTTATAAAAAAGAGATGGATCTGTTAACCTACCATGTAACACAGGATTCGGTTGATCGAGATCGTGCAACAAGAGCAGTTGAGATAGTAAAAAAAAGACTGCCGGGAATTAGTATTCGAAAAATTAAGCTTAAGAAGATCAGAGAAGAAGTAAAGATTATTCGCGAAATTTTTAACAGTGCATGGAAAAATAATTGGGGTTTTATACCTCTCAGCACTGAAGAATTTGATTCTCTTGCAGCAGATTTGAAAACTATTGTTGATGATAATTTCGCACACATTGCCGAGATAGATGGGAAACCGGTTGGTTTTTCTGTTGCATTGCCTGATTATAATCAGATTTTCAAAACCATGAATGGGCGATTACTGCCATTCGGGATTTTTAAAATTCTGTGGAACAAAAGTAAAATCAACAAAATACGAACAGCTTTGATGGGTGTTCTCCCGGAGTATCAGGGAAGAGGGATAGATGTACTGTTACACAGAGAAGCCATTGAGAATGGTCTTAAACACAATGTGTACTCATCTGAAGTAGGCTGGATTTTGGAAAATAATATTCAGATGGTAAGGGTGGCAGAGAAAATTGGCGGTACACTAGATAAACGATATAGAATGTACAGTAAAAAACTGTAATTGATCACATCAATTCAGTAACAACTTCTTCGTTTTTATATAGCTCATCTTTTAAATTATGGTATTAGATGCATTCCAAAAAGGTTGCAGGATCTCATCTAAACCCACTCTAATTCACTCATTTAAACAAATCAGCAATTTCCCTATTTGCCTTTAGTCTCTTCAAATTCTGTGATAAAAATCCTACCTTAATAGGAATGGTAAATAAA
>SLJB01000053.1 GCA_007135335.1 Balneolaceae bacterium
AGCGGAACTTGGATCTTCATCTGAGGTCTGAGGTTGGCCACTGTTCGCAGCCCCATCAGACACACCCCCTGCCCCTCTCGAGAGGGGAGAATTCCCCGGTCTTCGGTTTTCCGTCCCCCGTTGCACTTCTGCGCGCATTTCCTCCACCAACTCCAAACTCACCTCCGAAAAATTATTCACAAAATTAAGAGGGTTCTTGATCTCGTGGGCGATACCTGCGGTAAGCTGTCCCAGGCTGGCCAGTTTTTCCTGCTGGACCAACTGGGTTTGTGCGGCTTTTAAATTTTCATGGGCCGATTCAAGCTTCCGGTATGCATTTTCTATCTCCTTTTTTTGCTGAAGTTCTTTTTCAAGCGCAATTTTTCGTTCTCTGCTGACAATACGGCTGCGCTGTACTCTGTCAACAGTAAATACAGATCCAACAAAAATAATAAGATAAAAACTGTAGGCCCACCATGTGAGCCACCATGGCGGAAGAATGGTAATTTTTACAGATTTTCCCCCCTCATTCCAGATTCCATAGGAATTGGATGCTCTTACAATAAAGTTATATTCACCGGGTTTCAGATTGGCATATGCAGCACTCATGTTGTTATCATAAATCCAGTCATTATCGAAACCTGCCAACATATGGCCGTACTGGTTTTTTTGAGGATTTGCATAATGAAGGGCTAAAAAATCAATACTAAAGTAATTCTGGGAATGCGAAAGAGTGATTTCTTCAAGGTCATAAAGTGATACGAAGACAGGAGAATCATCTCCCATTGTGCGCACCGATTCGTTGGCTATTCTGAAATCAGAGATGACGATATCGGGAGGAGTAAGATTTGGGCTGAATTGGCTGAATTCTACCAGGCCATGATCGCCGCCCAAATAGATCGTCCCATCATTGGCCCTGAGAGAGCCAAGTGCAATGAAACTATTACCGCCCAGACCATCTTCTGAATAATAGTTAACAAATGTAATTTTTTCGATGGCTGTATTGGTTACCATTTGGGAGATCCCGCTTTGCGAAGTGATCCATATATTGCCATCATCACCGAAAACAACGGTGGAGAGGATATTGGTAGACAGACCATCTTTTTCAGTATAATTTGTAAACTGTTCTAATGCCGGATCAAACCTGCTCAATCCTTCAAGTGTCGTGATCCACAGTATACCATCAGGGGCCTCGTCAATCTCCTGTAGTAAGTTACTGATGATGGTGTTGGGATCTGTTTCATCATGCATATAGGTTGTAACCGAATAGGTATTCAAATCGATTTTGTTGAGCCCATCCTGGTCGGTTGCAATCCAGGCACTATTTCCGCTTATCTGGATGGATCGGATATTATTGCCGCTGATGAGCCTGTTATTGCTGAAATCCTCATGGGTTTGATTTAATAGTGACAGGACAGAAGCATCAGTCTCGTTATCATCAAGCTGTAAAACGGCAATTCCCCATAAACCGGTAAAAGCCGGTGGCTCCTGGTTCCAATTTTCATAGCTGTGACTTCCATCGGAGATGTACCTGAGGTTATAAGTGCCTGCATTCAGTGTGATATCGTTAATAAAAATCCTGTTCTTTAAGGCACCTCCGGCATGGTAGGAAGCGTTGATGTCTTCCGCGCTCCAAATCGGGTTGTTAGAGGCATCTTCCAGCCATCCATAATCAAACATCAGGTCACCCGTACCCTCACCAACAGCCATAATGAGATATCTGCCTGTCTCTTCAATTTCAAATGTGTGTGTGAGATTCTGGTAATCTTCCACTTCTTCGATGCCGGCAATTTTTAAGTTTGACAACAACTTCTGCGATAACAGTTCGTGGAGTTCGTTAGAAAATGTTCGGGTCAGCAGGCTCTGAATTTGTTTGAATTGTCCGGTAAGGGGATCGAAAAGATTCAATCCATTATTGGTACCGATCCAGTAGACACCATTCCCGTCTTTTTTAATTACACGCACAGAGTTGTCTGAGATGCTTTTGGGTGAATCCGGATCATGGGTATATCGGTTCACTTCCCTGTAGTCCGGATCGAGTTTGATGAGGCCATCGCCCCAGGAACCAATCCACAAGGAGCCGTCATCTTCTTCGAGAATGGTTCTGGCTGATCCACCATACATATCTTGTACCCCCTGAATGACGACCTGTCTGAATGTCTTTGTATGCTGATCAAAAATGTTCAACCCTCCGCCTCCCCTGGTTCCTACATAGATCGTTCCGGGGTAAATGCTGGATTCCAAAATACCAAAAATCTCATTGTAGCTGATGCTGCCCTCTGCAGTACTGTCATGTGTGTACACAGTAAAAGGATTTTCGACAGGATTATATTTTAAAAGTCCGTGTGAATTAGTTCCGAACCAAAAAATACCAGACTTATCAATTGTGAAATCCGTTGTAACGAGTGCCATTCTGTTATTCATACTTCGTGAAATGCCTGAAACAGTAATTTCCTCAAAGTGGTCTGAAATGCCATCGAATTTCAATATTCCGCGGAAGTTATTTGAAATCCAGATATTTCCCTCATCATCCTGTATGATACGATTCCAATAGTTTAGCGTAATAGTTTGAGAGTAATCATACTCAGTGATGGTTTTTAAAGCGGTACTTTCCGGATTGTATTTGTAGATTCCATTTCTCGTTGTAATCCAAATAATATTAGCAGAATCGGCATAAAGGGAAGAGATATGATTTTCGGGAATGGTAAAATCAATGTGGTTTTCCTCATCTAATTTGGCCGGACTAAAGTAGCTATCGGTACTGTTTTTTACCAGCAAGCCGTTTCCTATGGATCCGGCCCAGAGCCGTCCATTGCTGTCTTCTGCAAAACCTAATAGAAAATCACCGGTGTTAATGGTTCCCGCGACATCATCCAGCAGATAGTCAGTACGGTTCCACTGATCTGACTGTGGATCATAGAAAAGCAGTCCGGCTTCAAACCCCAAACCCCAAAGCATTTCATGGCTGTCCAGATAGAAATTAAAAATCCTGCCGCCTTCGGGGCCAGCCAAATTAAATTGTTCTGCAATATTGTAATTGATGAACTCATTATTCATGCGGTTATATTTCGAAATGCCTTGTTCGTTCGCCACCCAGAGATTTCTCTCAGCATCCTCTATCAACCCCCACACGTTATTATGCAGCAGACTGGCGGGATTTCCAGGAACGCTTCTGAATGTTTCAAACCTGTGTCCATTATAGGTTTGCAAACCGTTGCCTGTACCGATCCATATCATGCCGTAGCTGTCCTGTAAAACGGACTGTACTACCTGTGATGATACTCCTTCGGAAATAGAGAAATATTGTGGCTGAATTACCTGGCCTAATGCTTCTGTTTCCCATAACAAGAGCAGGATAATCATTCCCGTAAGTCGTATTCCACATACGGATAGGTCTTTGTAGTTTTTATGTTCCATCTGACTTATTCAGTTAAAATTGAATTCAAATTGATCTACAACTCCGGTTTTGAGAAGACCATACGTAATCTTTTTTTAGATAAAAAGATTTACATAAATATTTGATCATTTCCCAACGAACGTGTGTTTAGATTGCATGGCAATGGGATCTGGGCAAAAAAAGCAGATTCAGCACCTGTTAGGCACTGACGGTTTACTTCAATAAACTTTGCCGGAAGAGTATTCAATATCCTGTTTAAGTCTGCTGTAAAAATCATCAAAGTTTTAGTTTTGTGATTTATACGGTTGAATAATGTCCAATATGTTGGAAGCAACCTTTGCTGAGCATATTGCGTCATTGGATAAAGAATTTTAGCATTTGTTTAATGAGAGAGAGTGATTACAAAAACCGTTTGTCCCGGTTGTGTATGAATGTCCAGGCTGCCGCCATGGGCTTTGATAATATCATTGGTAATACTCAGTCCAAGCCCCGTTCCTTGCGTCCCCTTCTTGGTCGTAAAAAACGGCTGCAGGATTTTGTCTTTGATGGTGTCGGGAATCCCCGGCCCATTGTCCTCAATTTCGATGGTGATTTGGCCGTTTTTGGATTTGGTGCTGACAGTTAACCTTGGAAGGTAACCCTGATCCCGTAGGGGCAATTCATGAATTGCCCCTACGGGATTGTCGGATGGGATAT
>SLJB01000181.1 GCA_007135335.1 Balneolaceae bacterium
CCCTTGCCTATGCATATAGAAGCAGGTACGGTTCCCGCATCTGCCTGAGGATTAGTGATAACAAGGGTGAAACATGGAGTCATGAAATCCCCATCCGTACCGGAGACCAGGCAAATGCGGATATCGGGTACCCGCGAATGGTTCAACGGGAAGACGGTAAACTTGTGATTATTTACTATTGGAATCATGCAGCAAATCCAGATGTAAACCCTTACCGCTACATTGCGGCATCTATTGTTGATCTGTCAGAATTAGCTATATGAGTGAAAAGTATTTCATAGGAATTGATGTCGGCACCGGCTCTGCACGGGCTGGAATTTTTGACGCTAAGGGAAATATGCTGTCGCAGGTAAGCCAATCTATCAAAATATGGCGGCCGCAAACAGATTTTGTACAGCAGTCGTCCGATGATATCTGGGATGCGTGCTGCATATCTGTGAAAGAGGCTGTCCGGAAAGCGGGAATCCACAGTTCCGCAATTTCGGGAATCGGCTTTGATGCCACCTGCTCGCTTGTCGTACTTGATGAAAATGATCAACCGCTTACAATAAGTCCCGATAGCGATCCCGGCCAGAATATCATTGTATGGATGGACCACCGGGCAAAAACTGAAGCTGAAGAGATTAATCAGACCAAACACCGGGTATTGCAATATGTTGGGGGTGTCATCAGTCCTGAAATGCAGACCCCCAAACTGTTGTGGCTGAAACGCTATATGCCCGAAACCTGGGAAAAAGCGGCCAGGTTTTTTGACCTTCCGGATTACCTGGTCTACCGTGCTACAGGAAAAGAGATCCGATCGGCCTGCACCACAACGTGTAAATGGACCTATCTGTGCCATGAGGAATCTGCGTCGGGGGAGAGCATCGGCCGGTGGGATGATTCCTATTTCAGGGAAATTGGCCTGGAGGAGTTCCCCGATGAACGGTACGTTCGTATCGGCCAAAAAGTACGGCCCGTTGGAGAAGCCGTAGGTCACGGCTTGACATCACAATCGGCTGCCGATTTGGGATTATATCCAGGAACTCCGGTTGGAGTTTCCATCATTGATGCTCATGCCGGTGGTCTGGGACTTCTCGGAATGCAAATGAATAGAAAAGATGAAAACAAAAACGGATTTAATGATCGAATTGCACTGATAGGGGGTACATCAAGCTGCCATATGGCGGTTTCGCCCGAACCACGGTTTATAGGGGGAGTATGGGGACCCTACTATTCAGCCATGTTACCGGGCCTTTGGCTGAATGAAGGTGGCCAGTCTGCCACCGGCGCATTGATTGATCATGTGATCTTCTCATCATGTCATGCACAGGATCTACAGAAAGAAGCAGATCAGAAAAGCAGCACCGTTTATGACATACTGAATGAGCGCCTGATTCGGATGGCTAAAAGCCGGAACCTGAATGATTTGGGAATGCTGACTAAAGATCTGCATGTGTTGCCTTACTTTCACGGAAACCGGTCGCCAAGAGCGAATCCATCGTTATCCGGAGTTATCAGCGGCCTGAAACTTTCATCAACACCGGATGATTTGGCTCTTTTATATCTGGCCACCATTCAGGCTGTAGCTTACGGTACCCGGCATATTATCAAAACCATGAACGAAAATGGCTATGCAATCAGTGTAATTATGGCTACCGGTGGAGGTACTAAAAACGAGATATTTCTGCAGCAACATGCCGATATTTGTGGCTGCCGCATAGTCTTACCGAAAGAAAATGAGGCTGTACTGTTGGGAAGTGCTGTTCTGGGCGCAGTAGCCTCGGGAACTTATGAAAATATTTTCGAGGCAATGCAGAAGATGAATCAGTCAGGACGGATTGTTGAGCCGGCCAAAGAAGCGACTGAAATATTTCACAATTCCAAATACCATATATTTCATAAAATGTATCGTGACGAGCGGTCTTATAATAAGATCATGAATCAAGAGTACAGGGAAAAAATTAAACAAATAGACGCTTAACTAACATACGAGCCATGGCTACACAGAATCAATTCACAGAGCAACTCACCGGAAATATCAGCATAAATGCACATCAAAAACGATTAATAGGAACTGTACCGAAAGTTGGAATACGTCCGGTAATTGATGGCAGGCGAAAGGGGGTGCGGGAATCGCTCGAAGAACAGACGATGGAGATGGCCAGGACTGCTGCTGCTTTTATTTCAGAGAACGTACTTCATACCAACGGTAAACCAGTGGAATGTGTGATTGCCGACCGTTGTATCGGCGGAGTGGCTGAAGCGGCCATGGCTGCCCAAAAGTTTGAAAAAGAGGGAGTTGGAGTTTCACTCACAGTTACACCTTGTTGGTGTTATGGCTCTGAAACAATGGATATGCATCCCTGGTATCCGAAAGCAATCTGGGGTTTTAATGGCAGTGAACGCCCCGGTGCCGTTTACCTGGCGGCAACAAAAGCTGCACACGATCAAAAGGGATTGCCGGTATTCAGTATCTATGGGAGTGAAGTTCAGGATGCCGGAGATAAGTCAATTCCTGATGATGTTCAACATAAAATTCTTGAGTTTGTTAAGGCAGGCCTGGCGCTGGCAGAAATCCGGGGGAAGTCCTACCTGTCGATTGGATCGGTTTCGATGGGAATTGTTGGTTCGATGATCCAGGAGGATTTTTTTGAGGATTTTCTTGGCATGCGTTGCGAAGCTGTAGATATGACCGAATTGGTTAGACGAACCAATGAAGAGATTTATGACAAAAAAGAGTATGATGAGGCGATGAAATGGGTGCGGGAGAAGTGTAAAGAAGGTGAAGATAACAACCCGCAGGAAATACAATTATCCCGAGAAGAAAAAGACGAAAACTGGGAAACCGTGGTTAAAATGACAATCATCATCCGTGATTTAATGGTTGGGAATCCGAAATTAGATGAAATCGGTTACGAAGAGGAGGCGTTAGGCCATAATGCTATTGCATCCGGTTTCCAAGGACAAAGACAATGGACTGATCATTTTCCAAACGGCGATTTTTCGGAAGCCATTCTTAACTCATCGTTTGACTGGAATGGAATCAGAGAGCCTTTTATCGTTGCAACCGAAAATGACACATTGAACGGAGTATGTATGCTGCTGGGACATCAGTTAACCAACACTGCCCCGATATTCGGAGATATTCGGACTTACTGGAGCCCGGAAGCGGTAAAAAGAGTAACAGGTCACCAATTGAACAAAAAAGCATCCGGTGGAATGATCCATTTCCTGAATTCAGGATCAGCGTCACTCGATGGAACAGGAAGGCACAAAAAGAATGGGAAATCGGTGATCAAACCCTGGTGGCAGATAACCGAAGAAGAGGCGGAAAATTGCTTAGAAGCAACAAGATGGTGCCCGGCAAATCTGGAGTATTTTCGCGGAGGAGGATATTCTTCCCAGTTTCTAACCGAAGGCGAAATGCCTGTAACCCTGACACGGATTAATCTGATCAAAGGAATTGGTCCCGTCCTTCAAATTGCAGAAGGGTATACAGTTGATATCCCCGAAGCGGTTCATGACGTTTTAAACAAGAGAACAGACCCAGCCTGGCCTACAACATGGTTTGTACCGAATGTTACGGGGCAAGGCGCTTTCAGGAGTGTATACGCCGTCATGAATAATTGGGGATCTAATCATGGAGTGCTCAGTTATGGTCATGTTGGGGATTCCTTTATTACACTTGCTTCCATGCTTCGTATCCCAGTTTCGATGCATAATGTACCCGAAGAGCGAATTTTCCGTCCAAGTGCCTGGGCAGCTTTTGGCACAGCAGACCTGGAAAGTGCCGATTACAGGGCATGTAGGAATTTTGGCCCATTATTCGGTAAAGGGTGTTAGGCTTTTATTAAAACAGCCGTAGCTGGAAACAACTAAACAGGATCTGTTTTAAGATCATTTACCTCGGGAATTGGGAATATCCGTTTTTTTATTTTAAATGGAATAATGAATACCATATCTGGCATGAAGGCCCGCAATATGAGCTAAACAATTGTTTGACGATATCGGAGAAACTACAGACCTGGCTAAAGACAAC
>SLJB01000063.1 GCA_007135335.1 Balneolaceae bacterium
GCGTATGTACTTGGCCGGCCAACGCCGCGCTTCTCAAGTTCCTTTACCAGCGTTGCTTCGGTGAAGCGGGCAGGCGGTTTGGTTTCGTGTGAGATCGATTCGAGATCATGCATTTCCACGTTCTCCCCTTCTCTCATTTCCGGCAGGAAAATCTCCTGTGTTTCGAGAGCCGCTTCGGGATCATCACTCCCTTCAACATACGCTCTGAAAAATCCGGGAAAGAGAATTTTCTTTCCGCTGGTTTTAAAATCGGCACGTGTTTCATCTTTTTCAGCCGTGATGGTTACATTGGTGAACTCCAGCCGGGCCTCTGCCATCTGTGTGGCAATGGTTCGTTTCCAAATAAGATCATATAACTTTAATTCCCGGCCGGACAGCCCCGATTTTTCCGGGTGAACAAACTGAGATCCCGCCGGACGAATAGCCTCATGCGCTTCCTGCGCACCTTTTGCCTTTCCGAAATTTCGTACTCTTTCAAAGAGATACTCTTCGCCATATTGCTGTTCTACTTCTGTTCGTGCCGCATTGATTGCCTGTCCCGACAGGCTCATCGAATCGGTACGCATGTAGGTAATCAGCCCGTTTTCATAAAGCTTTTGGGCAACACTCATTGTGTCTCTCGCAGAAAACCCTAATTTACGGTTTGCCTCTTGCTGCAGTGTAGAAGTAATAAACGGCGGTGATGGATTTCTCTTCTGCACTTTTACCTCAATATTGGTAACCGACCAATCTGCTTTGTTTAGCAGATCCCGGAGATTCCCGGCTTTTTCGGCATCCAATAATACTACACTGTCCGGTTTTTTCAGCTTTCCGGTATTTTCATTGAAGTCTTTTCCTGTGGCAAGACGCTTGTCATTCAAATGAGAGAGATCTGCATTAAATCGATGCTTATCTTTTTGCTTCGAAAGAGATGCTTTCAGATCAAAATAGGTACCGCTTCTGAATTTCATCCGCTCCCGCTCACGCTCAACAAGGAACTGTACAGCCACCGATTGAACCCTGCCTGCCGAAAGTCCCGGAGATATTTTTTTCCATAACAACGGAGAGATCGTGTAACCGGCAAGGCGATCGATAATACGGCGGGTTTCCTGCGCATGAACCAGGTTCATGTCGATCTCCCGAAAATTTTCGAGGGCATTTTGTATGGCCTCTTTTGTGATTTCCCGAAAAGCCATTCGCTTAACAGGCACTTTCGGGTTCAGTAATTCCACCAGATGCCACGAAATAGCTTCCCCTTCGCGATCCTCATCCGTGGCAAGCACCAGCTCATCGGCATCTTTTAGAAGCTCTTTGAGACGTTTCACCACCTTTTTCTTGCTGGCCGGCACCACATAAAGCGGATCGTACCTTTCATCCACATTGATGCCAAGATTAGACCAGGACTCCTTCTTGTATTTGGCCGGAATCTCCTTTGCAGATGATGGTAAATCCCGTATATGGCCCATTGAAGAGTCTACGGTATATCCCTTTGGTAAAAATTTCTTGATCGTTTTTGTTTTGGTTGGAGACTCAACAATGACTAATGATTTCATGATGTAAAATGTAATTCAAATAATTTTGGTAAAACGGGTTTTGTAAAATGGAAAACCGATGACGGGTAATCGGTTGCCTTAATCTTAACTTGTTATTTTGTGCTATTTCTGTATCCGATTAACATATTCATCAAGTGATAGCAATCAGAATACAATGTACGAAAGCTTGCTTCAGAAATATTAAGTGCTACCGAATTGCATGCTCTGCATATCTGTAAGGTTAAATTGAACATTTATTTCTTATTAAATTCTGGCTAAGTGGTTGAATTTTTTCTCCAAGAGCCATAGCCTTGTGCCATACAATCAGCTTTTCATATTTAAAGTTATGTTCCATTTTATACCCTTCTGACTTCTGTCTTCGGTCTTCATATCTCTGTCAACTCAACCCTTCAATAAGTTTCTTTAACTCACCTGCATGATCTTTGGTATCCACTTTTCCGATAATACCGAGAACGGTTCCGTCTGTATCAATCACAAATGCAGAACGCGATGGCGCATCAAACGTTTTGCCATACATTTTTTTCTCAACAACAGAATCGGTTGCTTTGGCAAATGCAAAATCCGGATCGGACGCAAGAGTATAGTTTATACCCAGCTTTTCCGCATAATTCTTATGAGAACCACACGTATCCTTGCTTAGCGCAATAAGATTGTACCCTTTTTCATCGAACCAGGCGGCATGTTCCGCAAGGCTTTTGTTTTGCCTGTCGCAGCCACTGGTGTTATTTCTCATATAGACAGATACAATAGCGGGGCGAGCCAGCAGATCGCTGAATGTTATTTCTTTCTCCTCCCCATCTGATACTACATTTAGGGTAAAATCTGTATTAATTTTTTTTCCTGTTTCAATCATCTTCTAAATCGTTTGGTTTGATTTCGGGTATTTATAACCCGTAACCCATTCCGAATCGTTCTATTTTTAAATATCCCGTTTTTAAATCAGACTGTTATTATACACATTCTATCCATCACAGGGCAACTGCTTTTAAAAAGAGAGATTTTAGTGGCGGATTCATCATCCATTTAACTAACTGCATCCCATCTAAGTACCTTTTTTCAGCAAATATTGAGCTATCGCTGCAAGTACAATTGAGTGATGGACTACTCCCTTTCCCGCCAGTTCCAAAAAGGTCTCCATCGGCATATTGTGTACCTGTATATCCTCATTACCATCCGTTTGTTGCATGCTGGTTTTTTCGCAATTTTCGGCAAGAAAAAGGTGTGTGAAATTTGTAAGAATAGCCGGGTTGGAACTTACTTTCCCGAGGGTTGTCCATTTCTCTGATGTGTAACCGGTCTCTTCACGCAGTTCACGCCGGGCAGCATCTATCGGATCTTCACCATCGTCTGCCATACCCCCCGGTATTTCCAGGGTAGATTCATGAATACCTGCACGGTACTGCTCAACGAGAACAATCTCATTCTCCGGAGTAAGCGCAATTACATTGATCCATTCCGGTGCATTCAATACATAGAACGGGTGCGTGCTCTCTTTTTTATCCGGGATAAGCTCAATTTCGTGCAGAGAAAAAATGGGAGTTTCAAAGACTTTCTTATCTTCCAACACTTTCCATTTTGGTTTTGTGAATTCAAACAGGTCTGACATAAATTTGGGTTATGAGTAAACGATTAGAAATTTCAAACAAGCACCACTCTTCAGAAGAACTAACTCAACTGGTTGAGAATGCCTGTAACCTGATGGAGAAGATATATCAGGAAGGCGACTATCCCAAGATGATGGTAAAGCGTTCCTGGTCGGAGCACAATCCCATCATAGCCGGCGAAATGGCCTTGCCCAGTGCTTATCGCTGGTATCTGAAACGCGAAATCAAAAAACTGCTTGAAAAAGGTGCTGAGGTTACATTTTTCCCATCACGGCCGCGGGTTGATCTGAACGACCCTGTACTGTTTGACAATGCCGATGAGGATGAGTGGGATATCACTCAAAAAAAACTATTTCTCTTCAGCCCGGAGCGGATTGACATTTCTCTGAACCGCCTTGAGCATTACAGTGGCACAAAACCCGAAGATTTTCAGCGATATATTCTCTTCACAAACTACGACATGCACATTGAGGTATTTCAGGAACTCTACCCCGACTGCGTGAAGCCCGACAGATCCTCACAGATGCCGGCTTATCATCATAAACTTCCTGACAATAAAGGAATTTCGCTTGTAAATATTGGGGTGGGGCCATCCAATGCCAAAACGATTTCCGATCATATTGCCGTTCTGCGTCCCGATGCACTGATCATGGTAGGCCACTGCGGCGGGCTGCGAAATCACCAGGAGATTGGGGATTTCGTACTGGCAACCGGCTTTATGCGGGAAGATAAAATTCTGGATGATATACTGCCCCTGAATATTCCCATCACACCAAACCATCTGTTGAATGTCTATCTGAAAGAAACTCTTGATAAATA
>SLJB01000327.1 GCA_007135335.1 Balneolaceae bacterium
CGTTTTACGTTTTACGTTGAAGGTCTAAAGTCTCACTACTTGATACACTCAATACACAATACACACATCTGAATTTATTAATCATAGTCCCGAATAGATTCTTTTAAAATTTCCCAGGCTCTTTCCACATCTCCAACATCTAAAATCTCAACATTATTCCCCGGGCCTTTATAGTTATCAAACCATAAAACAAGTATCTCCCTGATTCCGGGAAACTGCTCTTCAAGCTGCACCATATTATCAATTTCTGAGAAATGAGAGCCCGGTAAAACAGCGATCATTTTTTCATCCCGCTCACCACCATCAAGCATCTCCAGCACCCCGATAAGTTTGGCTTCTATAACGTCTCCGCGTTCCAAAACCGGTCCCAGAACAATTACATCCATGGAATCGCCATCCCCTGCAAGGGTTCGGGGAACCATACCATAATTTGCCGGATATGCCAGATAATCAATTACCCTGGGCTCACCATCCCGAAGTTCCCAGGAGAGGTGGCCGGTATCTTTTTCCACCTCCCATTTTGCATGAGTACCGGCAGGAATTTCTACAACTACCTGTACCAGTGAATCTTCTGTTAAAGGCTCAAACCCGTTTATGAAATGAAAGGCCCCAATAATCGGATCATCCCCTGCCGGCAGATCTGCAACTTGCTGCTGAGGTTCAGTACAGGAATTGAGGAGCAGGAAACTGATTAAAACAATAAATTTCAAAGAAGTTCTTTTTAAAAGCATACGATTGGTTTAAATAATTTTAAAAGGATTAAACGAACGGATAACGACTTTTCAGAAATAGAAGAGCCTCATGTAAGAGGCTCTGAATACATAGATACACATCGGTACAATTTGAACCTCAGATTAACTACCGGGATATCCGCTAAGATTGGAAATCTGATCCACATATGGCTCAATGGGAGTCCAGTCATCAATACTGAGTCCGCGCAGATCGAGCGATGCACCTCCGTTTTCTTCAGCACCCGGAGTGGAATCAAGCAAAGCACCTCCAGCCATCATTTCGCCGACGATGGTTAAGTCAGTAACCCCTGTTGAACGCATATTAATCCGGTAGATCTCGGAAAAGTTACGGATGGTTTCGAGTCCTTCATTTCCAAATGGCACGTCGCGGAAGATCGCTTCCTTCAAACCAGTGTTTCCTGCAAGCGGACTGATATCCGTTAATCCGGTAACTGTATTGGCATTGAAGTACGTAAGGTTCCTGAAATTAGCAATTGGGCTAATATCTGTGATGGGCGTATTGTTAAAGCGAAGATATTCGATCTTTTCCAGTTCGCTTATCGGGCTGAGGTCAGTTATAGCTGTATAGCTAAGCCTTAGATATTCCAAATTTTCAGCATACTCCAGGCCGGTGAGATTTGAAATTTCTGTGATATTTCCGGAAAAATCGTCTGAACCATTCATATCAAGCGTTACCAGCTCAAGCATCAGCTCTTCAGTAATGGGTGTACTGTCGTCAACATCAAGAGCAATTCTGATTTGCGCAAGCAATCGGGAATCGGGGATATCGACAAGCACCGGTTCCGGGTCGGGATCAGGTTCAACGATTGGAGAGGTGGAATTATCATCTGAGCAAGCTGAGACCAGCAGCGCCGCTGATAGAAGCATGAACAGCAGTGGATGGTATTTTTGTAGTATGTTTTTCATGAGTTTCATTCTGTTATTTTTTGATAAATGTATATTTATAGAGACTAGGAATGGTTGTACTGTTTAACTCTTCACTCAGTGTGAAGTAGTTGTACTCAGGATCAAAGCCAATCGCTTCACCTTGCGGCTCCCCTGCATACGGAGCTTTTTCCGGGGTTCTTGCCAGCATTTCTACCATACTTTCCCCCTTTTCTCTTTTCCAGTAAAATATCTCCTGGCGGTTTTTTATCAGCACCCGCTGCCCGCTGATGGATGATGTTGCTGCGGAAGCTTCACGGAATGAAAACCGGCCTGCTTTAAAAATCTCATACATCTCATTCACCGGCTGCGGATAAGGAAGCACGTAGAGCAGCGAAACCACATCTCTTTTAGTTGCCAGGTAAATATCACCTGTGAGAGGGTCAACCAGCATGGCCTCTGTATCGTGGCTTCCATCGGGATAGACGAACCGAATGCGATCAACATCGATGTTATCGATATGAACATACGTACCATGGTGCTCATCTTTGAACTCCGGTTCGGGAAAACGGTAAATTGAGTAGTCAGGACGTCGCTGCTCATTATCTCCTGTATCAGCCAGGTAGATGTACGTTTCACCCTCAATTGGGCCATAGGAAACTTCAATGTCTTCCCAATCGATATTATGGGTACCCTTTATACTGTAACGGGCAACAATTTCTCCCGATGTTGAATCGATCAGAAACAGCGTATTGGTGTGTCCCCTGTCATTATGCGACCAGATATACCCTGGGTTCCGAAGACTCCATGCCACACCGGATGCCTCACTCATCCGTACACCGCCTTTATCGGCAGGAAGAGGTTCAAAATCATCACTCACAGGCAGATTAAATGGATCGTAAGAAGTTGAAAATGGCACATGGCCTTCCCAGTCATACTGATCCGACATCAGCTCAGTCTGGCTGATCTGCGAATTACTGCACCCTGAAATGGCAAGCACCATTATGAAAGTAACTGCCAATAATTTGAGTGAATTCATTTGAGAAGTTTTAAATAGAGGCGGACATTTAGTGAAGTCCGCCTCTTTCTTTATTCAATCTTGATCTGTTTATTACTCAGAACCGAATGCCCCAAAGAACTCGCTCGGTGCGGGAGGTGTGAATGTCATTGACCCATCAAGAGTGGTGTAGCTTGCATGTACAAAATCGAAATCGAGAAATGCGCCCGTTAGTGCAGGTGAATCTGCTCTGAGCCTGAAATCAGCGTCTGCAGGAATTGGACTGATATTGTTTCTCAGTGGATCCGTGCTGATTGTAGTATTGCCACTGAATTCAAACCCTGATGGATCGAAATTAACAAACATTGGATCGTTTTCACCCGGCTCTCCGGTTATATCAGTTGCAGGAATTGGTGTTCTTGGGTCGTAACCAATCATTCCCCAGGAAGATGTCTGGTCTGATGGATAAAACTCATCGACTATTGTCTGAACACTTCCATAATACCAGTTATAACCATAGTTGATTTTTTCAACATTTGGCTCACTTTCGCCACGAACAAACCGAAGACCGAATCGTACATTAACATTGAGGTTGTTGTATACATCACCAAAACCGTTTGCCTCGTAGTTGAGTCCCGCACCACGCCCCGGTTCAGCACGTCTGTACCCATGGTTTACAATGGTGTTATTGTAGAAGTTTGTATGCGCTCTGCCTCGTTCACCGGGACCTGTATCAGCTGTTTTCAGACAGTTAGTTGCACCATTGTAGCATAAGTTATAAGCGAAGTCGCCGCTGGTAGCAGCCTTGATATTTGCCACATCTCCACCGGTACCGCCAATCACTTCAAATACGTTGTGGGTCATCAGTGTTTTACCACCGTTTATTCTGATACCGTCATCAGGTGTGAATGAGATTCTTGAGTGCTGAAGCACAAAGATGCCGTCCTGACGCCCACCTGCTTCGCGCACGAAGTAGAGAGCATAACTTGCGTCACCTGCACTCAGTTCGCCACCGCCACCGGTTGCCGGTAGTGCCATTGCATTCTCTTCTCTTGTTGTTCCACCTGCGTGAATAATGTCTGAATAAAGAATAACCAGATCACCGGTAGTAATTGTACCTATGATACCACCCCAGAGCTGGCCAATTCCGTTGTTCTTAGATGAATTAATAAGGTCATCTGAAGCTGTGAATGTAACCCTTGCGCCATCTTCACCCATTACGTAGAGAGAGCCATAAACCTCAACAAACCATGCTTCGCCATTTTCTCCCTCCTGAAATTCAAACGTAACACCTGCAGGGATAGTTACAGATTCCCCTTCAGGGACAAACAGATCACCCGTTACCTTATAAAGTTCACCTTGCTCAAATTCGATTTCGGTCATGTCTCCTGAAATACCTGATTCAGCAGGTGGCGGAGTTTCACCGTTTCCATTGCCATTTCCGTTTCCATTTGTATTTCCGGGACTAACCGGTGTATCATCACTGCAAGAAGCGAGTGAGAAAACGAGTGCCACTGAAAAGAGGGCGATTAAAAGTTTTTTAATAGTATTCATTTGTGTTTATGGGTTTTGTTTGGTTGTGGTTAATATTTAAATCAAAAACTGTATCTGAGCCCAAGCCGAAATGATTGTCCAAAGAGGTCTCTTCGAACAAGTCCAATGTTGTTTGGATCTGTTTGAAAAGGGTAAGGATCATCCGGCACTGCAAGAGGTTTTTTAACATAGAGTTGGTAAGGCGTATCTAAGAGGTTATTTGCCTTTCCGAAAATGACGATATTATTGGCGAACCTTCTCTCGATTGAGAAATCGAGTTGAGTGGAGCCTCGCATGTAGTGATCAGCTTCGTAGTACGGTGATACTACCGCAATACGCTCACCTGTATAGTTAAAGCTCAACTGCATATCCAGACCGTTATTTAAGCCTTTGTAGAGCAGGCTCAGGTTTGCTATATGGTCTGATTGACCCTGCAGCGGGCGGGTTTGGTTCACAAGAGAAAAAGATTGATCCTGATTTATAACAATCTTATTCGTTGTGATTTCTGACTGTGTGAAGGTGTAGTTTAACCTGACACCGAACTGGTTGAAGTAACGTGTCACGTCAACTTCAACTCCAATATTTGTTGCATCATCGAAATTCTGAGGCAGTATTCTATTGGTACTTGGACGCTCATTGGCTGTTTGTGCCTCAGGAAATCCGTATTCAATAGGATCAATAATTCTTTTGTAAAAAATCCCAATCAAAACCTGGTCAACACCTTGTGGAAAAAATTCATATCGAATATCTGCACTGTGTCCGATGGATGGCCTCAGGTCAGGATTTCCCCGCTCACTGTAAAAAGAGTCTCCTCCACCGGCACTTCTGATTGTCGGTACAATTTCATAAAACCCGGGCCTGCTGATGCCTTTGAAGTAGTTAGCTTTGAGATAATTACGATCATTGAGCGGTACTTTTAAACTCACAGAAGGTAAAAGATTTACGTAGCTCTGAGTTTGTGAAAGTTCAGTTTGATTTGCAGCGGCAGAGAGTGGATTAATTTCATACGACTGGCTCGTTGCTTCTGCTCTTAAACCGAGCTCAAGCTGATTTCCGCTATACTCCCATCGGGTGGTTATGTATCCTGCATATATATCCTCAAACGCATCATAAACAAGATTGCTTTGATTTCCGCTTCCGCGTGGGTTTGCCATAGATGTAAACTTCACATCACCAAAATTGTCCCAGTCTTCACCTCTAAACTGTCCAAATATTTGGGAATAATTGTAGTAGTTGTAGAAGTTATCTCTCTCTTTGAATCTGGCTACACCACCAACTGATACCCGTGAACCCTGTGAAATCCGGCTCAGGTCATAACTTAAATCTGCATAGAAAGAGATATCACTATCGGTATTTCTTTCCCAGGCACGAGAGTTTCTAACACCTTGAAAGTAAACAATTTCATTAGTTGCCTGATTTAGGTTAGAGTCAAATTGTGCTGCCCGTGAAAAGACGCCATCATCAGGTCTGTCGTTACTTGCAAGAGAATAAACGGCATTCCAATTAGCTGAAAAATAACGCGAAAAATTGTGCTGCCCGGACAAATCTATGGTTGTAATGTCTTGATACGTATTGGTCACTCTGGTGAGCGGATACACAACATAGCTTTGAGCAATTACGAAATTATCTCTTAACTGCTGTTCCCTAACCCTGAATTCATTCAATAGATATTTGCCCGCATAAAGGCCGATGGTATGATTTTCTGATAAACTGTAGTCGAGTTTAGTGTGAAATGCGAACCGCTGGATTTGGGAACTTGTCTCGCGCTCGATTAACTCCCGCATAATCAATGGATTCCCCTCAAAAGAGTTCACTGCAGGATTGTAGAAATAGTTTGAAACCGGCTTATATGAATTCTGAAGGCTCGCCCCGGCCATTATTCCTAAGCGCTTATTAAAAAATCGATTCCCATACGTGGCACTTGCAAGCAGATCGGGCATGGGTGTTTTCTGCTCAGGAATCATATTTTCGATCGGAAAGTCCGCAGGAACGGCTCTGTAATCATCTCCGAATAATTCCCTTGGTGATTTTCGGTTTACAACGGATCTGTTGTATGTTGAAAATGAGTTATCCAGGTTCATTGAGTTATACCCGGCTTGTACATCAGCATCAAAGAACTGTTCGTAAGGTGCAGATCTCATAACCATATTTACTGTTCCCCCAATAGCATCAGCTTCCATATCTGCTGTGAGTGATTTTGATACCTCGAGCCGCTCTAAGAAAACAGCCGGGAAAATATCCAGAGGCACAAATCTGTTATCATTGTCAGGAGATGGGATCTTTATTCCATTAACAAGCGTGTTGTTATAGCGTTTATCCATTCCACGAATAATCGCATACTGAGGGTCGCCACTGGAATTTCTCTCAATCGATAATCCTGAAACTCTTTGAATTACATTTGCTACAGTGATATCCGGAGAAATCTGAATCTGCCTGGCTGATACAATATTTGTAACGTTAACCGAACGTCTTTCAAGGTTTCTGGCATGAGCGTCAGTTCCCCGCCTGTCACCAAATACCACAATTTCATCCAGTGTTTGCTCATCAGGTTCAAGTTCTGCATCAAGGCGAAATTCCCGGGTACCGGAGGGCACATCTAACTGACGGGTGTAGTTTACATAGCCCACATATCTGATCTCAAACGTATATGTACCCGGCTGAATACCCGTAAATCTAAAATTCCCGTTGAGTCCGGTTACAGTTCTGAAAGCCTGATCGCTTTCGTTGTGTGTAAGACTTACATAAGCGCCTATTAGCAGTTCACCTGAATCTGTATCAGTTATTGTACCTTGCACTGTAGTTGCCTTAACAGCAACAGAAAAGAGAAGTATCTGTAAAAAGAGTATTGAACTTACTTTCATGTAGAGTATTTGCTTTTAAATAACGGTTTTAAAGCGTAGCTGAGATTCTAAATCAATTTGATCAAAGGATACACCTGCTGTATTACCAAATCATTACTTATGTGTTAAGCAACCGTAAAACCCCTTGGTTTTGATGATTCAACCCGGAAAGAGTCTGGAAGCAACTAATGAAAGAAAGGCCTGTAATGTTACCGGAGTGTTAATTCTACTTTAAGCAGTTGTAAACCTTTTGGGGGAGTATCATCTCTCACGGTTTACGTCTCACGTTGAAAGTTGAAGGTTGAAGGTTGAGGCTGAGGCTGAAGGTCTAAAGTCTCAATACACAATACACACATCTGCGAACCTCTGCGAAACCGTCTGCGACCCTCTGCGAGAAAAAAGTCTAAGGCTGAGGTATCACGTTTCACGTCTCACGTTTCACGTCTCACAGTGTTGATAGAGATATGGCAGAAGAGCTCTCCTTATCTGCTTCTGGCGCCTGTGATAAGAATGTTCTTAAAGGCTTTAAAGAAGTATCGGATATCGGTTTTGATCGGATTTAGTTTGTAGGCTTCAAGATATCTTTTTTCCGATTCCAGAATTTCATCCATCCCTCTGGGTAAATCTGCATAGTAAGGCGGTACAAGGCCGGGTTTAGACGAGATGCGCAGATTCTGTATCTCTTTTGGATAGAGATAAAAATATTGTTCACTCAATGGCCGCACTCCCACAAGTTTCATCTGCCCCTTGAACCAGTTCACGAGCATCGGCAACTCATCAATCCAGAATCGCCTGAAAAATTCACCGTACGATGTGGTCCTGAAATCGTTCTTAAATTTCCCGCCCTCTTCCAGATTATTCAGACTGTACACATAATCCTGTAAATATTCTGAGTACGGGTACATGGTTCTCACCTTATACACATCAAAAATTTCACCCCTATATCCTATTCGCCGCAGCTTTACTATGGCACCGTACGTTGGCTGCATATCGAAGAAAGGCTTTCTCTGTTTTTTGGAGATAACGTAGGTGAGGTTTCCGATTTGTTTATGGTCAACGATTTCGAATCCACAGCTCACAAGCCTGCCGAGTGCCTCAGTCAGTGAAATTACCCGGTTTTTTCCTTTGGTGATGGCAAAATATATTTTTCTTGTAAGCTTCATTTTTGGAAATACGCGCTTCAGTACAAAATCAAGAGAATAATATGGATAGCTTACTAATTTGGGGAATTTTTGCAGGAGCCTTTCTTTTCTCTGATCTTTGGTCTCCAGGGTGATTACCAGATACTGCCCCTCTTGCAAACAGTGATTGGCTGCCTCAAAGAATTTATTTACTCTTATTATGCTATTAATTTTCTGCGTGCAGATGAATCCGCCGGTATCGGAATCTGTGGGTTGAAATAACTCAATATCATCCGTGCGAAACCATTCAAGAGAAACAGTATCTGAGCCTATCTTCTGCTCGAGATACTGAAGCAGATCAAATTTTGACCCGGAATCTTTTACTGCACCCTTTTCATGTACAGAAATTCCATTGTCTTCGAGTTGATCCTGAGATATTAGAATATTTTCCTGCACATTATCTTATTTATAATCTTGTGTAGCTGTTATCCTAAAGGTTGATTGAGCTTTTGGATTGGATAAACCGCAGAATTTTACCTTTTAAAATTCTTGAACTTAGTCGTTCATGGATACTACTCTATTTACATGAAGTTTTCAATATTTTTACAAAAGATTAAAAAAAATTAAAAGATGTGGATGATGCTGTCTAAAAGCATTTATTAAGGTAAATGAGAGTTCGAAAGCATCAAAAGAATAGAAAATAAAAGATCTTATGACTGCCCGTAATCATATTCCGGAGCATCATTCCGTTCTGAGTGCTACAATAGGATCAAGACGAGAAGCTTTCCATGCCGGATAGAACCCAAAAAACACACCTACAATTGCCGATACTCCCACAGCCACAATCATGGCTTCCGTTGAGAAGAGCGCCGGCCAGCCGGCATAGGTTGCAATAACTTCTGTGGTAACCACACCCAGAATAATACCGCCGATGCCGCCAAGCAGGCAGAGTACAACCGCTTCGATAAGAAATTGCAGCAGCACATCGGGACCGCGGGCACCCACAGCAAGGCGCAAGCCTACTTCGCGTGTGCGTTCCGTAACACTTACAAGCATTACATTCATAATACCGATACCGCCAACAAACAGGGATACTCCGGCGATGGAGGCGAGCAGCCAGGTCATAATACGGGAGGTTTCTGTAGCGGCTTCAGCTACATCTTCCTGTGTTTGAACTGTAAAATCGTCCTCCTGATACGGAGCCAGACGATGGCGCTCTCTGAGCAGATCGGTAATTTTTTGCTGTGCTATTGCCATGGACTGCTCATCATACACCTGAACATTAATCACCATGGCATGCGAACGGCCGGATATTCTTTGAAATGCCGTGGTGTAGGGTACAATAACGATATCATCCTGCACTGATCCCATCAGCGACATCCCCTTCCTTGATAAAACGCCTATTATTTCTATTGGAAGCCCTCTTACCCGAACCGTTTCCCCAATGGGATCGGAACCATCAAAGAGTTCATCAACAACAGTTTGCCCTACTACAGCAACTAATGCAGATCTCTCCACCTCTTCATCAGTATACATTCTGCCGCTTTCAACAGGCCACTGGCGAATTTGAAGATAATCGGCCGATTGCCCATAAATACGGGTGTGCCAATTCTGGTTTCCATAAACAAGTACGCGCTGCGATCGGACTTCAGGGCTTGCCGCAATCACCTCGGGAATTTCATCCCTTATGGCATGTGCATCTTCAATGGTAAGGGTATTGGCACTGCCGCCCCCAATACTCACTCCGCCAAGCTGCCGTGCACCGGGAAAGACAAGCACCACATTTTGGCCGAGGCGGTTCACCTGCTCCTGCACTTCAGAACTGGCACCCTGCCCAAGTCCCACCATGGTGATTACAGCAGCAACGCCAATCACAATACCCAAGGCCGTCAGAACGGTGCGCATTCGGTTTCGGCGCAACGCTTTAAACGCAACGTACGGAACTGCGGAGACTTTCATACGGCCACCTCGTTTTCCTTTTGTATGTTCTCTTCATCCTTCCACTCTTCAAGTGCCTGATGTGCATTAAGAGGTTCTATGGTTTTATCTGAACTCATCAGGCCGTCCCGAAGGGTTACAATACGGTTAGAGAATTTGGCAATATCCGGCTCATGAGTAACCATCAGGATGGTGAGTCCGCTTTTATTTAAACGCTGAAATAGTTCAATAATTTCGAGTGTGGTACGGCTGTCCAGATTACCGGTGGGTTCATCGGCCAGTAAAATTTTTGGTTTCGAAACCAACGCTCGTGCAATGGCTACCCGCTGCTGCTGCCCGCCCGAAAGTTCATTGGGGTTGTGATCGGTTCTGTCGCCCAAACCAACAATCTCAAGCGCTTCACGGGCGCGTTTATGGATCTCTTTCCAGCTGAGGTTGTCATCACTATACAGTAGAGGCAGTTCTACATTTTCCAGTGCTGATGTTCGCGGAAGCAGGTGAAAACTCTGAAATACAAAGCCGAGCATCCGGTTTCGGATGCCGGCAAGTTTGGTTTTATCAAATGTGGAGACATCCTCACCTCCCAAATGGTAGGAACCTGCGGTGGGTTGATCGAGGCAGCCCAGAATATTCATCAGGGTTGATTTGCCCGAACCGCTGGCACCCATAATGGAGACAAAGTTACCCTCTGTAATTTCCAGGTCGATGCCGCGCAGAGCCTCAACGGCCAGTGAACCTGATTTATAAACTCTTGTAATCCTTTTTAGTTGAACAATAGCCATAATTCAGTACTGTGCCTGACTTCCGCTAAAAAGACTTCTTCTGTCTTCCTCACCTCCGGTGCGCAGTGATAAACCTACTGCAAGCTCATCACCCGGTTCAAGGCCTTCCACAATTTCTGTGTATACACCATCACTCAGGCCTGTTTTCACCCGTTTGGCTACAAGGCGCTCACCATCAAACAGATAGACCCTGCCGTCTAACCCCTCCTCAGAGGGAGGATCTTCGGGGCGGATCGAATCGGGGAGCCTCGCCCGCAGAGCCGTGTTTCTGGCACGAACTACATCATGCCGCAGTGCAGTAATGATTGCGACTTCTGCAGTCATCCCCGGTTTAAGCAGACGCTCATCATTGTTCACAGAAATAATCGTTTCATAATGAACCACGTTATCTTCAACTATGGGTGCATTTCGCACCTGTACAACTTCACCGTGAAACGTTCGGTCTCTGTAGGCATCAACATTAAATTCAACCTGCTGGCCTTCTGTTACAGTGCCTATATCCGCTTCGGAAACGTTGGCATGGATCTGCATCTGGGTGAGATCGGCCGCAATTTCAAACAGAATCGGGGCACTTAAACTGGCGGCTACGGTTTGCCCCACGTCCACAGCCCGCGAAATAACCATCCCGTCTGTTGGTGAGGTGATCGTTGTTCTTGCCAGTTCTCGCTGAGCGCGTTCAAGCCCATGGCGGCGAACCTGGACCTGTGCTTCGGCCTGGCGCAAGGTAGCGCTGGCCTGTTCGGCCTCCTGCGGTGATAAAAACTGACGTTCACGAAGTTCCTGTACCCGCTGCCATTGCATCCGGGCAAGCTCCAGACCGGCTTCGGCTGATTCCAGTTCTGCCTGTGCCGAACTCACTTCCGCTTCGAAAGTTGAAGGATCGATTTGTGCGATCACCTCTCCCCGGGTAACCATACTGTTAAAATCTACATAGAGCTCGTTGATAATTCCGCTTACCTGACTGCCTACAGTTACTTTCTGAACCGGCTGCAGCGACCCGTGTGCAACAACCCGCTGCGACACTTCGCCTGTATCAACACTCTCTGTATGAAGTGGCGGCAGAGCCGAATCTGAACTGTTGAAATATCCGGACCCCCATAAAAATATCGGGATAGTCACAATGATTACGATAAGAGTGTACTTGAGAATTTTCATGCTTATGTGAACAAATCAATTTATCTGAATTGTGAAAGCCTGCCCTCACAGTTGATAACCTTTAAAGATTGCCAATATTTTTGTATCAAACTGTTAAATGTAGCAAAGACAAGCTCCCTGCAGCAGAATAAGATTTCTCTTACAAGTTACATGGAAAATTACCCTGATCCCCGTCACTATGCTGAACATATATAAGATAGCTTAGCGGCGGAATTATAAAGTTGCCATTTTCTACAGATGCATGTAAAACTTCATGATCACTTCCACGCTGCTGCACAGGGTGCAATTCGAGATTTTCGAATCCTGAAAGCTGAAACATTTTTGTTTGATTGTCTGCATTAAACAGTATCAGAATTCCGTTCAGAATATCATCCAGAGGCTCCCCGGCACATATTCCATCAGATACTGACATGGCAATAATACCGGGAATCTGGGCCGGCCCTGTATTGTGGAAAGCTACCCTGGTGTGTATATCATATGCTGTATCGAGCCTGAAGAGGGGTGAGCTGTAACGTATTTCAAGCTGCTCACGAAACATCTGATTTGCCAGTTCCATGTGCTCTCTTTCAACTGCAATTTCCGGGTTTGTCATAAATTCTTCCATATCACTCCAGAGATTTTCATTGTCCCAGGCAGGCGGAAGACCTGATCCCCATCGGTGGCTGTCCAGAGTAAAATCCACAGCGTTGTACCAGTCACCTGAATCAAAACTGTTTCTGTCCATCGATTTTGACCGGAGAATATCTGTCCCCATTTGATAAAAGGGTATCCCCTGACTGAAGTTTATCATGGCGTTGCTCAGATTATGAATGCGGACACGGGCATCCATATCGAGATCGGCCGGGAGTTTGGTTTGTGTATTATCCCACAACGTTTCATTGTCATGTTTATCGATGTAGTTAACCGTTTCCTGCGGCAGAAGCGCATACCCGATATATTCATTGCTGCCGGTTACCCGCTCCCCATTCCGGTTGATATAGGGATAGTTTACCAGGTTACCTGCCATCCCCACCCGGATCCGGTCGGCCTGACTCAACAACATCTCCCGCCTGTCATCCGGATCTTCCGCAGCATGTTCGTTCGGAAACAGATACTGTCCGCCGGTAAACCCTTGCCTGGCTCCATCCCAGGAATAATTCCCGCCCCGGATACCATCACGCAGGCGATCGTTAAAATTTCCGATCCCTGTTCCGCCCATATTGAACTGGCTGGCCTGCACAAAAATCCGGTTATCAGCTACTTCACCAAAATTCCACCCTTCTCCGTAGATATAAATATTTGCGCCATCCACTCCATCTTCTTCAGGTGTGAGAGCAGCCAGAGAATCGCGAAGATTTTCCATCACGTAACGCGGATGATGCCCCATCAGATCAAACCTGAATGCATCAATTTTGTACTGTTTTGCCCACAAAATCACGGAATCGATCAGCAGTTTTTCCATCATTGCGTGCTCGGCAGCGGTGTTATCGCAGCAGGTTGAGGTTTCAATTTCGCCGGAATCGGGATTGTAACGATGATAGTAGCCGGGCACAATTTTATCGAGTACGGAAAAACGGGAATCAGGACCCGAAGCAAACGTGTGATTATACACCACGTCAATCACTGTGTGGAGTCCGATTTCATATAAAGCTTTTACCATCTCCCGAACTTCAAGAATTCTGGCGGGACCCTCAGGATGGGTGGCATAACTGCCTTCGGGTACGTTGTAGTGGAAGGGATCGTAACCCCAGTTATAACCATCGAGTATTGCAAGGCCTTGCATTCGTCCCGGCAGGCTGTACGGTTTCTGTATCGTTTTGGTGATGGGATTTTCAGATGCAAGTTCTTCAAATACCTGACGGATTGGTGTATCTCCAAACTCATTGCATAATCCCTGAACTGTTTCATCATCCAGAAAATCACAGATCCGCTGATAGGGGTGATGAAGATCCACCCTTGCAGATGTGTCCTCAATCACAGTGGCAATATCATTAATCGGGAGCAGGTGAAGATGAGTAAGGCCCGCTTCCGATAAATCAGTAAGATGATTCATCCCGATGCTTAAATCGTTGCCGTTCTTTCCGTTCAGCGTGAATGCTTTATATTTACCTCGATATTGCTCAGGAACAGATTCATCCCAAATACTGAAATCCCGAACATGAGCTTCATAGATAGAAAGATCAACAGGCCGGGGCTGAATTTTCACCAGCTCATCCCATTTGTCCGGTTTAAACTCGTCAGCATTCAGATCAACAAACTGGCTGTAATGGCTATCCGTTGACAAGCTGACCGAGTAGGGATCTGTAACCTGAAACTGATGGAAGCTGTTTGTTACGGGATGATACACATCAACCAAGAAGCGATAAAACATTTGATCCCACTCCCGTGTACCCTCAAAATGCCACACCCCATTGTGTGATGCTTGCTGAACCGGGTCAATTGTATCAATGAGGTTTTTATCTGAATCGAATAATTCAAGTTGAATATGTTTAGCCGTTGGTGACCATACTTTTAAACGGATTTTATTTTCATCATAAATAGGCCCGAGAGCACCCTCATACACAAACAGTTCATCAACCACGCCGGGAAATTGAATCCTTGCCGA
>SLJB01000001.1 GCA_007135335.1 Balneolaceae bacterium
AAATGTACAGAAGCATCATGGAGAGCACATTCGCAATACGCTTTTACTGCATGCTGAAAGTGTGGAATTCATGATGGTTCCTCAGGGTGAAATGAGTAAATCGATCGGGTTTTGGGAAAAGGTTTCTGATTTTCTCTTAAATAATGGTGTTCGGCGAAATACACCTCTGGTCGTAGCAGGAGGAGGTGTAACAGGTGATCTTGGTGGCTTTGCAGCCTCCACAACCTTACGGGGCTTACCCTTAATTCATATTCCAACGACGATTCTTGCCATGGTGGATAGCTCCATAGGCGGTAAAACCGGCATCAATCACAAAACAGGAAAGAATCTGATTGGGGCATTTTATAAACCCGAAGCTGTAATTGCGGATACCCGGTTTCTCGATACACTGCCGCGAAGCGAATGGATAAACGGACTAAGTGAAATTCTGAAATATGGCGCAATCAGAGATGCGTCAATTTTTGAGGAAGCAGAAATTTTCCTGGAGGAGGATACCGCGAAAATTGACCATTCAACACTCACAAATCTGATCTCAAAGTGTATTCACATAAAAGCAGATATTGTTCAAAAAGATGAATTTGAAGGAGATATTCGTGCATTTTTAAACTATGGCCACACATTTGCCCATGCACTTGAAAAAGAGAGCAACTTTGATTCCATCAGCCATGGGGAAGCTGTATTTCTGGGAATGCTGGCTGCAGGATGGCTTTCTAAACAGTATGGTGCAACTCTCGAAATGAACCATCTGGATAGGTATAAATCACTATACAAATACAGGGTTCTTGCAGAAGATGTATCTATAGAAAACGTAATGAACCACATGCAGGCTGATAAAAAACGGATTGAAAACCACATTCGGTTTGTTCTGCTTGATGACTGGCAACATCCCGTGCTTAAAACAGTTAAGGATAGAGAGCTGATTAAACAAGCCTGGAGCATTATTCTCGGAGAACTTCATAAGAATAAAAAACAAACGGATTGATATTTCGCATACTATATAATCTATGGATATGGTTCTGGAGAATTTTCTTCTCTCTGGGTATCGCTTTGCTTCTGCTACTGGTAGTTGCCGTGGGATTACTGCAAATCCCGCAAAGCAGAGATTATATACAGGCGGAGGTTACCGATACATTTAACCGGCAGTTTGAAGGGAGTCTTGAAATTGGAGAAATTACGGGTTTTCTGCCGTTTACAGCAGGCATTAAAAACGGATCAATCTATGCTCCCGGAAATTCAACTGAGCCTGTAATATCATTTCAAAGTGCCGACGTGCAGGTAAACTTGTGGCAACTGGTTCAGCAAAATCTCTCTATCAAAAATTTTGAAGTAAACTCTCCGAAGATCCGCCTGGGGTTTGATGGTGATACTCTGTCCATCGCAAAAGCGTTTGCTCAGAGTGATGAGGTCAGAGAACGTTCAATTCTCGAGGGTGAACAGCCCCAACTAGTAAAAAGAATTAACATATTCGCACCACGAATATCCGTTACAGATGGCTCCCTGCTGGTTGATCAAACCATTGAACTTCCGGAAAATCTACAATTACCCTCTCCATTCGAGGTAGAAAACCTGAGTTTCAGCATTTATCTTGAAGTTACAGATACTCAGGTATTTTTTTATCTTCTTTATTTTATTGCAGACTTGCCCAATACCCGTTACGAATCTTTAAATCTATCGGGCCAGTTCTATAATGATGATCACTACTTTGAATTGAACCGATTCACCTTATCCACAAATCTCGGTTCTGCCGATTTCAGTTTTGAGGCCACACCTGTCAACCTATTCGTACCAAATCTCAACCAGCAGTTCAGAGAAGCAGATTACAAACTTCAGATAACCGAAAGTTCATTCCAGACAGAACTGGTTCAACAGTTTGTTCAGGGCTATCCTGATTTTGAACCTAATCTGGAGCTCGAGTTGATCTCTGAAGGCACCTTTAATGAATACTTTCTTGACAGGCTGCAGGCAAACATCGGCCAGTCTTCCATACTTGTCTCAGCCAAAGCAACCGATCTGCTTGATGAGACTATTGCCTATCAGGCGCAAATCGACAATATGGTGATACACCCGTCAACACTTGCCTGGATTTCAGATACCTATTTCGAGAATGAAATTAATCTGGAACGATATCAGCTCAGTACAATTCGAGGTGAAATCACGGGAGACAACCATCAATTAATGGCAGATTTTCAGGCCCAAACCGAAGCAGGTTCTATTCTTCTGGATGGAGAACTTAATTTTGAAGATCTTCTCAGCTATAATCTGCTCTTTGAAGTTGATTCCCTCGATATTACTCCATTCCTCGCTGATACTATCAACAGCAGTGTAATTGAAGGAAGGGTTACACTTTCCGGTGAAAATACCGGATCAGATGCGGTATTCAGAAGCCGTGTGGATCTGAGCCGCAGTGTATTGCTGGGGTATAACGTAGACACGTTCATAGCTGATCTAAATTTTAACAGAGGTGCACTAAACTACTCCATAACCGGCAGCGATTCGGAATTTGCCGTAAATGCGCGCGGCCAGTACGAAGCATATGATGGAATCACCCGCTTTATTACTGAGGGCGATGTAGTGAATTTCAACCTGAAAACATTCTATGATGATTTTCACGCGGAAGAAACTTCTTTCAACAGCCGTTTCTCCGCTAATCTCGAGTGGGCAACCATTGATGATCTCACCGGCCGGGTCAGTTTTGAAGTTGAAGAGTCCACTATTGACCGGGATACACTGCGCCCTCATCAGTTTTATGCGGATATAAACAGTGGATCAGGCGATACCCGGATCCTTCGATTTACCAGCTCTTTTTTCGATGGAGAAATTTCCGGAAATCTTGAATATGATCTGCTTACAAAGTTTGGCACCTACTGGCACGCCTACCTGCGCGAAAGAATTTCAGAAGAGATTTTGTTTGATCCTGATTTTGCGCTGCAACTGGAGCAGCCCGTATTTGAGGATGACACGTACCGATCTGCAAATATCGACATTCAGATGACCATCAGAGACCTTTCCCTGCTGCGTATGTACCTCCCCGATCTGCCTGATCTGCAAAGCCGGGCTCAGTTCAGAACATCTGTTGATGTTTCCAAAGACAGGCTGCTTGTTACAGGCGAATTGATGGATCAGAATTTTGTATTTGGCGATATACGTGCTGACAATTTCAACGCTGCGTTTACTGCGGGTTTTCGTTATCAAAATGAGCTAAAAACAAGCAGCACGGTAGATCTTCAGCTCAGTACTTCCGAAGCCGCGATAAGAGGCTTAGAGCTTAAAGACAGTAATCTCAATTTCTCCATGCGGGATGATTCAATCCGAATAAATCAGCGCTTTGAACGCCTCGAAGACGATCTCAAAGTTGAATCAACATTTACCAGTTTCCTGAGAGACAGCACCCTCGATCTGGTAATCGATCAATTAAATCTTGGAACTGAACAATATAACTGGACAACAGAAGGCAACCCGGTTTTACGGTACCACGCCAGAAATGCACTCGAGATTGAACGATTTATTTTGGTCAGTGACTCAGATTACCTTGAAATAAATGGAATTTACAGCACAGATTTTGATGATTCGGTAGAGTACAGTGTATCGAACTTTGATCTCAGCCGGGTATCAGATCTCATAGCCGGGCGGATTCAGTTTTCAGGAATTCTTAACGGTGATTTCACTACCCAAACACTCACTCAAATTCCATCTATTCAGGGAAATCTAACCGTAGATAACGGCAGAATTTTAGACCGTGTTATTGGTGATGTATCCCTAAACAGTATTTTAAATACCGAAACCAACCGCTTCGAAACAGAGATCCATATCTATACTGACCCTGATCGCTATCAAAGCTACTACAACAGAAACGATGGAATTGGCCAAGATTTATTGCTAACCGGATACTTTAAACTGCCGGATGAAAATACTGATCCCGATGAAGATCTCTTCTATTTTGATGTTGATCTGCGCCAGATCGATATGTGGATTGTTACTTTCATCATCCCCACAATAATGCAGGAAGTGGAAGGCAGTTCAAGCGGAACCGGATTTATACGGGGATCATTAACAGATTACAACTTTGAAAGTACGTTCAATATTAGTGATGTTTACGCAAAGCCCGCATTCATGAATGTTGAATATACACTTAACGGAGAACTCGATTTCAACCGTGCTGAAGGCCTGATTTTCCGAGACATTGCACTGCAGGACAACAGAAACGGACGGGGCACTCTTTTTGGCCGGATTGATCTGGATGATTTCTCACCGTTAACGATCCTTGATTTAACCCTCGACCTGAACAATCTCCACTTCATGAACAACTCTTACGATCCGGACCTTCCGTTTTACGGCAGCATCTACGGAACCGGACAGGCACAGATTGTGGGCACAAACTTTTCGCCGGTACTGAGAACCACAAGGCCGCTTGTAATCTCATCCGACTCAAGGATCTCAATCCCGCTTGAACCCGAAGTTGAATTTGAACAAAACCGGCGTTTCATACAATTTGTTGAATCATTCGATCAACCCTTCCGGGATCGTGACCTAACTCAGCTTGATCGTATTAATGGTGAAGAGGATACCGGGTCTGATCTCACTTTCATGGAGCTTTTTACAATGGATCTTCAATTTCAGGCGAATGATCCGATAACCGTGCGTCTCATTTTTGATCCCGTTACCAATGATATTCTCAGCACTCAGGGAACCGGACAGATGCGTTTGCTTCTCGAAGATCAGGATGTAAGCATGTTTGGCCGGTTTAATATCACAGGTGGAGAGTACCAGTTTGTTAGCGGCGATATTTTTACACGCCGTTTTACCCTTCAGGAAGGCGGATCCATAAGCTGGTCGGGCGATCTGGTTGATGCAGACCTCAATGTAACAGCGGTGTACAGGGCGCGGCCAAGTATCTCGAGCCTTCTTGCAGCATCGGGTTCCATCTCTCAAACTGATCCGGGCCAGAGAATTCCTGTGGATCTTGTACTGCAGATCGGCGGAACCATCACATCTATAGAGAATGAATTCTTTTTCCGTGTACCCACCGGAATAGAAGGAAACGTAGATCCGGCCATTACATCGCAGATAAACAGCCTCAATCAAAATGAAGATGAAAAACTGATACAGGCAACCAGTATACTGCTTAGTGGTAATTTTATTCCGGCATCATCTGCTCAGGGACTTGGGCTTGCCGAAGGGTTCTCAGGTACGGCGGCTGTTGTAAATCCTCTGATAACAAGTCAGGTTATCAATCCGCTTCTCTCTAATCAGATAAATTCACTGCTCCGGAGTGATATGACTTTTGACATAGATTTTAACCTCACAGCACTCAATGAAGTAGACCTCGGAATTGCGCTTCGCCTATTTGATGACCGAATAATCCTTCGCCGTGAAGGACAGATAACAGGGGAACAGAGTGATATTGGTGATATTGGTGCAACCTACAGAATTAACCGCACATTTTCTGTTTCGGCGTTTCACCGGCAAGATCCAACACTATCGTACACAAGCGGAGTTGAATCCAGGCAGGCACAGGAAATGAATGGAATTGGCGTAGAGGCACAGGTACAGTTTAACACCTGGCAAAACCTTCGCAGCCGTATTTCAGACGCATTTCGAAAACTCTTTGGAATTAAGCCTGATGATCACGAAAATGATGAATCAGATTCACTTGCTAAAAACTAATTTTGAATAACCACCACTAACGTATTTATATGAGCAAAGATAAATTAAGCTCTCTTGATAAAAGTGTAATAGACATTCTGAAATCGTATCCCGATGCGTCCATCCCCACACCCCTGCTGGCGGATGCCCTCGGTCTGACGAGCAAAAAGGGTGCGCAAAAGATTAAAAAGACGGTGAACCGGCTCAAACAGCTCGGGCACGTAATGGTATCAAAAGGAAACCTGGTAAAGCTGAATGAGCCAAAAGTTCGTGAAGATCAGATGGTTGAAGGCAAACTTGATGTAACAAGCCATGGCGATGGTTATGTGATGGTTGAAGGCCGCGATCAGGATATCCGCATTTCGCACCGGTACATGGGCACTGCCCTTGATGGTGATATTGTTCGGGTAAAGCTGCTTGGGTATCATAAAAAAAGTAATAAACCCATCGGCCGTATTGAGGAAGTTGTAACGCGTTCAAAAAATATTTTTGTAGGAACACTCGATGAAGTGGCCAAAAATACCTACCTCATCAAAGCTGATGTTAAATCATCCCGGATTGATTTTTTTGTAGACCCGGCCGATTTGAATGGTGCAAAACCCGGACAAAAAATCACGTTCAAACTGCTGCAGTGGGAAGATGTTCGCGGATATCCGCAAGCTAAGGTTCTTGATATATTAGGTGATGCCGGATCAAACGAAGCCAATGTTCTCTCCATTTTAGCTGAAAAACAATTTCACGGAGAGTTTCCGCCGGAAGTTGAGAAATTTGCCGAAGAGATATCCTATGACATACCGGAACAGGAGATTCAGCGCCGGCGAGATATCAGGGACGAAGTTCTGTTAACCATCGACCCCGCCGATGCCAAAGATTTTGATGACGGACTGACTATACAGGTACTCGATAACGGTAACTACTATCTGGGAGTACACATTGCAGATGTAACCCACTATATGCCAAGGAGCACTTCGCTTGACGTTGAAGCCTATAATCGCGCCACAAGTGTGTATCTGGTTGACAGGGTAATTCCCATGCTGCCTGAGCACCTGAGCAATGGCGTGTGCAGCCTGCGGCCAAATGAGGACAAACTGGCTTACAGCTGCTTTATGGAAATTGCACCCAACGGTAAATTGATTGATTATTCCATTGAAGAAACGGTTATTCATTCAAAACAGCGCTTTGTGTATGAAGAAGTTCAGGACATTCTGGATGGCAAGACCAAGCACAAATTCGAAACTGAGCTAAAGACACTGGAAACACTTGCCAATGTTCTGCTCGAAAAACGATTCAGAGAAGGCTCTATTAACTTCGAAACACCGGAGCCAAAGTTCGTTCTCGATGAGAATGCAAAGCCTGTTGATGTGATCGTGAAAGAGAGAATTTTTGCACACAGACTCATTGAAGAGTGCATGCTGATGGCAAACAGAACGGTTGCCTATCACATTAACACCCTTCGAAAAAAAGGTGAAAAAAGCGGAAAGAATGATCACCCGTTTTTCTATCGTGTGCACGATAAACCCGATCTTGAAAAACTTTATAACATACGCGAAACCGTGAAACCACTGGGTGTTGAGTTTGATCTGGATGGAGCTGTTACCCCAAAAAAGATTAATGATCTCCTTAAAAAAATTGCAGATACCTCACTTGAAAACATTGTAAACGGCCTGATGCTTCGTTCAATGTCTAAGGCGGAATACTCACCGAAAAATGTAGGCCATTTCGGGCTGGGATTTCCTCATTACGCACACTTTACAAGCCCAATTCGCCGTTACCCTGATGTGGTAGTGCACAGACTGCTGAAACGGTATAATGCCGGTTCATCAGAATACACTTTTACACAACTTGAAGAAATTGGCGAACACTGTAGCGAAAGAGAACGTTATGCAGTGGAAGCTGAACGCGATTCCGTTAAATTGAAACAGGTTGAGTTTCTCTCTGAAAGATTGGGCCAGAATTTTATTGGAACAATTAGTGGTGTTACAGAGAACGGAATCTATGTAGTTATTGATGATATATACTGCGAAGGAATGGTTCGCGTTAGTGATCTCAAAGATGACTACTACGTATATCATCAGAAAATGCACTGCTTAATCGGCAGATCCAAAGGCAAGAAATACCGCCTCGGGGATTCAATCAATATAAAAGTGGTAAAGACAGATCTTGAAAAAAGACAAATAGATTTAACACTTGCTGACTTTTAACTAAACTTTTTGCTTACATGCGGTTCTCATACAAATTCATCATCATCTCTCTGCTTACTCTTTTTATAAGCACCAGTGCCGTTCAGGAGCTGTTTGCCCAGTATTTCTTTTTCGGAAAAAACCGGGTTCAGTATGAACAGTTCGATTGGAGATTTATCGAAACAGATCACTTCGATATCTACTACTACGACTCTAAAAACTACCATTTAGCCCAGTTTACGGCAGAAACGGTTGAATCGTCCCTAAAACAGCTTAACAACGATTTCGGGGATCAGTTAACAGCGCGTATCCCTGTTATTATTTATGATTCTCATGCAGATTTTTCTCAAACCAATGTGGTTCGGCTTCCGGTGGATGCACAGGGAATCGGGGGTGTTACCGATAAGTTTAAAAACAGAATGACACAGCCCTTTATGGGCGACTACGCCGACTTCAGAAGAACCCTTCAGCACGAACTGGTGCACGCTTATATTAATGACGTGTACTACGGGGGCTCTGTTCAGTCCATCATTCAGAACAATATTCAGCTTGTATTTCCTCTTTGGTTCGAGGAAGGGCTTGCAGAATATTTGGCACTCGGCTGGGATACGCAAACCGATATGTTTATGCGCGATGCTGTACTAAATAATTATCTACCACCCATTCCGCAGTTATCGGGCTTTTTTGCATACAGAGGCGGGCAGGCATTTTGGTATTACATTGCTGATCAGTATGGCAGGCCAAAAATCACCGAAATTCTTCAGCGGGTAAAAACCACCCGTAGTATTCAGCAAGCCCTGGTTCAATCGCTCGGCTTACAGGCCGACGAGTTATCTGAACGCTGGCAGGAATACTGGCGGCAGCGCTATTTCCCTGAAGTAGGCGACAGACAGGCAACCAATGCTGTAGGAACTCACTTATCGCGGCAGCAAAGATCCCGCACCTACGACACAAGCCCCACTGTATCACCGCGTGGTGATAGAATTGCATTGATTACCAACCGACGGGGAGTATTTGATGTAGTAGTGATTGATGCAAACACAGGCGATCGCTTAAAAACAATTATCAGCGGTGCTGATAATCCTATGTTTGAAGAACTCAATATTTTAAATCCAAACCTTACATGGTCCCCCGATGGCTCTAAAATTGCTCTCTCAAGCAAATCGCAGGGAAGGTATAATCTGGCAATTGTTGATTATGAAACCCGTGACACACAAACTATTCGATTCCCTGAACTGGATAATATAAACTCTGTGGCATGGTCGCCCGATGGGCAGAAAATTGCATTTGACGGAAACATAGGACCCTATCAGGATATCTTTGTATTCAATCTTGAAACTAACGACTTCGTAAACCTCACCGGTGATGTGTACAATGATATGCAGCCTGCCTGGGGTCCCGATTCCGAGACTGTATACTTTGTATCAAACCGTGGCAACAGAACACAGCCTCATACGTATCTTGCAGGCCATTCCATTCTTCAGGATAATGATTTTTACGAAACCGATCTCTACAGAATTCGGGTTGGCAGCACTAGGATGGAGAGATTAACAAATACTCCAAACTGGTCAGAAACTCAGCCTGCACTCACTGCAGATGGAAGACTACTGTTTGTATCCGATCAAAACGGAATTCCAAATATCTATGAATATGATTTAACCAGCCGTTCGGTGTACCCAATTACGGATCTTCAATCCGGTGTAATGCAAATTTCTGTTTCGAGTGATGGAACCAGGCTTGCCTTTAACGCATTAAACCGCGGGTTGCCGGATCTTTATCTGATGCGATCACCATTCAGTATGAGAAGAGATGCTCCGCTTCGGCCCAATCAATGGGCGCAGGAACGTGAACGTTTAAGTCCAGGTGAGCGAGTTCCTGCTGTTCGTTACGCTCAGGAGATGATTGCATCAAGACAGCAAGGTAACCTTGTTTCAGCTAGAATTGTTACCCCGCCCGTTGATGCAGATGACGCGTTAGAAACAGAAGCCGGTACTACCCGGCAACGAGAGCAGGATTCAGGCAGAATTGATTTCAGAAACTATCAGTTTGGTGAATCGGTAATACGTGATACTACTATAACCCTGCGCGATGATCCGAGAAATTTTGAGCCGGAAGGAAATGTAACCGAAGACGGTTATTATCAGCCAAAAGAGTACCGGTTACAATTCTCACCGGATTTCAGCTACGCAGCCGGTCAGCTTAGCACGTACTACGGTACTTCCGCTTTTGCATTCGTTACACTCACCGATCTTTTTGGTGATCACCAGGTTTCTTTTGGGTCAAATCTCGTATTCGATCTGCGAAACAGCGACTATACTTTCCAGTATGGATATCTGAGAAATCGCACAAACTTTTTTGCATCATTCTTTCATCAGGCCAGAAACTATCAAACATTTTTTGGCGAACTGCTTCGATTCAGAACATTTGGCGGAACCATCGATTTCCAATACCCGCTGAATCGTTACCAGCGATTTGATTATGGTATTTCTGCAATTGGTGTGGCCAGAGATTTTAGTACGGTACAGGGGCTTGGCGGCAGAAACGTAAGCAACGAAAATGCTTGGTTCCTCTATCCTCAGGTAACATTTACGGGTGATTATACTGTACCGGGTTTCATAACTCCGCGTGGTGGAAACCGCTATTCACTACGATTGGCGGCGAGCCCGCCGGTTGGTTCAGATACACCACAATTTGCAACACTGCTGGGTGATTACAGGCAGTATGTGGATCTTGGAGCCGGTTACTCACTGGCACTTAGGGGCTCAGGTGCTGTATCCTATGGGCGCGACTCACAAACATTCTTTATGGGCGGTATGCTTGGCTGGATTAATCAAAGATGGTCAGATGCAGAAATTCCGTTTGAGCGGCTCGCTGATACATTCTTTACACTGCCGGCAACACCACTTCGTGGGCATGAATTCAATACTATTTTCGGTGATAAGTTTTCACTTATCAACGCTGAATTCCGCTTCCCGTTGTTTGCAGCCATCTTACCCGGACCGATACCAATATTACCACTTTACAATATTACAGGTGCGGCTTTTATTGATGTAGGTGCTGCCTGGGGCTTCGATATTCCGTACTCGAGATTTATCGATTCACAAACAGGCGAACCGATAGTGTATTTTGAAAATCCCGCCGGTTTAGACTGGAAAGTAGGCACGAAACAACAGGGATTTATCAACCCAAACACCGGTTTACTGCGTGATGGAGCCCCTCTTGAAGGAGATATACCAACTTCCTACGTGGATGGCGATATTCTGATTGGTGCCGGTTTTGGATTGAGAACAATACTGCTGGGTTTACCTTTCCGTTATGATGTGGGCTGGCCCTATGGAAGAGGCGGATTTCAGGGAAAACCTATTCATTACTTCTCAATCGGAATAGATTTTTAACATCATAAGCCACTGTATATCGTTATCGCGGGCCCAGACCCGCGATAACGATACTTCTACTCAAGGCTGCACCAGATCAAAGTCGGGAGATTTCACTTCGTGTTCAACAAATGAGCGCATCAAGTGCAGGGTAGTAACAAAGGGTCGGATTAGAAAAGGATTATTAATCAAAACTGAATATAAAAATCAGTTTTTTGGTGAACACGTTGCAGCCAGTTTACAGTCAATGTGCGGGAATCAGAATTGTACTCCCACATATTCTCTCCTTCTCCTCTTTCCAGTGAAATATCCTCAGCTGAAATTGACTCCGGTTCATTGATGTATTTAAATTTGAGTATAAGTTGTTTTTCATCGGGCTGCCCTTCAATGTGCCTGAACTGCCTTCCAATTGTGAACGTAGCGTAGTCGGTGTGTTCGAAATAGCGGAATGCCGTAGTGGTGAACTCTCCCTGAAGATAGTTGTTCGTCAATCCGTCATCTTCATACAGCCGGAATGTACCCGTACCACCTGTATAAATTTCTAAGATGAGTTCATCAAAAATTGCCGTAGATACTTTTCCATTCATTCTGTAAGGAATAATCGAGCCTGCCTTCACAAATACCGGAAAACTGTTGATCGGAGACTCTATAAACCAGGTTTGTCCACCTTCATACTCTGCCCCATCCATAAAGTGATACCACAAACCCTCCGGAAGATATACTGTTCTCTGTTCCGTTCCCGGTTCATAGATTGGAGCAACAAGAAATGCATTTCCAAGCCTGAACTGAGCTTGGTGCGAAGCATTTCCACGAACAGGTTTTACACCGGTTGATCTGATTAAATGTGCAAGACTATATACATATGGGAACAGCTGATCCCGAAGTTGAAAAAGCTCATTCATCTGAGTCGCACCGGATTCCGAAATTATATCACGTAATGAATCCGGGTTATCAAGAGGCAAATACATTACCGTATTAAAAACAGAAAATTGCAGCCAGCGTATCAGCATCTCTTCAGTAAACTGATCTGAACCGGGCTTCAACATGTCAGGCAGAGAATTCACAAGAAATGGCACTTCATAAGTGGATCTGCGAGGATTTATTGTCATCTCTATTTGCTCTCTGAAATCAGCGTCAAGTTCATGACTCCATCTGGTTGGAAACCGTTTAAAATCCGGAATTTGCAAGTGTTGAAGAGGAGCAAAAATGAGTCCTCTTCCATTACTATAGGGTAAGTGATCAGAAATCTCATAAAACATATCCTGAAGTTGTTCCGGATCTTGAAGTAAATTTTTATCTATATCCAGCGGATCAGGATTGATTGATATACAACCAATATCATCCATTACAAATCCGGCTTCAACAGAGTAAATCTCTGACGGGCTATGATCTGTAGTTCCACAAATCGGCAAAAATAACCATGCCGGTGGTATACCAACTCGATGGTCTCTCTTAGCCAAAACAGGATCAATACCCGGTCTTGCCGTCTCCGGAAATCCAAAACCGGAGGGTTCACGTGCATTATTCAATGTGAGATGTAGTTTATCAACAGCAAAACCACTTTGGCCTCCGGATTCGAATAGAACCCTGTAGTGTCCGGGTTCTTTAAATTCAACTGCCATTACAGTACCTGTTTCTACATCGCGGTTTTGCCAGGTAAGCTGTTTAATACCATTCATACTAATCTGAAAGTTCTCAAGTAGAAATCCTTCATCATTGATAACCCGTATTGGAAGTGATCTTTCAGTATGATCGTCCTCACTATCTGCGGCAAGAACCCAGATAAAATAGCGCCCCGGCTGGCGCACATAAAATGGAAATGTTAGTGAACCTGAAATATCGATCTGGTGGCGGGAGACTTTTGAAACAGATGTTTTGAAGGGCTTATTTTCCCATCCCGAATCATCCGGCAGGCTGCTTGCCTCTATTGACACAATACCGTCAACCTCATAGAATTGCGCATCCGGTAGCCTTGTGCAGGATATTAACAGTAAAAAAAGTATAAAATAAAGAAATGTGGTGCGCATAAATATGTGTACAACTCATAAAACATTTACTCAGAATATACTGAATTCTATGAGCTGATAAAGCATAGCACGCCAACGGAGAAAAACAGAGTTACCTGAAATTAGCTGTTTGCTTCGTTCACAGTTTTCTTAAAATCTTTCGACATCTTCAGCATTGGCACAAACTGCTCAGGAACAATAACTTCTTCATTTGTTTTTGGATTTCTGGCTACACGCTGGGCACGTTTTACCACTTTAAAACTTCCAAATCCCCGCAATTCGATGGTTTCGCCTCTTTTCATTGCATCTATTACGGTATCTAAAAAACCCTTAACTACGGCTTCAGTTTCTACCTTTGTGAGCCCGGTGGATGATGAGATGATGTCTACTATGTCGGCTTTTGTCATAATGTTAACTGTTAGCTTATGTTTTGCTTTTTCAATGTTAAGATATAATTGCAAGCATTTGCAATACATTAGCTTGAAAGTAAAAATGTGTGTTTATCGTTCACCAAATCGCAAACTTTATATAAAAATTTAGCCAAATGTTTTATACATTCGTAGCTGCTGTAAACCTGAAAGATTAATAGTTATCTATGGAAACATTCGAACGTATCATCTTTACCCTTGAAAGTCTTGTATGGAGTTTTCCTCAAACCATCTTTGGTTATCAGGCACTCCCATTGCTTGTAGTTGTGATTCTTGGATTTGGAATATTTATCACCGTTCGTCTTGGTTTTATTCAAATCTTTCAAATGAAAGAAGCCTTTAAAGTGCTATCAGGAAAATATGATGATCCAAAAGATAAAGGTGATATTAATCATTTCCAGGCACTGAGCACAGCGTTATCTGCAACAGTAGGAGTTGGTAATATTGCCGGTGTAGCGCTTGCCATACATGTTGGTGGACCCGGAGCACTTTTTTGGATGTGGGTAACGGCTGTTTTTGGCATGGCAATTAAATACACCGAATGTACACTGGGTGCATTCTACAGAACCGAAAACAAAGACGGCTCGGTATCAGGCGGCCCAATGTACTATATAGAAAAAGGTCTTGGCCCAAACTGGAAGTGGCTGGCTATTCTTTTTGCAATTTCAGGTTCTATTTGTGCACTGCTTACCGGTAATGCCATTCAGGCAAACACACTTGCTGATGTGATGAACACCGAGTTCAACGTCCCGCTTTACATCACGGGATTGATTACGGCTTCACTTGTAGCCGCTGTTATACTGGGTGGTATTAAGAGAATCGGTGCGGTTACTGCAAGGCTCGTTCCATTAATGGCAATTCTCTATGTATTTGGAGGACTTGTAATTCTGCTCCTAAATTTCGATCAGATCATTCCCGGTTTTGCTACAATTATTTCTAATGCATTCAATCCCCAGGCAGGTGTGCTTGGTGTAGGATCAGGAGCGCTAATTTTTACGCTTAGCTATGGAGTTCAGCGCGGACTCTTTTCAAACGAGGCGGGACAGGGTTCCTCACCCATCGCGATGTCGGCCAGTAAAACCAAAGAGCCTGTACATTCAGGGCTTGTTGGTTTATTAGGACCATTTATCGACACTCTTGTAGTATGTACAATTACAGGTTTAGTTATTGTTGTAACTGGCGCTTGGGATTCTTACCACAAATCAATCGTAAATCCTTCTGAAGGAAATATTTCTTACACATTAAATGTCTCTGTTCCTGAACCGGTTTCAGCAGATGAGTTTGTTCTTATTTTTGAAAATGGATTGCCGATAAACGGACAAATGTTACGTTACAACATTCCGGTAGATACCATGTTTGTTGATTCTGATTACTCAATACCTTTCAACGGTTCTATTCAACTTTTAGCGGCCAGAACAGACATTGCACAAGTAGCTGATGATGGTGAAATGGCCTTCAGTAGTGCTGGAACAGTTGTTTCAGATGAATCAGGAAATATTCTAAGAAATCTGTACGGTGGTGTGATTGAAAATGTGGCCTCGCTTACTTCTGCCGCATTTGCTGTTGGGTTAGCCCCTCTCATGCCGGGTGGGCAGTATATTGTAACCATTGCCGTATTTTTCTTTGTGATTTCAACATCTATCAGCTGGAGCTACTATGGTGAACGGTCGATTCACTATCTGCTTGGCAATCGCTCTATATTTACATACCGAATGGTATTTGTAACCATGCACTTTTTAGGGGCCATCGTATCTGTAAGCGTGGTGTGGTCTTTTGGTGATGTGATGCTTGGAATTATGGCTCTCACGAATATTATAGGGCTTATAGCGCTTTCAGGTATCATTTATAAAATCACTCAAACGTACCTCAACAAACAGAAAAAGAAAGAGTAGAAAACGTTATAAATATGCATCACAGTAAAGTGACGATTATTGAGCACCCAATCATTGCAAGAGACTTAACCATCCTGCGTGATGAAACTACAAAAACGGCTCAATTCCGCTCGGCAATGGCAAGAATTGCAACCATTCTGGCTTATTTTGCGCTAAAAGATTTGCCACTGCGTGAAAAAAAGATAATAACCCCGGTTACGACAGCCAGCGGGTTTGATATTAATACTGAAATTGTGGTTGTACCTATACTCCGTGCAGGCTTAAGTCTGGTAGATGCTATCATCAATTTCGTGCCGGATGCAAAAGTAGGCCACCTGGGGATGTACAGAGACGAAACCACTCATGAACCCGTTGACTACTATTCCAACCTTCCGGACAATTTAAAAAATACCCTTGTTCTGCTGGTTGATCCAATGCTTGCCACCGGCGGAAGCGCAGATGATGCCATCGGGTTTCTGAAAAAACAGGGAGCTGTAAACATTCGATTTATATCGTTAATTTCAGCACCTGAAGGGTTAGAGCGAATTCAAAATAAATATCCGGATGTATCGATCATTACAGCAGCAGTTGATGAAAAACTTAACAGTGATGCGTTCATTGTTCCGGGCCTTGGTGACGCAGGAGACCGTTACTTTGGGACGGATTAACCCTGCTCTTACCATTCTCTTACTAGCAGCCTTAACCGCCTCTTGCACTGAACTCTCTGAGTACGATTCCGCTCAGATTCGCTCCTCATTAAACGATTCTCTGATAGTGACCACCGAAAGCTGGGATGTAGAAATGACACTGATGCAGGATGGTAAAAACCGTTTACTCATTGAGGGTTCATATGCGATAAACTACCAGGCTTCAGGCCGAAAACAGACCGAAATTGATGGCCCGGTTTACGTGCAGATATTTGATTCCATCGGAACCGTTGAAACGGAAGCCTGGAGCAGAAGAGCAGTTTATATAGAAGATCGCGCCGAATTTGAACTCTTCGATGCTGTAAGGGTTGAAACGACCAGCGGCAACCGCCTCTATTCTGAATATCTTAAGTGGACACAAAATTCAGACCGTATTACCTCACCCTATTTTGTAACCATTATAACTGCGAACGACAGTATTTCAGGCAGCGGTTTTGATGGCACCACCGACCTCGAAGACTACGTAATCGAAAGGCCAAGCGGCCGAATGATGGTTGATTAAGCATGAAGAAATACACCCTCATATTTTCACTCACTCTCTTTTTGGGGATCAGCCTTCATACTCCCAAATCGCTCTATTCTCAAAGTTTGGTTAACATAATCCAGGCCGACCGTGCTGAAGGCGGTTTTGTGGATGGGCAGAATGTGCGGAAAATTCTTGGGAATGTAATTCTGCAAACCGACAAAATGCTCATGGAAACAGATAGTGTGTACCAGTTTGTAGACAGAAATCTGCTGATGGCTTTTAACAATCAGATTGAAACTGAAAATGAAATCATCTGGGCAGACACCCTCTTTTATAATACAAGAACAGATTTCAGCCGGTTTCGGGGACGTGTAATTATTCAGTCTGAACAGAATACGGTTTTCAGTGATTCTATTGATGTGGACCAGCAGCTCGATCTGGCCATTTTTAATGTACCCTTTCGCTTTGAAGATGAAAAAGGTACCCTGATTGCAGAGAGCGGCCTCTATTACCAGGCCGTTGACAGCGCTATTTTTCGTGGAAATGTTCAACTCGCTGACAGTACCCAATATCTTGAAGCTGATTCACTTTTCATGAACCGTTCTGCCGAACTTTATGAACTATTCAGCCGTGTATATGCTGATGATTTTGAAGACAATGTGCGTTTTGCAGGCGAATATCTCTATGCTGATTCGCTCGGATACCGGCTTCTTACAGGTAATGCCTGGCTTATGGAAGTAAATGAAGCACAGACAGATACCACACATCTCTTTGCCGAAATCATCGAACTTCTTGAAACAGACACAACGTCCTACATGGATGCTTTTGAAAATGTTCGGATCTGGTCGCCAAAATTTTCAGCCATTGCAGACACAACGCATTATCGGGATGATCTGGATCAGTTTATTCTGAAATCTAATCCAATTCTATGGCAGGATAAAATGCAGCTTACAGGTCCATACATAGAAGCACTTCTTGAAGATGACGAAATTAAGTTTCTGCGATCGTTCACACAGCCTATTGTTGTGATGGAAGATTCAACCACAGGCCGTCTTCATCAAATGACAGGAGATACCCTGCATGCTTATTTTGACGAAGGGGCCATCGAACGAATTCGTGTATTTGATAATAACCAAAGCATCTTTCACAACAAGGATGAAAATGATGAACCGGACGGATTAATTGAAATGATATCGGCCGGATCACTCATCATGTATTTTACGGAAGGTGATATCGATTCGCTTGTGGCAAAGAGAAACATAGACGGATCGTTTTTACCGGAAGAACCTCAAAATATTGAAAGACAGCTCGATAATTTTCAATGGAATCCCGAATTAAAACCGGGAAAACCCGAACCTCGAATCCCTCGATTACCGGAAATTCCAGCTGAACGTCCGTTTGAAATGCCGCCAAGATTTCTTCGATATCTGGAATCTGTCGTGGTAGAGGGTAATTGATATACCGAATACTAAATTTGTGTTGATGCCGATTGAAACATGACCCATCAAATCAAAGAAGATTAATGGAAATGATCATCTCAGCTACCATAAAAATCTATGCCTGATAACAAAACAGCTTACATTGTTGATGCAATCCGAACACCTATCGGTAATTTTCGCGGTTCACTGTCTCCGGTTCGAACAGATGATCTTGCAGCCGCTGTGATTAAAGAGTTGATGAACAGAAACAGTTCGCTGGATCCTGTAAAAATTGATGACGTGATTTTTGGGTGTGCAAATCAGGCCGGAGAAGACAACAGAAACGTGGCTCGGATGGCCCTGCTGCTGGCCGGTTTACCCTATACAGTTCCCGGAGAAACGGTAAACCGATTGTGTGCATCAAGTATGTCGGCCGCTATTCATGCAGACAGAGCAATAAAAGCCGGTGATGGAGACCTTTTCATAGCAGGTGGTGTGGAACATATGACACGCGGTCCGTGGGTTATATCAAAATCATCAAAGCCCTACGGAAATGATGCAGAAATGCATGATTCCAGTTTCGGATGGAGATTTATTAACCCAAAACTGGATGAACTTTACGGAACAGAGGGAATGGGCAATACGGCCGAGAATCTTGCTGAAAAGTACAACGTCAGCCGTGAAGATCAGGATGCGTTTGCGGCGTGGAGTCAGCAAAAAGCAGCGAAAGCACAGCAGAGTGGCCGGCTTGCCGAGGAGATCACACCCGTTGAGATTGTACAAAGAAAAGCCAACACCATTCTGTTTAAGGATGATGAATTCATCAGACCGGAAACAACTGCTGAAGTACTGGCCACACTGCGACCTGCTTTCAAAAAAGATGGGACTGTGACCGCTGGAAATGCTTCCGGTTTAAATGATGGTGCAGCTGCTATGCTGATCACTTCTGATTCAGCCATAGAAAAATACAATTTAAAACCACTGGCACGAATTGCAGCATCGGGTGTAGCCGGTGTAGAACCCGGGATTATGGGTATCGGGCCGGTGTACGCTACTGAAATTGCACTCAAAAAAGCGGGGCTTTCTCTGGATGATATGGACATTATTGAACTGAATGAGGCATTTTCAGCACAGGTTCTGGCTTGTACCCGAACTATGGGTCTTGAAGATGATGATCCACGGTTAAACCCAAATGGAGGAGCCATCGCCCTTGGCCACCCACTGGGCATGAGCGGCACACGAATTCTGCAAACGGCAGCTATTGAACTCAAAAGCCGGAATAAAAAATACGCTCTTGTCACCATGTGTGTAGGTGTTGGCCAGGGTTATGCCGTAGTATTAGAAAATGTAAATCAGTTATGATCTGCGAATTCAATGGTTACATTCCGGTTATTCATGAATCGGCATTTATTCACCCACAGGCTACCGTTACAGGAAATGTGATTATTGGCAGGGATGTTTACATCGGGCCCGGGGCAGCTATTCGTGGCGACTGGGGTGAAATTGTAATTAAAGACGGTTGTAATGTTCAGGAAAACTGTACCATTCACATGTTTCCCGGGGTAACGGTAACTCTGAAAGAATCGGCACATATTGGCCATGGAGCCATAATTCATGGTGCAGAAATTGGTAAAAATTGTCTTGTAGGTATGAATGCTGTTGTGATGGATCGGGTAGTGGTAGGTGATGAAAGCATCATCGGAGCTCTCACATTCGTACCTGAAGGAATGGAAATTCCTGCGCGAAAAATTGTGGTTGGCAATCCTGCAAAAATCATAAAAGATGTAAGTGATGAAATGGCAGTGTGGAAATCAGAGGGCACAAAATGGTATCAGCGGCTACCACAAGAGATGAGAGATAACTGGCGCGAGTGCGAACCGCTCAGGGAAATTCCCGAAAACAGAAAAACACAAAAAGGCGGTTATCAAAATTGGGGTGAAATTAAAGATTGATATTCGTTTATATAGACTGAACAGTTGAAACTGTTGCAGGAACTTATTTTCGGAATATATATACCAACCGTTATTACTCTTATCTGTTCTGACACCCTCTCTCAGAATTCATATATTCAGATTTACTTCCGAAACTTAAAGAATACAAAATGCTCGTTACCTCATATTGTTGCGGAAAATGGATAAAGAACGGTTCTGAAACCGAACTCAAGAGTGCTGTTACCGGCAAAAAAGTAGCTGAATACGCAGAAGCAGAACTGGATTATAAAGCAATGTGTGATTACGCAAGAGAGGTTGGGGGTCCTTCCATCAGAGAGTTAACCATTCATGAACGTGCTTTTAAGATTAAGTTTCTGGCGCAGTATCTTCTTGAGCGCAAAGAGAAATATTATGAAATTTCAGCTCATACCGGAGCAACGCGCCGCGACTCCTGGATAGATATTGAAGGCGGAATTATTACCGCATTTGGTATTTCCAGCCAGGCCCGCAGAAATCTGTCTGATCTGCCCTGGCATGTTGAAGGCGATGAAGTTACACTTTCACGAAAAGGCACATTTACCGGCCAGCATATATGCGTGCCCCGCCGCGGCGTATCAGTGCAGATAAATGCATTTAATTTCCCCGTTTGGGGGATGCTCGAAAAACTTGCACCTGCATTTATCGCAGGCCTGCCATCCATCATAAAACCGTCGCCGCTGGGTTCATATCTTGCATTCGAGGTTTTTCGAGACATCATAGAGTCAGAAATTTTACCTGAAGGTTCTGTTCAGTTTATAGCTGCAAATATTCCGGGCGATCTGTTTGATCACCTTAACAGCCAGGATTCTGTTGCATTTACCGGTTCTGCTGAGACGGGGAGAAAGCTCAAATCTCACCCGAATATCTTAGCCAATAGTGTTCACTTTAACATGGAAGCCGATTCTCTGAACTGTTCTATACTTGGTGATGATGTTACACCTGATATGGAAGAATTTGACCTCTTCGTAAAAGAAGTAGCCGGTGAAATGACCGTAAAATCAGGCCAAAAATGTACAGCCATTCGCAGAACCATTGTTCCAAATGATCGGGTTGATGATGTAATTGAAGCATTGAAAATCCGGCTCGAAAAAACTACAATTGGCAGCCCGTTTGATGAAGACACCCGAATGGGCCCGTTAGCAAGTGAGCTGCAGGCTGAACGTTTTTCCGAACAAATTCAGAAGCTTTCTGTGGTAACTGAATCTGTATATGCAGGTAAGCATTTGAAGGGTGCCTACGCAGGTGCTCAGCTTTTAATTTGCCATAAACCCCTTACTGTTGATGAGGTTCATAAGGTTGAAGCCTTTGGGCCGCTAATCACAATTATGCCCTACAATACCACAGAAGAAGCTATTGAGATTGCGAACAAAGCTGATGGTTCTTTAGTTGGTTCTCTTTTTACTGCTGATGATAACATTGCCGTACAAATTGTTATGGAGTGTGCACCGTATCATGGGCGTTTTATGGTCATCAACAGGCATAGCGCCGGTGAATCTACCGGCCATGGTGCTCCTATCGCCTCTCTTGTTCATGGCGGGCCGGGACGTGCCGGCGGCGGCGAAGAACTTGGTGGGTACAGAGCCGTATTGCATAACATGCAGCGGGTTGCTCTTCAGGGATCCCCTGCTACCCTTCGTAATATCACAGGCCAGCACATTAAAGGCGCAAGTACAGCTGAAGCTACCACCCACCCCTTCAAAAAATATTTCGAAGAGCTTACTGTTGGTGAGGCGTTAACTACCGAAAAACGAACAGTTACCGATAAGGATGTACAGGATTTTGCTGATCTGACGGGGGATCATTTTTATGCCCATACTAATTCCGAAGCTGCTGAAAGATCGATGTTCGGTAAAATTGTGGCTCATGGTTATTTTGTACTATCAGCTACTGCAGGCCTGTTTGTATATCCCGATGAGGGGCCCGTTTTGCTGAATTACGGACTCGAAGATTTAAGATTCACCGCACCCGTCTATCCCGGCGATACCATACAGGCTAAACTGATTGTTAAGCGAAAAACCCGTCGTCAGAAAAGAGAAACCGATAAAGAACCCTACGGCATGGTGTGGTTTGCGGTGGAAGTAACCAATCAAAATAAAGAACTTGTGGCTGAGTACACCATACTTACGCTTGTGAAACGAAAAGAAAAACTTGATATCGACCGATAAATTGAAAAAAAAAGACTATTTTCATCGTGCTATTACACTCACTAAAAATACTGTATGACAGTACCTATTCAGCTGATTCACCAATCTGAAGAACTATTTAAATGCGCAGAAAAACTTCAAGGCGCACAACAAATCGCCATTGACCTGGAGTTTGATAAAAACTTCCATCGATACGGTTTTAATCTCTGTCTGCTACAGATATTCGATGGCAATTATTGCTACCTGATAGATCCCCTCAGTAATGATCTCGACATACAGATACTTTTCCGGGTTCTTGAAAATGAGTCAATCCAGAAAGTATGCTTTTCGTTTGATGAAGATTTAAGGCTTCTTCACTCATTAAATTGCTTCCCAAAAAATCTGTATGACTTAGATATTGTGTCCCGATTACTGAATTATCCGGCAATGTCGCTCACAAATTTACTCAAAGAGACCCTGGATGTTGAAGCGGTTTCATCATCACAAAAAAGTAACTGGTTTAACCGCCCGCTCTCAGAAAAACAGCTTGCATACGCCGCTGATGATGTTCTGCATTTATTTAAACTGAAGGAAATTTTTGATAAAAAAGCAGAATCAGGAGAGATCAAAGAGTGGATAAGAGAAGAAAATCAATCTTTAAATGAACTCGACTACAGCGAGATTAATCACAATGAAATATTCAAGGAGAAAGATAAGAACCTTTTCAGTGAGCATGAGTGGTATGTGTACAAAAAACTCCTGCTTTGGCGTGATGAAGTTGCTGAAAAGTTTAACAAACCTGCATTCCAGATTGCAGATAATAACCTGATGAAAACTCTTGCAAAAAATAGTGGTGAACGAATCCACTGGCTGAGCCGGCGAGGAGTATATAAAAAATTAAAAACCAGGGAAGTATCTGATCAGATCATCAAGTTGCTTGCTGATGCACGAACAGAAGCCGATGATATGGGCTTATCAACGGAGAAGCCGGCAAAAAAACAGCCTGACTCCACTGAATATAATCAGATGATGGCAGAAAAACGGAGAGTTAACCTGCTGAAAGACACTTTCTTTAAACCAGTAAAAGAGAAAATTGAAGAAGTTCACGGTAAAGAATTTGCAAATTACGCACTCAGTAACCGAATCATTTCAGATTTCATTACCGGTAGTAACGGAGAAATCAAATCCTATAAAGTTCATCTCATCAGTCAAATTGCGAATGAACTTAATCTCGATACACAACCACTCAAAGATTGCCTTTCACTGAATGGCCGGACAAAAAGCTAAGTTTTAAACCATTTGTTACAAATTACCTTTCCGCAATTCATCTGCGGCATAATTTGCAGCTCGTGCCGTAAGTGCCATAAAGGTTAATGATGGATTTTGAATAGCCACTGAACTGAACGCTGCCCCATCAGTTACAAATACATTTTTACATCCGTGAATCTGATTCCACTTGTTCAAAATGGATGTTTCAGGATCGCTGCCCATTCTTGCCCCTCCTACTTCATGAATATCGAGACCGGGAGCCTGTTGGGTGTCATTTAGACGAATATTTTTTCCTCCGGCAACTTCAAGCATCTCGGCTCCCTGAGTAAGGAAGTCCTGCAAAAGCTTCTCATCATTCTCTGTGTAATCCACAGATGTGATAAGCTGCGGAATTCCCCAGGTATCCGTTTCGGTCTCGCTCAGGCGAACATGATTATCGAATCTCGGCACAGTTTCGCCCTGCATCATCATAAATACATTCCAGCTGCCGGGGGTTGCCATTCCCTGTTTGAGATCGGCACCGATGTGCTCCATACGCACACCTCTCTGCCAGCCTTGTCTTGCAGCGCCAAAAGCAATCAGGTATTTACCCTGAAAATCTGCATCCCCATCCTGGCCGTAAACATTTCTGAACGACGGCATAATGGCTTGAGTTGGCCTTCGACCATAGTAATACTGATCTTCAAACCCTTCCATTTCTGCCGTTATTGATCCGCGATAGTTGTGAAAAGTTATATATCTGCCCAGTAAACCATTGTCATTACCCAAGCCATCAGGAAAACGGTTTGATTTACTATTTAAAAGAATGAGGTTCGAATTCAGACAGGCAGCATTTACAAAGATAATTTTGGCATAGTACTCTTCCGCCTCTTTTGTAAGCGAGTCTATCACTCTTACACCGGAAGCTTTCCCTGTTACTTCATCATACAAAATGGATTCCACCACAGCATGGGTTCGCTTCGTTAGATTGCCGGTATTCATAGCCCAGGGCAGCGTAGATGAATTTGAACTGAAATATGCCCCGTAAGGACATCCCCTGTAACACAAATTTCTTGCCATACACAAACCTCTGTTCTGCTGAAGATGTATTTGGCGGAGTTCAGTTAAGTGGGCACAGCGCCCGTGAAGCACATGGCGATTGCTGTATGCGCCTTCCACCTTTTCTTTGATCTCTTTCTCCACGCAATTTAAATCAAAAGGGGGTAGAAACTCACCATCGGGCAGGTGATCCAGCCCATCTCTGTTTCCGCTCCATCCCACAAAATGTTCTATGTGGCTGTACCAGGGTGCAAGTTCATCGTAGTTAAAAGGCCACTCAATTCCGTATCCGTCCCGTGCGGGTCCTTCAAAATCGTAACGACTCCAGCGCTGTCCTTGCCGTGCCCAAATCAGGCTTTTGCCCCCTTCCTGGTACCCTCTTATCCAGTCGAATGGCTTTTCCTGTATATAAGGGTGCTCGTCATCTTTTACAAAGAAATGCTCAGTGGTTTCATCGTATGCATAGCATCGTGCCACAATTGGGTTTCTCACGAGTTCTGTTTCCCGAAGCCGACCTCTGTAATCAAACTCCCATGGGTTTTTGGTATCGGTGGGGTAATCATCGCGATGTTTCACCGGCCGGCCCCGTTCAAGCACGAGTGTTTTTAGCCCTCTTTCGCACAACTCTTTAGCAGCCCAACCTCCGCTCATTCCAGAACCAATTACAATTGCATCAAACGTGCGGTTTTGGCGTGATTTTCCAACAAACTCCATAGCAAATTAATAAAATTACAGATAGATGATGGCAGGAAAGTAACCCAATTTTCATCTTGCCCACAACTCATTTTTTGTTAATGCTGTAATCTTTTGTTAACAAAAAAATAAGGGAACCGATCATCTCGATTCCCTTCATATTTTCCCTCTCGAACAGGACTCTCTGTTGTCTATATATCAACTGCTGATTTCACATTACTCTCTTAAATCACTTGTTGTACCCCTTAATATTAATTCTCCCTTTCAAGACTCGGGTCCATCGTGCTCACTTTCAGCACCCTGTATACAGGGCAAAATGAAATAGCACCCGAAATCACGGGTATTAACCCGATAAAGCCCCAATAGCTGTCAAAGTATAAGCCAAGTGCAACAATTAATGTACCCAGAATAACCCTTATTATTGAATCTTTATAACCTACATTTTTCTTTAAAATCATAACCTTACCTCATCTCATTTTTTATTACTGATTATCGAATTGAAACATTTATGTGTTTCTCATCTTTTCCTTAATGCTGTACTATTATATCTAATTCACAAACAGAGATTTAAGAGAATAAACCTGATAGTCTATTAGGGGAGTATCCTAAATTAGCATCAGGGGTTTCCCTACAACATGTGCAGGAAATAAGTTTAAATCCACTCCCGTTATGCCTATTTTTATGAAAAACTGTTTTATGGCAAATTCAGAACCTTCTTTTCAATCTATCAGCTGGCAAGATGACCGACTCAGAATCATCGATCAAACCTTTCTGCCAAAACGGGAGGTATACAGTGAGCTGACATCCGCCGGGCAGGTTTGGGATGCCATAAAAAAACTGCGCGTGCGGGGAGCCCCTGCAATTGGTATTGCCGGTGCTTACGGGCTCTATCTGGGAATTAAAGATTTCTCCATGCAGGGTTTTGATATGTTCTATTCCGAATCTCAGCGAATTGGTGATTATCTGAACTCATCACGGCCAACTGCAGTAAATCTCTCCTGGGCAGTCAATAGAATTTTGAATACTCTGTATGCCCACAAAGAGAAATCCATTGACGAACTCAAACAGATTGCCCTAAAAACCGCAATTACCATTCATGAAGAAGACAGGCGCCTTTGCAAAGAAATTGGTGAACACGGGGTGGAACTCATACCCGAAGATGCACGAATTCTTACCCATTGTAACACAGGCGGGCTTGCAACAGGTGAATTTGGTACCGCACTTTCAATAATTTTACACGCCCACATGGCAGGAAAAGTGGAGATGGTCTGGGTTGATGAAACAAGGCCATTACTTCAGGGAGCAAGACTTACCACATGGGAACTTAAGAAAGCAGAAATACCACATACACTTAACATCGACTCTGCAGCTGCTTTTTTAATGCAGCAGGGCAAAGTTAATCTCGTTGTAACCGGGGCTGACCGTATCACAAAGAACGGCGACACAGCGAACAAAATCGGCACATATATGCTGGCCATTGCAGCCAGGGCTCATAATATTCCATTTTATGTTGCCGCTCCTTACTCTACGATTGATATGGAGCTTGAAAATGGAAATCTCATAGAAATAGAAGAGCGGGACGATGATGAAATAAGTAAATTTGCCGGAAAGCTTACGGCTCCAAAAAAAACCCCGGTTTACAATCCCGCTTTCGATGTTACGCCACACCATCTCATAACGGCCATCATTACTGAAAAGGGAATCATAAAACCTGATTACACCAAGAACTTCAGCAGACTGTTCAGTTAGTAAATTTTACTTTTTCAAGCGCTTCTTCAAGTTGGGTCTCTGTAATGGATCCATGGGATGCCTGCCACAAGACAACCCCGTTATATATTAATAATGCCTGTGGCGACTCATGACGTACACCGGTTTGCTGCTCAATAAAGTTCGAAAGATCTCTGCTTTGCCGAACCTCAACAAAATGATATGTAATTGCATCTTGCCGGTTTTGCATCAGAGACTCAATGCTTTTTTTGGAGAAAAAACAGATTCCGCAGCTGTTACTGTGCTTATAAAGAATGTGAACTCCCGCATTCGGTTCAAAAACGTGCCGTAAATCATCCAGAGATTCAGGAAAGGTCCATTTGTCCAGCCTAGGTGAAGTATTCCCCATTAATCCTCTTAGTCCATTTAAAAAACTCATGCAAAATAATTATGATGTGGCAGTTTCTGCTAACTGCATTCCCTGAAGAGCAATGGCTTCCATCAAGCGATCCATGCCAAGCCCTTCTCGTATGATAATTGGGTCTGGTCCTGTAAGATCAAGCACAGTGGTTTCCTGTGCTTCCAAAGGCTCCTGATTATCAATTGTTACATCTACAATATTATCGAAGCGGCTGAGAAATAGTTCCCTGTCGCCATCTCCCGGATGGCCATACTCAACTCCGGGAAGTTTTGCTGTAATGGCAATCACCGGTCTGTCCAGCTCTTTTATCATTTCGAGGCAGATAGGGTAGTCGGGCACACGTATACCAACGGTTCTTTTTTTAGGATGAGTAAGCAGACGCGGCACTTCGCGTGTTGATGGCAATATAAACGTATATGGGCCAGGAATGAGGCGCTTAATAAGCTTAAAATTATCGTCCGATAATAACCCGAATGTTGCTGCATGCTCCAGACTGTAACACATAACTGTGAGATGAGCGCGTTTTCCGAGCTGCCTGATTTGGCGTATCCGGTCGATTCCTTTTTTGTTTTTGTAATCGCAGACTAATGCATACTGGCTGTCAGTGGGAATCAGTGCCACACCACTATTTATCAATTCGTCGGTGAGTTCAAATATCTTTTTCTTATGAGGATTATCAGGATGAATTTGAATTCGGGTTGCCATAATTATGCCATCTTTATGTTATGTATTTTAATTTATACCCTGTTGCATCGGGATACGATTTCAATATTCTTCATTTATAATGTAACTACTTGAATAACAATTTCAATTAAATAATGAAAGAGTTCTGATGTACTCAGTAAATGGAGAACATATAATTAATTTCCAACGAATTGATTAATCAATTTGTTGGATAAAATAAGTAACTACTAACGAATAAAAAGGAACGGATATGGAAACAAAAATTAAAGCGTGGTGGTTGGGTCATTCAGCAATTCGCATTGAATCGCAAAACGGAAGTGTAATATATATTGATCCCTTCTTATCAGAGAATCCAACCACACCTGATGAATTTAAAAACCCGGATGATGTGGATTACATTCTTCTCACTCATGGGCACGAAGATCATGTGGGTGATACACTTGAAATTGCCGAAAAAACAGGTTGCAAGGTTGTTTCGCAGGTTGAATTATCTCATTTGCTCAAAAAACAGGGTCTAAAAGAAGATCAGCGAATTGAATTTAACAAGGGCGGAACAGTTGAGTTTGATGATTTTTCAGTAACCCTTGTCCATGCAAATCACAGCTCATCCTTCGGGGGAGAATATGCCGGTGAAGCAGGTGGCCTGATTCTCTCTTTTGAAGATGATATCTGTTTTTATCACATGGGTGATACGAACATCTTCGGCGATTTAGAGCTCTACCGAGAGCTTTATGTACCGCATGTTGTGGCTGTACCCATCGGCGATCACTACACAATGGGGCCTGAAGAAGCAGCTCTGTGCTGTGAAATGCTGGAAGCTGAGCTTGCTGTTCCCATTCACTATGGTACGTTTCCGGTTTTAACAGGGTCACCTGACGACTTCAAAAATTTTACAGAAGACATCACCGATACCGAAGTTGCTTTACCAAAACCGGGTGAAAAATTTCTTGGGTAAACATCTCTTATAAGTTCAATCTTAAAAATAGCAGGTTCACATGAAACAACAATTTCGTGTGAACCTTTTTTTTTGAAATTCCGCCTAAACGTATGCATTTAGCATAAAGAAAATAACAACACCTGTAATGGATACATAGAGCCAGATAGGAAATGTCCACTTCGAAACTTTTCTGTGGGTGCTGAATTTTCCTGAAAAAGCAAAATAGTAGCTGGTTAACACAAGCGGTACAACAAAAGCTGAAAGTATAATATGCGATATTAATATAGAGAAATATACCGGCCTGATGGCTCCTTCTCCCGGAAAAGGGGTATGCCCCACAAAATTATGATACAGCAGATAACTCACCAGAAACAGGCTTGATGTGATGAAAGCTGTAAGCATAAGTTTCATATGAGTTATATACTTCTTCTGTTTGATGGCCCAGAATCCGCCAAGAATTAAAAAAGTACTGATACTGTTAAGTAGAGCATTCAAAGCCGGCAGTTGATATACCCAGCTTGCTGTGTCTTCGGCCGTTTCGCGAAAATAGAGCAGGTAGATCAGAAACAGGAATGCAAGAGTGCTGATCAACAGGATTGCTGCAAGAGCCTTTTTTACACTAATTTCCTTTAAAAATTGCACCGTAAGTTGTTCACTTAATGACGAGTCCATATTATTGATTTAATCTGAATTTCATTTTTTACGCTCAAAAATAGTGTTTAAAACTTAAATTTCCCTCAACCTTTTACCTCGTCTCTGAAATTTCAGACATACATAAAGAATTGATAATAAATCCAAATGCGGGCTAAAGGTTTGCTAACCTTCTATCATCCAAACCGTTTCAAGTACCATTTTTCCGTAATTCTAAACTCGTTTTGCCCGCTATTCATTCACAAAAATTTTCGATCGATTTTCAAGCAATTTTCTGATCTGTGCCATATCTTAGACCACAATTTAAAACTGCCTGACGCTTGCGAGGCGCTCACTATTTAGAATCAGTTTAAATATTGTTGTTCGGCGACTTTGTTCTGTGCGAATATTTTTATATTCGGTACCTTTTCAAGCTGAAAGCCAAACAACAGCATTTTTAATTAGGTAAAAGACTTTTTATATGGCTCAGATTTTTCCAAAGTGGACAAATGAAGCACCACGCCGAATACTTGTTGGTTCAATAGTTTTACTTAATGCCATTGTTTTTGCGGTATGGTATTTTGCCTCACCAGAATTTCTCGATGTGGGCTATGCTCCTGAACAGCCCGTTCCTTTCAGCCACAGTGTGCACGTTGGACAGCTTGGTATGGATTGCCAATACTGCCACACACAAGTAACCGAATCAAAATATGCCAACATTCCGGCTACTCAAACCTGCATGAACTGTCACAGCCAAATCCAAACAGACAGTGAAAATCTTGCCTTGGTTCGCGAAAGCTGGGAGTCCGGTAAGCCCATCGAATGGATTAAAGTACACATGCTGCCTGATTACGCATATTTTAACCACGCAGCTCACGTAAATGTTGGTGTGGGTTGTGAATCTTGCCACGGTCGTGTAGACAGAATGGAAGTAGTATACCAGGCAATGCCCTTAAGTATGGGCTGGTGTTTAGATTGCCACCGTGAACCGGAAAAACATGTAAGGCCGGTATCTGAAGTAACAACAATGGGATATGTAGCAGATAATCAGCTTGAACTGGGACGTGAGCTTGTTGCAAAGCATAATATTAATGCTCCGACATACTGCCAGAGCTGCCACTACTGATTCTATCTGCAGATGACCGTGTAAATTTCTGCACGAAAACGACTTTAAAATAAAACAACCGCCAAGAAATGAGTGATCAGTCGAATCAAACTACTTACTGGAAAAGCTTAAATGAGCTCGCTCAAAATGAAGAGTATAAAAAATATTCTGAGCGTGAGTTTCCCGAAAATGCTACAGAGCTGACCGACCAGGTATCCAGAAGAAGCTTTCTCCGGGTAATGGGTGCATCTATTGCGCTTGCAGGATTTGCATCGTGCCGAAAACCTGTTCAAAAAATCCTTCCATACTCCAGGCAGCCTGAGAATTTGGTTCTTGGAGAGCCTCTGTTCTACGCAACAAGCATGCCTTTTCAGGATAGTGTTACAGGGCTACTCATAACCAATAATGAAGGACGTCCTTCGAAAATTGAAGGAAATCCTGATCATCCCTCAAGCGCAGGCCGAACAAATATTTACCACCAGGCAAGTGTACTTGGCTTATACGATCCTGACCGCTCAAGATCACCGCGGCAAAATGGTGAGAATGTAACTAAAGAGGAATTTTATTCCTTTATTCAGACTCATTTTTCTGACAGGGACCGAAATATACTCTTTATCGATGAGGCAACATCTTCACCCACATACCATAGAGTAAAAGATCAGATTCTGGATACTTTTGGCAATGCTCAGTGGGTTACTTATGAGCCGTTTTCTGACAACAATGCAATTGAAGGTACTCAAATTGCTTTTGGCCAGCGGCTTCGCACAGTAAATCACTTTGATCAGGCAGATGTTGTACTTGCCCTCGATGATGATTTCATGAACCCGCACTCCGGCAAAAACAGTGTTGAGAGTGCTGTTAAAATTACATCAAGGCGGAAAGTAGAATCCACGGATGATTCTATGTCACGCGTTTATAGTGTTGAGAATGCCTTTACAAATACCGGTTCATATGCAGATCACAGACTGAGATTGAAATCCTCTCAGATTGCACCATTTGCTTTTGCTCTGGCTGCTAAACTTTCTGAATCTGTATCCGGCCTCAATGCTTTCAGTGGTGTATCAAACAATTTTTCAACTCATGCATGGATCGAAACACTTGCTGATGACCTGTTAAATTCTCAGGGCAGCTCAATCATAACCTTGGGAGCAGAACATACACCTGAAGCTCATGCTGCTGTTGCTGCAATGAATACTGCATTAGGAAACAGCGGAAATACGGTAACCTACCATTCATTACCATATCGTGAAAACAGAGATGAAAACGAGGCTTTTGTAAACGCTATAAACGAACTTAAAGCCGGAGCTTTCGATACCGTTGTACTGGTTGGCGGTAATATCGCTTACAATGCCCCTGCGGATCTGGATTTGGTTCAGGCACTCGGCAATGCTGATACTGTAATTCACCTGGCAGATTATTACGATGAAACATCGCGGGTGAGCAACTGGCATGTAAACCGTGCACATTATCTGGAAGCATGGGGGGACGGACTCTCATTCACCGGACAACGATCTATCATTCAGCCTCAAATTCTACCACTTTTTGACGGGCTCAGTGAAATTGAATTTATAAATACACTTCTTACAGGTGAAGAAAGTACCGGATATGATCTGGTTCAGGAAACCTGGAACACTGTATTAACATCCGATTTTACCCGTCAATGGGAAGAAGTACTTCATGATGGAGTAGATTCAGACAGCGAATTTGCTTCTGCTGATGTCTCACTTTCCGGAAATTTTGGATCGGCGATACAAAATGCACTTTCACAGCAAGCCATTGATGGAATTGAAATTGCCATCAAGCCTGATGTTCGCCTTTTTGATGGGCGATTTGCCAATATTGGCTGGCTGCAGGAACTTCCTGAGCCCATGACAAAAATTACATGGGATAATGTTGCATTAATGAGTGCAGCTACCGCAGAAAAAATTGGAATTGATCCGAAACGAAGCTTCAAAAATAACGATGTTCCGAAAGTAAGAATTTCAGCCGGTGGTACAACTATTGAAATAGCAGCCTGGGTAGAACCGGGACACGCCGATGATTCAATTACACTTACCGTTGGTTATGGCCGTGAAAATGTAGGCCGAGTTGCCGATGGGGTGGGTGTTGATACGTATCCGCTCCGAACTACCGATAATATGTTTATCCGGGCTGCAACTGTAGAGCCAACAGGTACAACTTACGAAATAGCCTCTGTTCAGGATCACCACACTCTTGAAGGGCGTGATATGATTCGAACTGCCACTCTGGATCAGTACAAAGAAACTCCGGACTTTGCTTCCTTTGCAAATTTTCATGGATTTGAAGTACCCGGCCTCAAAGAAGCTGAAGTTCTCGGCACAGCTGAACAAGGACCCATTTCATTGTTTACAGAACAATATGGGCCTGAACATCAGCCACAATGGGGAATGACCATCGACCTGAACTCATGTTTTGGCTGTGGAGTGTGTACCATTGCCTGTCAGGCAGAAAATAACATCCCTGTTATCGGAAAGCGCGAAGTTGGCAGGAGAAGAGCCATGCACTGGATCAGAACGGATCGCTATTATGAAGGCGATCCAGACAATCCAACAGCATATCACCAGCCCGTTCCCTGTATGCATTGCGAACTTGCCCCTTGCGAGCAGGTTTGCCCGGTTGCTGCAACCACTCACAGTGAAGATGGCATCAATCAGATGACATACAACAGGTGCATCGGTACAAGATATTGCGCTAACAACTGTCCGTTCAAAGTTAGAAGATTCAACTTCTTCAACTACACAAAAGAATATTTAACCACAGGCGACGATCCCGAGATCATACAAATGGCTATGAATCCGGAAGTTACCGTCCGTTTCCGTGGTGTTATCGAGAAGTGCACGTACTGTGTGCAGAGAGTTAACCGCGGTAAAATCAAATCAAAGATTGCTACCGGTTCAAGAAAGCCTGAAGATGGTGCAGTGAAGACAGCCTGCCAGCAGGCATGCCCGGCCAATGCAATCTCATTTGGTGATTTGACCGATAACAACAGTGAAGTCTCAAGAAATAAGCGTAACGACAGAAATTATGTAATGCTCGAAGAGATGAATGTTCGTCCAAGAACATCGTATCTGGCAAAACTAACTAATAAAAACCCTGAATTAGCATAATTCATAAAGGATATATAATCGCAACGATCTGAACATGAGTAAAACGTACGAATACGTTCCGGAGCCCGCTCTTGTAAAGGGTAATCACGACTTCAAGGATATTACGGCAATGGTTACAGATATTAATCTGAGACCAACGCCCAAAGCATGGTACATTGCTTTTGGAATATCGAATTTGTTATTACTTCTTCTGCTGGTATCCATAGCCTATCTTTTTTGGGAAGGAACAGGTATCTGGGGATTGAATCAGCCCGTAGGTTGGGGCTGGGCCATCATTAATTTTGTTTGGTGGGTTGGTATTGGCCATGCCGGTACTTTGATCTCCGCGATTCTTTTCCTCTTCCGGCAGGGATGGCGAACAGCCATTAACCGGTTTGCCGAGGCTATGACCATCTTCGCTGTGATGTGTGCGGGTATCTTCCCAGCTATCCACGTTGGACGTATCTGGGTGATTTACTGGGTATTCCCTATCCCGAATCAGATGGCTATGTGGCCAAACTTCAACAGTCCGCTCTTGTGGGATGTGTTCGCTGTATCCACCTATTTCACGGTTTCTTTATTATTCTGGTATGTTGGATTGGTACCTGATTTTGCTACGCTACGAGACAGAATTAAGAGCAAATTTGGGAAACTATTATACGGTACTCTTGCCCTGGGCTGGAGAGGCAGTAACCGGCACTGGTGGAATTATGAAAAATCGTACATGATTCTTGCCGGCCTTGCAACTCCGCTTGTACTCTCTGTACACACAATTGTATCCTTCGACTTTGCCGTTTCTATTATTCCCGGATGGCACACAACTATTTTCCCGCCCTATTTTGTGGCCGGTGCTGTGTTCTCCGGATTCGCCATGGTACTGACACTCATGATTATCTGTAGAAAGATTTATAAACTCGAAGATATCATGACAGTAGACCATATCGAGAAGATGAACATCATTATTCTTGTTACAGGTTCTATGGTAGGCTTTGCCTATGCAATGGAGTTCTTTATTGCATGGTACGGCGGCGTTGAATATGAAAAAGCCATCTTTATTATACGTGCCACAGGTCCTTATGCCTGGGCGTATTGGATTATGGTAACCTGTAATGTGTTATCACCACAGTTCTTCTGGTCTAAGAAATTACGGCGAAGCGTAGGCTTCACCTTCTTTATTTCGATAGTTGTGAACATAGGCATGTGGTTTGAGCGATTTGTAATTGCAGTGACCTCACTTTCTACCGACTTTTTGCCATCATCTTGGGGTTACTACTCTCCCACTTTTTGGGATGTGATAACCTACATCGGCACATTCGGTTTGTTCTTCACTTTCTTCCTGCTCTTCCTTCGGTTCCTCCCGATGGTTGCTGTTGCAGAGCTGAAAGGTGTTATGCCACAAGCTGATCCTCACAATTATGACGACAATGGCAATTACGTTCCGCCCAAAGTTGTAATACCGGAACCAAATCGTAAATCTGTTTAACTATTTTCCGATGAAAAAAGAAACTTCAGATAACAAACTTTACGGTATACTTGCCGAATTCAGAAACCCGAAAGAGTTGATTGACGCTGCAAAGGTCATTAACGACAATGGTTATCGGAATTACGACACTTTCAGTCCGTTCCCCATACACGGAATGGACAGAGCCATGAGCCTCAAAAAATCAAAACTCGGCTGGATTGTTGCCGGGCACGGCCTGGCAGGCTTAACCGGTGCCTTTGCAATGATCTATTATATGATGGTGTATGACTATCCGCTTAACATCAGCGGTAAATCACTGATGAATATTCCGGCGTGGATTCCTGTGATATTTGAATTAACCGTTCTGCTTTCAGCTTTTGGGGCGGTTTTCGGTATGTTCTTTTTAAATGGACTTCCAAAATTGAATCATCCGTTATTCAATTCAGAAAATTTCAAAAAAGCAACTGATGATGGTTTCTTTGTCTGTATAGAAACGGAAGATCCGCAGTTTGATGACGAAAAAGTGCACCAGCTACTGTCAGGAGTCGGTGCCACAAATATTGAAAAGATATTCGATGAGTAATTCATCACTAAACTTAATTTCTCAAGATCGATTCAACGTATGAAATTGGCCTTAAAACTATTAGCGCTTCTGTTGGTTTCTGTTGTGATGATGTCATGCAGGGGCCAGAAAACGGATAAACCACCTATTCGGCATCATTTTAACATGAATTTCCAGGAGAGGTTTAACGCCCAGCAGGAAAACCCATTCTTTGAAGATGGCATGGCCATGAGAATGCCGGTTGAAGGTACTGTTGCCAGAGGCAACCTCCGCCATGACACTGTTCTTTTTGAAGGTGTTGATGATACAGGTAATTATGTTGACGAAATACCGTTTGATCTCACTCGTGATTTTCTGTACAGAGGGAAAGAACGGTATGATATTTACTGCCAGATGTGTCACGGAGGTACCGGTGACGGACAAGGTGTAATTATGACCGGTGGATACGGATATGTGCCTGCCCCCACCTTCCACAGTGAATCTAGCAGAAACATGCCTGAAGGTGAAATTTATTCCGCCATAGCTAATGGCATCCGAAATATGCCCGCCTATGCCTCACAAATTAAAGTTGAAGACAGATGGGCAATCGTAGCTTATGTGCGTGCTCTTCAGGCGAGCCAGAATGTGCGGGAAATAGAGATGGATCGCTATGATGTTGACCTCGCTGAACTGAGAGATATTTATGAAGCAGAACAGGCACGACTTGAAGCATTGGCCGCAACGAGAGCTGCAGGTGCAAGCGAAGAAGTTTCTGTTGAAAGAGGAGAGCAACAATTTGTTAGAAATGCCTGCCAGGCATGCCATTCTGTGGATGGAAGAGATGGTGTAGGGCCAACATTAGCAGGACTCTACGGTTCAGAAAGAAATTTTACAGATGGTACATCAGCTATTGCTGATGAAGACTACTTGATTGAATCAATTCTATATCCATCAGCAAAAGTTGTAGAGGGGTATGAGGATGCAATGCAACCTTATGATTATCTCTCGGAAAGTGAGATTCAATCGCTGGTTGAGTTTATCAGATCATTATCAGACGAATAAAATTCGAGAAATAAAGGTAATTACATGGCTTCAACAAGTCCCAAACTAACAGATTCAGTTCAATTTCCATCTAACCTTGATGTTGCGAAAACATTCTATGGATTCGGTGTAGTTGGATTAATTGCGAGTTTTGTTGGTTTCTTCCTCAATTCAGAGCAGTTCTTCTTCTCTTATTTAACCAGCTTTACATTCTTCACGAGTATATCACTGGCGTCTCTCATACTGGTAATGATTCATCACATAACCAAATCATCATGGGGAACCGTTATCAGAAGAATTCCGGAAGCCTTCATGTCGAACCTCGGTATCTGGGCTATCTTTATGATTCCGGTACTATTAGGAATGAGCAGTCTCTACTCCTGGACAAACACAGCCTACGTAGCAGATGATCCGATCATGCTTGGTAAAGTTCCGTATTTGAACACACCCTTTTTTGTAATCCGACAGTTCATCTATTTCGCAATCTGGGGTTATTTGGGGCATAGATTGTACAAAGTTTCTGTTGATATGGATGAAACTAATGATTGGGGACTTACAAAAGTCTTACAAAAACTGAGTGCACCGGGAATTTTAATTTTCTCCCTCACTGTTGCATTTGCAAGTTTCGACTGGCTTATGTCGCTCGATGCACACTGGTTCTCAACCATGTTTGGTGTTTATTTCTTCGCCATGAGCTTTCAGGCACTTTTTCCGATTCTTATTCTGATGATTCTCTGGTTCAGAAAAAAAGGCATTCTTGAAAATACAATTGGAAAAGCCCATATCTATGATTTGGGTGCCTGGTTTTTTGGCTTTACTGTGTTCTATGCATATATAGCATTCAGCCAGTTTTTGCTAATCTATTATGCCAATATTCCGGAAGAAACTCTCTGGTTCTATCACAGACTTGAAGGCAGCTGGTCATTTGTAACTTACTCTTTACTGATTTGCCGATTTATTATTCCATTTATACTGCTTCTGAACAGAGACACAAAACACAATAATAAACTGCTTGTGTTCACCTCGGTTCTGGTTATTTTTATGCATATTGTAGAACTGCACTGGATTGTAATGCCAATACTCAGCCATGACGGAGTTTCAATCAGCTGGCTTGATTTCGCAACATTTATAGGTCTTGGCGGTATTTTTATGGGTCTCTTCTTCCAGAAATTCAGTAAGCACAATATGGTGCCTGTAAACGATCCGAAATTGGCTGAATCACTCAGCAAACATTACCATCAATAATTGACTGCAACGATTTTAACAGCTATGAGTAAAAAGAAAACATTTACCGAAGAAGAAAAAGCTGCTATTGCAAAACAGGCTGCTTCAGGTGGTGATCAAGACCTGAATGAGTTAGCAGAAGAGCATGGTATTACGATCGAACAAATTAAACTTTGGATACGCGAAAGTAATGCTGCTGACGTTGACTATGCGGAAGATGAAGTATCTTTAGAGGCTACCGATGACTTTGAAAAATCAGTAACTTATGGCGCCACATTCGATAAGCTGAATTACAACAGGTTAGTCTTTTGGTCAGCTTTCGGTACAATTACCATCGTTCTATTTATCGTGGCTATCATATATATGCACGATTATACCAGAACTTCTGTCTCACAGGATAGATCTGACCAAAGTTTATTCTACAATATTGAAGAAATTCAGCAGCGTGATCGTGTTATACTTGATTCCTTTGGTGTGGTTGATCCCGAAGAAGGTATTTACAGGATTCCAATTGACAGTGCTATCACGAATATTGCAACCGATTAGAATCAAAAAAATATTATGAAACACACACTGAAGGCAATAGCAGCGATTTCAGTGTTTTTCCTGTTCAATACGGCAAATGCTCAGTTAAATCAAAATCGTCC
>SLJB01000312.1 GCA_007135335.1 Balneolaceae bacterium
CACTTCTGGTTGCCGCCATTGTGTTCTTTCTCTTTTTTGGTAAAATATTTCTGCCGCAAGGAGCCGCCGGTGGCAAGCTTGAACCCACTGAACAGGAAAAAGTGATCGAAGCTTTTAACCTGAAAAAAGATATTCGCTATTTCAAGATTGGCAAAGAGAGCGGTATTATTAACAAAACAGTGGAAGAGTCCGGCATCTGGAATATTTATGATATTAATATTCTTGCTCTTTCGCACGATAAGCATGCCGATTATGCCCCCTGGCGTGAAACGAAATTTAGTGCCGGGCAGATCATGGCACTCTATGGTGAGGCAGACAGAGAAAAACGATTTGCTGAAGATTATCAGCTTGAAGCTGTTTCAACGCACCCGATGTTTGAAAATCTCGATGACCCTGAAGAGTCGGGTTTTGTGGAGGTCATTGTACCTCCGCGTTCGGAGCTGGTGGGCCAGAGTATCCGCCAGTTTTCCATGAGAAAACGGTATGCGGTTGAGCCTATTATGCTTTTTAGTGATGGAAAACGGGTGGAGGGAGATTTTTCCGACCATAAAATTAAAACCGGGGATACATTTATTATCTATGGTCCCTGGAGTCACATTAAACGCTTACAGTCTACTGATCCGTTTGTGGTTGCGACACCTTTCTCGGTAGATACAAAACATCCTTCCAAAACCTGGCAGGCAGCCGGAAGCTTTTTGCTGGCTATTGTTCTTGCCATGAGCGGATTTTCAATCTCTATTTCATTTTTAACCGGCGCTATGGTTATGATTCTCACCAATGTGATGAGTATTCAGGATGCCTATAAAGCCATTGAGTGGAAAGTTGTATTTTTACTCGTTGGATTAATTCCGCTCGGTATTGCTATGCAAAACAGCGGTACGGCACAGTTTTTAGCAGAAAGTGTGATGATGGTTGTGGAGGGGAGCCACCTTCTGGTACTGCTTTTCACAGTGGCTGTTTTATCAACCGGATTTTCACTGGTGATGTCGAACGTGGGCGCAGTGGTTGTATTGGCACCGCTGGTTGTGAGTATCGGACTGCTTGCGGGTGTAGATCCGCGCCCGCTTGTGCTGCTTGCTGCGGTAAATGCCGGTAACTCTTTTATTCTGCCAACCCATCAGGTAAATGCGCTCATGATGACAGCAGGCGGTTATAAGACGAAAGATTATTTTAAAGCCGGTGGGGGAATGACGGTTCTGTTTTTACTCGTATCTGTTTTCTTCTTCTACTACACGTTCTTTTAAAATTTGTTGATGAATCACTCAAAGAAAATGCTTGGCCTGAAAAATAACTGGAAACAGTTTACGCTGCTGGTCCTTATCAATGCATTCGTTGGGGGTATGGTTGGCCTTGAGCGCACCATACTGCCTGAAATTGCGGAGACCGAGTTTGGAATTGCCGCACGTTCAGCCATTTTTTCATTCATTATCGTATTTGGGTTTACTAAGGCGCTATCCAACTATTTTGCGGGCAGATTTTCTCAGAAATTTGGCCGAAAAAAAATGTTGATTTTAGGATGGCTGTTTGGCCTTCCGGTACCGCTGATTCTTATGTATGCGGGTAGCTGGAACTGGATCATCTTTGCAAATGTGCTGCTGGGTGTGAATCAGGGGCTGGCCTGGTCGGCGAATGTAATTATGAAAATTGATTTGGCCGGTAAAAAAGATCGTGGTCTTGCAATGGGCCTGAATGAATTTGCAGGTTACCTGGCAGTTGGAGTTGTAGCATTTTTAACCGGCTGGGTAGCTACTGAATACGGGCTGAGGCCATATCCGTTTTATCTGGGTATCGGATTGGCAGTTACAGGTTTGGCAATGTCTCTGTTCTTGGTAAAAGACACGGCTCCCTGGGTGCAATTAGAATCAGAAAATACAGAGCACAGTAAGAGTACTGAAAGCCTGTTCTGGAAAACATCCTGGAAAGACAGAAATCTGTTTGCCGTAACGCAGTCGGGTTTGGTTACAAATTTTAAAGATGGCATGGCTTGGGGCGTGTTTCCTTTGTTTCTTGTAGCATCCGGATTAAGTCTGGCTGAAACAGGAATCATTACGGCAGTTTATCCCGCATTTTGGGGTATCTTTCAAATAGCTACAGGAAAATTGTCGGATTATACCGGCCGCAAGCAGATGCTCGTTGCAGGAATGATGGTTCAAGCCGTTAGTTTACTGATATTTCCGTTGCTTACAGTTTTTTATCACTATGTTTTAGTTGCCGGTTTACTTGGCATTGGAACCGCAATGGTCTATCCAACGTTTTTAACAGCAGTAGCCGATTTGGTACATCCGCAGGACAGGGCCGAGAGCATTGGTGTTTTCCGATTGTGGCGTGACGGCGGATACGCTTTTGGAGCAATTTTTGCCGGATTTGTGGCAGATATGTATACTTTATCGGCTGCGATAACTGCAACCGGTATTATTACGCTGGTTTCCGGGCTCTATATCGCACTGCGAATGAATGCGCTTAACAAGCCCATCAGCAAAAGATTTTTAAACCAATGAAAAAACACTTTTTAACCGTTTTAATACTAATAACAGGAATCATTATGTTCAATATATTTTCAAACTCAAAAAGTGTTGATATCAGCACAGAAGAGTTCAAACAAAAACTCGAACAAGAAGCGGGTGTGGTAATCGATGTGCGCACAAAAGATGAGTACAACGCCGGACACCTTAAAATTACTAATTCCCAGCACGATTTTCTGAATGGTGAATTTCAGAATCAGATCGAAAATCTGGATAAAGATGAAACCTACTACCTCTACTGCCGGTCGGGTAACCGCAGCGGGCAGGCGGCACGTATCATGCAAAAAGAGGGTTTTGAAAATGTGTACAACGTAGGTGGTTTCGACGATCTTGCGGATGCAGGTTTTGAAGCAAATTATGGAAACGATGAATAACGAACTATCTGAAAAAGCTTACAGGGAAATAGAAAAAACCATCGGCAGCGAGCAGAGTGTAGTAGGAATTGATGCCAAGAAAACCCATATCATCATTATTCACATGCTGCAGCAAATTCAGCAAAAACTGGATATGATGGAACAACGGCTTGATACGATTGAAGAGAGCCTCTGATTACAAGGAGGCTATTTCACAGCAACGGCTCTGATTACCATCGCTTTACCCCGGTGGCCTTCACCCTCGTTAAGCGGCACTTCTTCTTCCTGCAGTTTGCTGATATTCAGCTCAGAAATCAGCTCTCTTACCTGGGGTATCGTGTATAACCGGTTGATGTCTTTCGGCCCGCCTGATTGCCGGCCAAGCTGTTTTTCAGAGTAACACTCCATAAAAAAGGTGCCGCCCTGTTTAAGTCCGGCAATTACTTTTTGAAGTATTTTTTTGGCTTCATCATTAGTCAGATGCACGTATATAAATGCAGCAGCATCAAATGTATCCACCGGTATTTCTGCCTGATACAGGTTGCTGATGATGTAATTGATTTCAACATCATGTTCAGCGGCAAGATTATTTGCTTTGATCTGAGCCTTCACACTAAAATCAACTGCGGTTACTTCCCAGCCCCGCCTGGCAGCATAAACGGCATTACGACCTTCTCCCTCTCCCGGCAGCAACAGTTTCCCCGGCTTTAATTTTCCAAGCTGATGTTTAAAAAATTTATTGGGATTTATACCGTAAACATAATTTTTATCCGAATAACGTTTGTTCCAGAACTCTTGCATGGCAATCTCCCCTTGGTTAAGATTTTTACTCATGTTACCTACCCACTCCATACTGAAAAATATTCCAAAAACAGTTCAGAACATAATTTCCTTTAGTTCTGAAAATATACCGAACTGAAATCAGTCTGAATGCAAAATTGAGTTGCCGGAACTACTGCGGCAGATCAGAAATCATCGTTGATCTCTACCCAGTAACCATCGGGATCGGTGATGTAAATCTGGCTCACACCATCGGGG
>SLJB01000285.1 GCA_007135335.1 Balneolaceae bacterium
TGCCATTTATGTTTGAAAATGTGTCTTCCTTCTCCAAAATCTATAAGAAAGAAACTCTAGTTAGAGTAAGACCTTACATTAATCCTGTTTAGGGGATTTACTACAAATAGTCTAAGGCACCGGATTAGGAGGAGATAAGAGAATACCTTAGGAACTGGGTATTTTTACCGATTTCGTAGCTGCAGATCCTAAAACTTCAATGAAATTATTATCGGTTTTTTACTTTTTATACCAAAAAACCAGTGCTGAAAATGCAATTTTTGTTATGTTGAAATAGGTATAAGGAATTCAGAAATACCATTGTTTTTTTCTACAGTTGAATCTTATGTCAAAAAGTATGAATACAGTATCCGGAGCGGCTAAAAGAAATGTTACGTTAATCATTCTCGCCATTATTGCTATTTTTTTGCTGGCAGGAGTATTTTTTACTTCATCATTTTTTAAAGATAATAGCTCACATGAATCTGTCCCGGAAGATCATATTGCTATCATTTCGCAGGGGTTGCTTGAATATGCAGAAGATATGAATGATGTTTTACCCCAGCGTATTGGTACAAACACAACATTCGACAGTGTGAGTGTTGCCCCGGAAAAATTGTATTATTTTTATACGGAAGAAAATCTCGGATTTCAGGAAATACAAGAGGGCTCAGTACGCGATTCATTAATTACGGAGGCTGAAGGGCGAATACCCTGCACTCTGTGGCGGCCCCTGTACATGCAGGGAGTTGAAGTTACATTCAGCTACTATTCTGCCGAAGATGGAAATAAGCTGCTTGAGTTTTCACGCATTCAGGATCAGTGCCACGGTATTTAAGGGTTAATATTATTTCAATAAGAATGTAAATAGTTCAGTTTTTCAGCGGATATTTAGAATTGTAGGGCAAATTTCTCTGTTTTATCTTGTTGAACCGGCTCAAACCTAAGAATAATTACACATCATCGTTGGCTCTACTATGTCGATACCTCTCAATTTGAATGCAGTATTTATTTTAGTTTTACTGATTTTTATCGGATGCAGTAAACAACCCGATACCCGATTTCAGCTACTCCCCGCATCCCAGACAAATATCAATTTTTCAAATGACGTTGAAAACACTCCTGAATTCAATATTCAGAATTATCTCTATTTCTATGATGGCGGTGGTGTGGCGGTTGGAGATATCAACAATAATGGATTGCCCGATCTATTCTTTACCGGCAATATGGTAGAGAACAGACTCTATATAAATAATGGCAACTTTGAATTTGAAGATATCACCGGGCAGGCCGGAATTATAAACGATGTTAACAGCTGGACAACAGGTGTGACCATGGCCGATGTAAACGGAAACGGATATCTGGATATCTACGTAAGCCGCGTAAATTACCTGAACAAGAGCGGCCGAAATCAGCTTTTTATTAACAATGGGGATAACACATTTACAGAACGGGCTGCAGAGTTCGGTCTCGATTTTGAAGGGTATTCAACTCAAGCTGCATTTTTCGATTACAACAATAACGGCCGTCTCGATATGTTTTTGCTGAACCACTCTTTTCATAGTGAATACACCTATGGTCAGGCCGAAGTATTACGGCAGAGGGTAGATCCCAAAGCAGGGGACAGGCTCTTCCGAAATGATGGTGATCGTTTTACAGATGTAACTGAGGAGGCAGGAATCATCAGCAGTGCACTCGGGTACGGCCTTGGCGTTGCAATTACAGACATCAACCAGAATGGCCTGCCTGATATCTATGTGGGTAATGATTTTCATGAGGATGACTATTTCTACATGAACAATGGTGACGGCACATTTACCGAATCGCTATATGCCATGTTTGGACATACCAGCAGCTCATCCATGGGTAATGATGTGGGGGATATCAATAATAACGGGCTGATGGATTTGGTATCTCTGGATATGATGCCTGAGGATCACGAAACGTTTATGCGTTCCGGCGGACCTGATATGATGATTGTTGCGAAGGCCAAGAGAAATTTCGGGTTTGGTGAAAAGAATAACCGAAACACACTTCAGATCAATCGCGGTTACTCTCCGGAGGGATTGCCGGTTTTCAGTGAAACTGCGTTTGCATCGGGCATTGCGAGAACGGAGTGGAGCTGGGCGTCTCTTTTTGCAGATTATAACAACAACGGTCTGCTCGATCTTTTTGTAACCAACGGAATGCCTCACCGCCCGAACGATCTGGATTATGTAGCTGCCATGCAGCGCGTACGTCAGCAATATACGGGTGAAGAATTGGAGCGCCAGCAATATGCACTTATTGACCGTATGCCTGTTGTTGAAGTAGCCAATTACATGTTTAAAAATAACGGTGATCTGACTTTTGCAGATTCCACTGCTTCATGGGGCTTTTCTGATCCCTCTTTTTCATCCGGTGTAGTCTATGCCGATCTGAATAACAACGGCCGTCTTGACCTGGTTGTGAATAACACAAATGCGCGACCTTTTATATACAAGAACACCACCGCAGAGAATGATTCGTCAAACTATCTGAAGGTGAAACTGAATGGCGAAGGGGGAAATACCACGGGGATTGGGTCAAAGGTTCTTCTTTATAAAGGGGATCAGATTTTCTACAGGGAGCAGTTTCCAACGAGAGGTTTTCAATCCTCAGTGGATCATATTCTGCATTTTGGCCTTGCCGCGCATTCATCGGTCGATTCTCTTCTGGTTATCTGGCCAGATGGGTCCTACCAAAAAATGAATGATGTTGCGGTAAACCGGCTGCTTGAACTCAACAAATCTGACGCATCCGGAAATTTCGAATATTCAAATCTGCACAGATCATATTCAAATCAGAATCTTACGGATATTTCAGATCAGGTTGGGCTTTCCCATCGACATCGGGAAAACTCGTTTGATGATTTTAACAGGGAACCGTTAATGCCTTACAAATTATCAACGATGGGCCCGGCACTTGCTGTAGGTGATGTAAACGGAAACGGGCTGGATGATATTTATATAGGCGGGGCACGCGCTTTTGCCGGGAAATTATTTCTGCAGCAACAGGATGGCACATTTATTGAATCTGAGCAGCCAAACTTTGAAACCGACCGACAAAGCGAAGATGTGAATGCACTGTTTTTTGATGCAACGGGAGACGGCCTGCTCGATCTCTATGTTGTAAGTGCCGGCAACGAATATACAGGGGATGCAATTGAACTGCTCGATCGCCTCTATATAAATACGGGTAACGGAGAATTCAGGCGTTCAATGAACAGCCTGCCCGAATACTCCATCAACAGTTCGGTTGTTAAAGCCGCCGACTTTAATGGTAACGGCTATCTCGATCTTTTTGTGGGCGGGCATACCATTCCCTGGCGATATGGAATTGGACCACAAAGTCTGCTTCTTGAGAACTACGGTAACGGAGTTTTCAGGGATGTAACCGAGCAGATTGCACCTGAACTTGAAACCATTGGAAATGTTACATCGGCAGGATGGATTTTCCAGCCCGGTAAAGATCTGCCCGACCTTGTTGTGGCAGGCGAATGGATGCCGGTTCACTATTTTGAAAACAATGGAGGGGAGTTCACCAAAAAAACTGACGAATACGGATTGAGCGATCTAACCGGGTTGTGGCAAACCGTAACCATTGCGGATGTTACAAATGATGGCAACCCTGATATTTTACTGGGAAATTTTGGTATCAACAGCAGAATTCAGGCAAGTGATGAAAATCCGCTTAAGATGTATGTGAATGATTTTGATGGCGACGGACAGACCGCACCTCTGCTAACCTATCAGGTAAATGGTTCGGAGAGACCCTTTGAACAGCTCGACGAAATTCTGGCACAAATTCCGGATGTGAGGCAGCGTATACGAAGCTATCGCGATTATGCCGGGAAACGGCCAGATGAACTATTTGATACCCAAAAACTGACTGATGCCTTGCAAAAGGACGTCAGAGAGCTGCGTTCAATGGTACTTTTAAATAACGGAGCCGGACAATTTCAATCGATCGCTTTTCCGTTCGATGCCCAGCTCTTCCCCGTAAAAGCCATTCATGCTGAAGATCTCAATGGGAATGGCAATCTCGATCTGCTGATAGGCGGGAATATTTATGATGTAAAACCGAGCATGGGCGGCAGGCAAGATGCCGGTTACGGTTTGGTTTTGACGGGTGATGGTTCCGGGCATTTTACCGTCAAACATCATCCCGAAAGCGGATTTTTAGTGAACGGACAAACACGCTACATATCTCCCATTAATTTTGGCAATGATAGAAGAGGTTTTGTCGTTGCAAGAAATAATGACACGCTTAAATTATTTGAGCACACCCCGAAATAATTCTACCACACGATATTAAAATTCTTGATCTCCATGTATAAAACGTTATTCAGTTCTCCATCAGGATTTTTGATACTTCTGATCGCAATTTTGATATTTTCATCCTGCAAAAAAGCAGATACAGAAGTTGATGAAGAATCAGAAATCTACCAACAGGCTGTTGCTGATTTTTATATGAGTTTAGGCGCAAGTCAGACAGATCAGTCCCGATTTGCTTTCAACAAGATGAATGATGTGGCCACAGCTTATCCTGAAGAGAGTGCAGCCTGGGCAAATCTTGCCGTGTACGCCATGAGGCAGGGAAATTTCGATCTCGCTGAAGACAGAATGGAACGGGCATTGATACTGAGCCCGGATCATGAAGATGTGCTTTTTCTGGCCAGTATCATTCAAAGCCGAAGCGGGAATATATCCAGTTCGGTGGATTATCTGAGAAGAGCAGCTGATGTATCACCTGAAAATCCCAGGATTCTCTTTGCACTGGCACAAGAGCTCGAACGGGAAAATGATATTGTCAATGCTGACGAGATCAAGCAAACTCTAGATAGTCTGTTCCGGCTGATACCGGAAAATCAGGTTGTTCTGCTGGAACGTGTTCGGGTGGGTGTAAAAGAGCAGGATGCTGAAAGGGTTAGTTCCAATCTTGATCTGCTCAAAGAACAATCAGGAGTCTGGGGTGACGAAAACCTGAACCAGCTCGAAGAGCTCTATTCACTTTTAGATTCTAATGATTTCTCCGGACTTTCGCTGGAAGTCTCTTTTTTGAGAAGCGGACTGGAACCCTTACCACAATTTCAGGATGATCTTCTACGGGTTCAATTGCCGCCAACAGATGTTGGGTATTTGATTTCAGAGTTTATCAATCTTCCGCAGCCGCGCGTTCAGGTATCTGCACCCGATCTGGAAATGGCACTCGAAGTTCAGCCAATGGAACTGCCTGAGTCTTCTTCAAGCTGGCTTAAAGGAGTAACTCTTCTTGAAGAATCCCCGCCATTTCCAATTTCCATCACAAACGGCGAAGCTGTGATCGACAGCGAAACCCGGTTGAGCTTCCCCGGAAGCACAGAATCACTATTACCGGTATCCGCTGTAACTGAAATTGATTACAACTACAACTTCAGAAATGATCTGGCTTTTGCAGGCTCCGATGGTTTTCGTTTGTACAGGCTCAATGATGACCAGACGTTTACAGATGTAACCGGAGATCTTGGAATCACCAACCGCACCATCAATCGGGAATACACCGGTATCTGGGCTTTTGATATTGAGATGGATGGCGATCTGGATCTGCTTCTTGCACCTGTTGACGGCTCACACGTGGTGTTAAGAAATAACGGAGATGGAAGTTTCACAGAAACAGAACCGTTTCATGAGCTTGCCGATTTTCATCAATTTTTATGGGCCGATTTAACCGGTGATGGAGCGCCAGAAGCAACGTTGCTCACTGCAGATGGCCGGGTTATTACGTATCAAAACATGCGGGGAGGGAGGTTTGATGAGGGTACGGTATTAGCTGATAACATTGCCGCAGTTGCCGTTGCCGATCTGAACGCTGATGGACAATTTAACATCATAACCGTTAGTACAGATGGACAATTTGATACAAATTACTATTCACTGAGAACAGCAGATTGGCACCGGGATTCCATCAATATCGGGTTTTCCTCTGCTCTGGCTGCTGAATCAACAAATCTCTTTATTGCGGATCTTGATAATAATGGTGCTCTCGATCTGATTCTTTCAACCCGTGAAATAACGAGAATCTGGCTGGGTAATGAAGATCGCAATCCGGTACCCTACGAGCAGGAACTGCCCGGTGGTATTGTAGACATATTTGATGTGGATGGAAATGAGCGGCTTGATCTTCTTGGAGTCAACGATACTTTTGAACCGTTTCATCTGAAAAATGAAGGCACCCGAAACTACTTTGCACGGTCGATCCGAGCACGGGCATCCGGTGAGCTTGGTGATCAGCGTATCAACTCGTTTGGAATCGGGGGTGAGATGGAAGTACGGTCTGGATTGCTATACCAAAAACAGCTGATATCTTCGCCTATTGTTCATTTTGGTCTGGGTGAACACGAGGAAGCACAGATGCTGCGAATTATTTGGCCAAACGGTTCCGTTCAGGCAGAATTTGCTGAACTCGGAATGGGGGCCACTATTTTTAACGAACAGATTTTGAAAGGTTCATGCCCGTGGCTTTTCACCAATGATGGTGAAGAGATCCGGTTTATCACAGATGCAATCTGGAGGTCGCCGCTTGGCTTGAGAATTAATGCTCAGGAAACGGCCGGAGTTATTCAGACTTTCGATCGGGTTAAAATTCCGGGTCATCAGCTAAACCCCGTTGATGATGTTTACGATTTACGAATCACAGCTGAACTATGGGAAACACACTTTTTCGATTACGTGAATCTCGTTGCCGTTGATCACCCGCTGGGTACAGAAATTTATGTGGACGAGCGCTTTGTGTTTCCGGCACCGGATCTTTCAACACAGGTTGTGCAAACACCACAGCCGGTTGCAAGGGTAACAAACCATGCCGGAGAAGATTTCACGGTCATCGTTTCCGAATTGAATCAAAGCTACATGATGCCGTTTAACAAATCGGTATACCAGGGATTAACAGAAGAGTACTCGATTGTTATTGAGTTGAATGATGGAAGCGGAAACAATGCAGAAACCCTGATCATGTCGGGGTGGCTGATGCCTACGGACAGTTCCATTAATCTGGCTTTAAGTCAGGGCTCTATACAGCCGCCAAAAGGTTTACAGGTTGAAGTGTCTGATGGCAACGGGAACTGGCGTCTTTTACATGAAGATTATGGATTCCCGGCTGGCAAGCTCAAAACTATTCTGGTTGATCTTGAAGGTGCCTTTACTCACGGGGAAAACAGAAAAGTTCGGCTAACATCAACATCCGAAATCTACTGGGATGCCATTTTGCAGGCTGAAAAACTGAACGCCGAACTCATTACCGAGACAAATTTGAACCCTGCAAAAATGGAGTTGCGATACCGCGGTTTCTCTGAGTGGGTTGAAGAGGATGAAGTTTCTCCGTTATTACCGCGATACAGTGAAATTGCAAGTACGGCTCAACGGTGGAGAGATCTAGAGGGATTCCACACGCGGTTTGGTGATGTGTCAGAATTGTTGCGCGAAATTGATGATCGGTATGTTATTATGAACGCCGGTGATGAGATGATTCTGCACTATAATTCACTGCCGGAACCTGCCGAGGGATACACAAGAAGTTTTGTTTTCGAATCTGATGGGTGGGTAAAAGATGGTGATTACAATACAGAAGCATCTGCAACTGTGCTGCCGTTACCATATCACGGGCAGGCTGATTATGAGTATCAACTCACCGGCACATTAATGGACGATCCGGTATATCAAAGGCATGCAGAGGATTGGATAAATTATCACACAAGATACATCACGCCGCATGTTTTCAGGTCGGCACTTTTGTTTAATCAGTATTAAAATGAACCTCCTTTAAAAGAAATAATAAGGAGAAAAAGAGCTTGTTTGGTATATTAATCAACCATCTAAGTTACCAGCTATGACCTCAGAAGTACGAAATAAAATAATTGTAACGCTCATCTTTCTCATCCTTATTTCTATTCCATTCGGAATGAAAAAGTATGAGGAGTTCACATCAGACCATTTCGATGCCAACATGGAGATGGCCATCGACAGGTATGGATTTTTTCTTGAAGATGTTACCGAATCTGCCGGGGTAAATTTCATACATCGCCGGGTTACCGTTGATGATAAACTCAGTCATATACTGCCTCAAATCTCATCTGTTGGAGCATCCGTTTCAGTTGTTGATTTTAATAATGATGGTCTGCCAGATTTCTATCTGACCAACAGTGAATTCGGTGAGTTGAACGCTCTTTATAAAAATATGGGTGATGGAACCTTTGTGGATGTGGCTGCGGAGATGGGAATTGCAGACCTGAATATTCCCGGGCAGGGTGCTTCAATGGGTTCTGTCTGGGGCGATTTTAACAACAGCGGCTACGAAGACCTCTTCCTCTACAGATGGGGCAGGCCAGAACTCTTTAGAAATGAAAGCGGAGAGGGTTTTACCCGGGTTACCGAAGAGGCCGGCTTTCCGGATTATGTCAACGCGAATACAGCTCTATGGCTGGACTATAACGGAAACGGATATCTGGATCTGTTCATCGGCGGATATTACCATGAAGATGTAAATCTGTTCGAGCTTGCAAGTACTCAGATGATGCCCGACAGCTATGAATATGCAACTAACGGCGGACTCAATTATCTGTTCGAGAATCAGGGTGATGGCACTTTCGTGGATGTATCGGAACGGGTTGGGTTACAGGAGACCCGGCGCTGGACTTTGGCCGCTGCTGCTGCCGATATCAATGACTCAGGATTTCCGGATATCATTCTGGCAAATGATTATGGAGTGGATGAAATTTTCATTAACCGGAATGGAGAAAGCTTTTTTAATACCGGCCAGGAAGCAGGTCTTGGATTTGTTCCAAAAAGCGGAATGAGTGTTTCCATTGGTGATGTGATGAATCAAAATAGTTTTGCGATCTACATTACCAACATTTCAGAAGCCGGCGTGTTGATGCAGGGTAATAATTTATGGGTTCCCGCAAGGCAGATATCGGAAGAGATTCCACGGTTCAGAAATCTCGCAGGAAATATGGGCGTGGAAATTGGTGAATGGGGATATGCCGGACGTTTCATAGATTTGAACAACAGCGGAAACCTGGATCTCTATGTGGCTAATGGTTACGTATCTGCTGAACCTGATACCGACTACTGGTATGATTACGCCCGAGTTGTTGGAGGCAACCGTGCTGTGATTATTGATGCGAATAACTGGCCGGCCATGAACAACCGTACATTTTCAGGCTATCAAACAAATAAAATCTGGCTGAACGATGGTGCAGGCAGATTCCGGGAGGTGGCACGAAGTGTAGGCGGGGATCTGAACCTCGACAGCCGATCCGTAGCTTATGCAGATTTTTTTGGCACAGGTTCTCTTGACCTGATTGTGGCAAATCAGCATCAGCCGGCTAAAATTTATCGTAATCATCCAAAACCCAAACATAACTGGATTGGCTTTCAACTGCAGGGTACAAAAAGTAACCGTAGCGCAATTGGGGCAACCGTAATTCTTCACCGCGGAGACAGTATAACGCGTGCCTTTGTAAGCGGCGGGGATGCGTTCAGTTCTCAAAGTCAGCGTGCTGTCCATTTTGGCCTGGGCGATCGTACAGATGTAGATAAAGTTGAAATACGCTGGCCTTCCGGAACGGTTCAATTTGTTGATGGGTTGGAACTGAATCAATATCACAAAATTACTGAGGCCTCTGAATAAATTGGGTAATTTTCAGCTAACCGACAGCTTCAAAAATTTTAAAGTTCCTCCCGGACTTATAGGTCCTCTGTTAATTACTGCAGTTGTAGTAGCTGCACATCTCTCTTTTGGCATTCTTGATGGCTGGAAAAAGTTTGCTGTTGCATTGGGTGTTGCTGTAATTACAGAGTCAGTGCTCCACAAAATTGTTACCGGAAAATGGAGAAATCTGTCCAGTGCTTACATTTCGGGCAATAGTGCCGGGATTTTAGTGCGATCTCCCATGATATGGCCGTTTGCATTGTGTGCGGCTATTTCTATTGCATCAAAATATGTGTTCAGATTCAGAGATACACACATTTGGAACCCAACTAATTTTGGCATTGTGGTTATGCTGATAATCGCATCCGATAGTATGGCTGTTCTCAGTATCCAATGGGGAAGTAACATGTGGGCCATGCTTGTAATTTGGCTGGTTGGATTTTTAGTCATTTCTAAAGTGAAGTTGTTTCACATTTGTGCCGTTTATATGGTCTCCTTCTTTGCCTTCGCCTGGGTCAGAAGTGTGTATAGTGGTGGGCTTTTTCTGGCAGAGGTGGCGCCTATCACCGGGCCGATGTACCAGCTCTTTGTGCTTTTTATGATAACAGATCCCAAAACTACCGTAAGCACTAAAAACGGTAGAATGATTGTTGCCTTCTTAATTGCATTGGTTGAGATGTTCTTCCGGCTTGGTGAAGCAGTCTATGCTCCTTTTTATGCTCTTTTCATAGTGGGACCGATTGCTCTGATTATTGATAAACTATGGCAGGAGCGGCAAGCCAATGTTGCCGTAAATTCGGAAACTTAGATTCCGACATTTTCAGATGCATTAATCATTTTTATTAAAAAAACTTAAGATTTACAACTCTTTCGGGATAAGCCTCTCACTCTCAAATCTTGCGACAGTTCAGTTAAAAAAAAGAAAAAAATTTTTAATAAGACGTTAAATCAGGTTATGAATACAGGTGTAGGGTGGGATATGTGCTCATCATTATAATAAGTTTAATTATCACGAAACCTGACATATAAAGTTTCATTGAACCTATTTTTCAAGTTCTGAAAAACTGCTTTTAACTATCAATTGAGGCGTTAAGTGGTCTAATGAATAATTAACGGATACAGGAATCTGAAAATATAGAAGCAATAAAAAAGCGCTTCCATAAATATGAATTATCTAATTGTCTATACAAGTTCTTAATTTCAGCGTTTAAAGTCTTTAAATGCCGATTTTATAGTGCTTGCACTTTTTTTTGTGGAAGGGCTTTTTTATCATTGGAAGTGTCTTGATTTGGCAACGGCAAAAGCCTGAATTGTTTCAAATCTGAGAATTTTAATCATAAACGTAAATTGACAGTTATGAATGGAAAAAAGCTACGGAAGAAAACCTCTTCTTTGTTACGCATTCCGAGCTTGTTAACTGCTGAAAATGGGGCTTCAAATCTATTACGCAAGGCTGTATATGCCTGCCTGATAGCTGCGCTAACCATTGGTCTGCAAGTTAACGACTCATATGCTCAAGACAGGGTAGAAGTAACAGGAGTTGTTACTGATGCATCTGACGGTTCTGCACTGCCCGGCGCAAGTATTATTGTGCAAGGTTCAGGTGAAGCAACCGGCTCTACAATTGGTACTACTACAGACATGAACGGAAATTACACACTTCGTGTACCCACCGATCTTAATGTACTTGTGGTTTCTTTTATCGGTTATCTCTCGCAAGAGGTACAAATTGATGGAAGAACTGAAATTAATATCCAAATGCAACCAGACATCAGAATGCTTGGCGATGTTGTTGTTGTTGGATATGGTGTACAGGACAGGCGGGAAATAACCAGTTCTGTTGCCAGTATTAGTGCTGACCAATTTAACAGAGGTAACATTAACGAAGCGCAGGAGCTGCTTCAGGGTAAAGTTGCCGGACTGCAAATCACCCGACCGGGTGGTGACCCGAATGCCGGTTTCACTATTCGATTAAGAGGTCTTGCAACTATCGGTGCAAACACAGAACCACTGGTTGTTGTTGATGGTGTGATTGGTGCAAGTTTCAACTCAGTTGATCCAAATGATATTGAATCGATCGAAGTTTTAAAAGATGCATCTGCCGCTGCCATTTACGGCACAAGGGGATCAAACGGGGTAATCCTGATCACCACAAAAACAGGCAGTGCTGTTGCTGATGGCGGTATTTCAGTGAATTATAACGGACAAATTTCTTCTTCTTTTGTAGCTAACAGATATGAGACTTTGACTCCAGAGGAGTACAGAGGCCTTACAAGCAGGGGGATCACTATTAATGATTTGGGAGCTTCAACTGACTGGTGGGAAGAGGTAACTCAAAATGCCTATACACAATCGCACAGTTTGGCTGTATCCGGTGGATCTGGAACCACAAACTATCGTGTATCCGGTAACTTCCGTGATGTTCAGGGTATTCAGAGAGGAACGGGTAATCAACAGCTGAATGCACGTTTGAACATGAACCACCGTGCACTGAATGACAGACTTACTGTGAATGCAAACATATCTGTTACCAACAGAGAGAATCAGGTTGGTCTTGGAGAAGTATTCCGTTACGCAATGACATTTAACCCAACTGCACCTATTGATAATCCCGGTTCAGGTTTTGATAACTTCAACCCGCTTCAGATTAATAATTTGACTACATGGGATGAGGAATCAAGCCGTTATGTTATAGGACTTCGCGGTGAATATGATTTCTCAGATGTAATTGATGGCCTTTCAGGTGCTGTTTTCTACTCAACTGAAAATCAGGATTTCTTCCGAGGAGAATATTACAATAGTCAGCTTCGCTTCCGCGGTGCCGGCCGTAATGGTCTCGCCAGAAGAGAAATGTCTAACAACAGCAACCAGCTTTTTGAAACCACATTCAATTATAGAAATACATTTGACTGGGTTCGCGTTGAATCTGTTGCAGGTTATTCCTATCAGGAATTTGAAAGCAAAGGACAATTTGTTGAAGGCGGAGATTTCGTTACAGACAGCTTCCTCTACAACAATATGGGTGCTTCCCGTGAATTCAACAGAGGTCTAGGAAACATTGCCAGCTGGTTAAACGAAAGCAAACTTATTGCGTTTTTCAGCCGGGTAAATATGACCTTTGACAACACTTACTTCCTCTCCGGTACATTCCGTCGGGAAGGTTCTACACGTTTTGGAGCTGGTAACAAATGGGGTAACTTCTTCGCCGTTAGTGGTGGTGCTGAGTTAACAAACCTTATTGACATTCCAAGAGCAAATGAACTCAAGTTCCGTGTAAGTTATGGCCAGACAGGACAGAATGCTCCGTTTGATGGAATTTCACTTCTTCGATTTGGCCCGGGTGCCAGTTTCCTTGTAGATGGTCAGTTTTTACCTTCTCTTGGTCCTGTGAGCAATCCGAACCCTGATTTGAAATGGGAAGTAAAGAAAGAACTTAACGTAGGTGTTGATTTCGCATTTTTTAATGACAGACTCTCAGGATCTGTTGAGTACTACAGCAGCCGTACAGAAGATCTTCTTCTTGAATTCGGTGTGCCGGTACCTCCAAATCTTTTCCCACTACAATGGGTAAATATTGGTGAGATTTCAAACAAAGGTGTTGAACTTGCTCTTAGCTATCAGGCTTTTCAAACCACTGATGCAAACTGGACTACCGGTCTTACATTTGCCACTTATAACACCGTTCTTGAATCACTTTCAAGTGGCGATCTGCAGTTTGGTGACAGACAGCTGATTGCAAACATGGGTGCACCCGGGCTTAACAACACACAGATTATACGTGTGCAGGAAGGCAGCCCGATTGGTGATATCTGGGGCCCGCGTTTTGCAGGGTTCAGTACCAATGGCGAGTGGTTATTCTACAACGCAAACGATGAAATCGTAAATCGTGGTCAGCTTACGACCAACGATAACACTGTACTTGGAAATGGTATGCCGGACTTTACAATAGGCCTGGACAATACCTTTAACTATCGCGGCTGGGACTTCAACATGTTCTGGAGAGGTGCTTTTGGCCACGATCTGGTTAACAGCTACGATGTGTTTTATAAGAATCCAACTGTTGCTTCTGCTTATAATATCAGCAAAGAAGCGGTTGATCTGGAACTCAGACAAAGCCCTACATTCTCAAGTTATTATGTTGAAAGTGCAGACTTCCTTCGCCTTGAGAACGTAACCATTGGTTACACGCTTGATCTGAGAGAAACTGCCGCGATTCGTGATCTGCGATTCTTCGTCTCGGGCAATAACCTCTGGACAATCACCGGTTATGGTGGTGTGGATCCTGAAGTTCGTTTCGCTGATGTTGGTCCTTCAGACAATGCAGGCCGAACCGGAGGAGGAAATCCACTTGCTCCCGGAATTGAACGTAGAAATAACTGGTTTACTCAGACATCACTTGTGTTTGGTGTAAACTTAGGATTCTAAAAAAGTTTAAACGAATAATCATAGTATCATGAAAAAATTTATTTCTAATAGAATACTACTGGTTGGGAGCTTTCTGTTCATTTTCAGTCTTGCATGTACTGATCTTACAGAGCGCGTTCCAAGCCAGATTACAGCACTTGAGAGCGAGGAGGAATTTATCTCCGCTCTCGGGGAAGCCTACACCATTCTTGGTGGATGGCAAAATCATGGCGGCTTATTTGCACTGCATGAAACATCAACTGATGTGGCTGCCATTCCCGTAAAAGGGCAA
>SLJB01000296.1 GCA_007135335.1 Balneolaceae bacterium
ATTTCGGCTTCATCCGCCGGTTTTAAATGTTCAGGCCTGGGCTCAACTCCATTTTTTTTCAGGAAATAACAGCATTGGTTATAAGTAACAATAGAGCCGCTGTCGAACGGGTCGATCAGTATATCACGATCGTGCATTTTATACATCAGCATAAAATGAATAGGCATATTCACACCAAAAAAAGGGAGGCTTAAACGCCGGGCGAGAAAGAGAACAATAACGCTGAGCATAATCGGCAACCCTTTTCGCCTGTCAATTACCCTGTCGAGATAGGCGTTATCCGTATGATGATAATCTTTTGCATCTCCCCGGAATCGCAGTTCACGAAAAACAAACTGCAGCATAATCTGCATTTTCTCGGGCATGGATGGTGTGTAGGCAATTTCACTGCCAATTTGTGAACTGAATTTATCCAATTTTTTTCTGTACTCTTCAACCCGAAGTGTGGGATTTCCGAATTTGCACAGTAACAAGAGTGCATCTTCAAGTTGCTTACTGTTATGGACACCCTGTTCAACCAGTTCGGCAAATTCATCTAAAATGGCGCCAAAGGTGATAGAGTAGATAATTTCATTGATAGAGTCTTTTTCCGAATCACGTATGGTTTCACTGCGGTACTGGTCGAGCATGGGCACAGCTCGCTCCCCGAGCTCTATAAAGCGGTTTCGCACTCCGGTTTGCACCTGAGGATCGGGATCTTCAAGCAGGAAGATAAGCGACTCAATTTCGTTTCGTTTGGGCTGGTCTGATTGCATAATATATTCTCCGTTAACACGCATCGCAAAGAAACGATTCCAAATGCCGGGCAGATTTATTCTGTAATTCACACAAAGATACAGAACGGATTTGAATTCAGGAGTGATATGGAGCAGAAATTTTTTTACCCTTTGATATTCAAATACAAATAAGTTGCTGATTTTGAATAGTAAAATGAAAATTAAATATTATACTTCCGATAACTGGACATTACAGGAAATCGATTTTTTAAAAATTCAGTCTTGAATGGGTGTAGAAACGGTAAAACTGGCGGAAAGTAAAGAGCAGGTTCAGGAGTTTATCAAATATCTTCTGAAAGATATTCGGGCGATGGAAAAAATGTTGTCTGAAAACTATTTTGAGACAGACATAATCCGGATTGGAGCCGAACAGGAGCTCTGCCTGGTTGATAAATTCGCAAAGCCCGCGCCAATTTCTATTGAACTACTGGAAGCTCTTAATGATGATGCTTTTACAACTGAACTTGCGCGTTTTAATCTCGAAACAAATCTTACGCCCCTCGAATTTAAGGGCAAATGTCTCTCACTGCTTGAAGTCAATATCCTCAGTCAGCTCGATAAAGCACGAGAAGCCATCAAACAGTTTGATGGTGATATCGTACTCACCGGGGTTTTGCCAACCATCCGGAAATCGGATCTGGATATTGAAAATCTCACTCCGCTACCACGTTATCGTGCTTTATGCGATGCCATCAATAAACTGCGCGGGGATGAATACGATTTGCGAATTCAGGGCATGGATGAACTGCTGATGCGCTTTGATACACCGCTTTTGGAAGCTTGCAACACCGGCTTTCAGGTCCATCTGCAGGTAAATCCTGATGAGTTTGTAACAAAGTACAATCTGGCGCAGGCCATAACGGGTCCTGTGCTGGCAAGTGCTGTGAATTCGCCTTTACTGTTCGGAAAAAGGCTCTGGGCCGAAACGCGAATTGCACTTTTCCATCAATCGGTTGATACACGAAAAGTAGGGGATCATCTGCGTGATAACAGTCCGAGAGTAACTTTCGGCAATGAATGGCTTAAAAACAGCATCCTTGAGATTTACAAAGAAGATATTGCCCGATACAGAGTTATGCTGAGCTCAAACATAACCGAAGATGTTGATGAGATTTTGGAAAGCGGAGGAGTACCCAAATTAATGGCTTTGCAGGTGCATAACGGTACGGTTTATCGCTGGAACCGACCTTGCTACGGAATCAGTAATGGAAAGCCACACCTGCGGATAGAAAACAGAATTTTCCCATCAGGGCCAACAGTAACGGATGAAATAGCCAATGCATCATTCTGGCTGGGCCTGCTTAACGGGATGGATGATGAATATCCCGACATTACAAAAGTGCTGGATTTTGATGACGCCAAAATGAATTTTATGGCAGCTTCAAAACTGGGCCTCGATACCAAATTTAAATGGGCGGGCGATAAACGGTACTCTGCCGTAGAGCTCATCACAAAAGAACTTTTACCACTTGCCAGGCAAGGGCTGAGAAATGCCAATGTGTATGAAGGTGATATCAGCAGCTACCTTGATGTGATAGAAGAGCGAACCGAAAAAGCACAAACCGGTAGTTACTGGATGGTAAAATCGTATAACTCTCTCAGTAAAAATGTGAGCAAGGAGCAGGCTCTTACTGCAGTTACGAACGCTATGATAAAAAATCAGAGAAAGGGTGAGCCGGTACACAAATGGGGGCTGGCTAAAGCAGATGATCTGGAAATGTGGCAGCCATCTTCACTGCTGGTTGAAGAGTTTATGACGACCGATCTATTTACGGTACAAAAAGATGACATCATCGAACTGGTGGCAAATCTTTTTGAATGGCGGCGTATCCGGTATGTGCCGGTAGAAGATGACAGCAAGCATCTGGTAGGATTGATAACGATGCGAATGATCTTCCGGGAGTTCAATAATATTATTCACAACCGTGGTACATCGAGTAAATCTGTGGAAGATATCATGATCAAAAATCCCATAACCATTCATCCGGAAGCCTCCATTCTGGAAGCCATCGATATTATGGACGGGCAGCAAATCGGGTGCTTACCGGTGGTGAAAAATAACAGGCTTGTAGGAATTATTACAGAGCAGAACTATATGACTATAACGTCAAGGCTGCTAAAACGGCTGCACAGGAATAATGAAAAAAAAGCAGACAACAACAGTTCAGAATAACAATAAAATGAATAGGTACGCATAATGGGTGAACAAGTGCTTTCTATTGCCAAAGATCCTGAATCGAGAAAGAAATTTCTGAGGCATCTGCTGCATGATGTAGAAGCCATAGAAAAAATGCTGGATGCCGGAATGTTTGAATCAGGTGTCAGCCGGATCGGGGCTGAACAGGAGTTTTGCCTGGTTGATAAGCATTTTCGCCCATCATTGAATTCACTTCAGATACTTGAAAAAATCGGAGATCCTCACTTCACCCCGGAACTTGCCCGTTATAATCTCGAAATTAATCTCGATCCGATCTCTTTTGAAGGCGATTGTTTATCAAAAATGGAAAACAATCTCAGGGGCTTGCTTGAAAAAGCCGAAAATGCCGCTACATCTTTTAATGAAAACATTATCCTTACCGGAATTCTGCCCTCTATTGATTACAGAGCTGTTCAAACAGAATATATGACTCCCAAGCAGAGATATGAGGCGTTATCAAATATCATTGCAGAACTTCGTGGTGAAGATTTTGAGCTGAATATAACCGGTGTGGATGAACTGATTCTGAAACATCACAACATTCTTTTTGAAGCGTGCAATACCAGTTTCCAGTGCCATCTGCAGATTGAACCGGGTGACTTTCCCGATATGTTTAACTGGGCGCAGATGCTCTCGGGGCCTGTACTTTCTATTTCAGCAAACTCCCCTCTGCTTATTGGCAAGCAGCTTTGGGCTGAAACCCGGATTCCGCTCTTTCAGCAGAGCATTGATACCCGGGGGAAAGGGTATCACCTCAGGGAACGTGCTCAGCGGGTAACTTTTGGGAATCGATGGATTGAGAGTGTTGGGGATGTATATAAGAATGATATAGCCCGCCACACGCTGCTTTTTATGACCGATATTAAAAAAGACTCGCTCGATATGC
>SLJB01000168.1 GCA_007135335.1 Balneolaceae bacterium
AAATATGGCAGTTCAAAAGCCGGGAACCGGTTCACTGTTCTTTCCAACATTTATTGGGCGATCTGGGTATCAATGCTGTTAAAATTAAATGCCGCAACGTTATGAAGGCATTTGAAAACTTAAAGTCAAAGAACAGTGCTTCTTTATCCGAGATTTTTACGCTTCCAAACGGAGAAAAATCATTTTATCTGAGAGACCCCTACAACAATTTGTTTCAGCTTGTAAGCGGCAGTTCCTGGTTTCAAAACAGTAGTAGTACCACCGGAGGGGTTTGCGGGGCTATTATCGGTGTAAGCAGTGTTGATGCAGCCCTGCCACTCTACACGGATGCTCTTGGATTCAGCGAAACCATGTATGATGAAACCGGTACGTTTTCAGATCTCGACCCGTCGCACTCATTCAGGCGGGTTTTGCTTAGGAAAAAGCAGCGCGATGAAGGTGCCTTTAGTCGCCTTTTCGGCCATATTGATATTGAACTGATCCAGGTGCTCGATCGCGAACCTCAAAAAATTTATCACGATCGTTTTTGGGGCGATCCGGGATTCATTCATATCTGTTTTGATGTGAATGATATGGACACTCTAAAAAAGAGATGCCGGCAACTCGGTTACAGTTTTACCGTTGATAGCGCATCAACTTTTGATATGGGTGAGGCAGCCGGAAGATTTTCCTATATTGAAGACCCTGATGGAACTCTAATTGAATTTGTACAAGCGCACAAGTTGCCTATTTTAAAAAAGTGGGGATGGTACATAAACCTGAAAAAGAGAAAACATCAGAAACCCCTGCCCGACTGGATGCTCAAAACCATGAGCTTTAACAGGGTTAAATAGAAAACAGTAGTGAGTATTGAGTAGTAAGGCATCTTTCTTGTTACTTTGATCTAATTGTTACATGTACATGAAAACTTTAATCTTATTCAGGAATTGATAATCAACACATACTCACTATTCAAAACTTAATACTCTCAAGACTAAAAATAACATGACTGATAAAAAAATTAACGTACTCGTAGTGGGTTGCGGAAATATGGGAACATCGCATGCCCGTGCCTACCATAAACTGGACGACTTTAACATTATAGGGCTTGTGGATCGTGGCTCTAAAAGCAGTGAACGCCTTGCCAAAGAAGTTGGTAATCCTGCTACATTCAGCAACTACGAAGAAGCGCTGGTTTCCACAAAACCGGATGCTGTTTGTATATGCACCTATCCCGGCACACATGCCGAGTTCTCCATAAAAGCACTGGAAGCCGGTGCACACGTTTTTGTGGAAAAACCGATTGCCGAAACCGTTGAAGAAGCCGAAGCTATTGTTGCCGCAGCAAAGAAGGCAGGCAAAAAAGTTGTGGTAGGATACATCCTACGGCATCATCCCGGATGGAAGAAGTTTATTGAATATGCACAACGGCTCGGCAAGCCGCTTGTAATGCGGATGAATCTGAACCAGCAAAGCACGGGTGAAGAGTGGGCTGTTCATAAAAACATTATGGAGGCAATGTCGCCCATTGTAGATTGCGGAGTTCACTATGTGGATGTAATGTGCCAGATGACCAAAGCAACCCCTGTCAGCGTTCATGCAATCGGCGCAAGATTATCCGATGAGATCGATGCGAATCAGTATAACTACGGCCAGTTGCAGGTACGCTTTGATGATGGTTCTGTGGGCTGGTACGAATCCGGATGGGGGCCCATGATCAGTGAACAGGCATTCTTTGTAAAAGATATTATGGGGCCAAAAGGAAGTGTGAGTATTCGCAAAAATACCTTCGATCTGCCCAGAGGCGCCTCTGCTGATATCGGGGAACACACAACGGTTAAACAGTTTCGTCTGCACTCCTCAGAAATGGATGAAAAAGGCAAACTGGTGCATGATGATGAAATTCTTGATGCACCAGAACAGCCCGATCATGATGAACTTTGTCTCTTTGAGCAGGAATATTTCCTGAAAACAATCAAAGAAGATCTGGATGTATCAGACCACCTGCAGGAAGTTGTGCATACCCTGCAAATAGTTCTGGCCAGTGATAAATCCGTGAAAACAGGAAAGTCTGTAGAGCTTTAGATATCTGAAAAACTGCTTTCATTCCGTGCAGATCCTACAAGATCCTGTGGCTGAGTGAAGGCAGTTTTCTTCTCACCTCTGCTAAAGCAGATGTATCGATTTCCGCTATTGCAACTCCGGGTTCCGTTCCGGCATCTGCAAGAACAGTTCCCCAGGGATCAATAATCAGTGAATGTCCATAGGTTTCCCTTTTGTCACCATGTTTGCCGGTTTGAGCCGGGGCAATCATAAATGAGCTGTTTTCAATGGCGCGAGCACGTAAAAGAACCTCCCAATGCGCCTTTCCTGTGGGTCGTGTAAATGCTGCCGGCACGCAAAGCAGCCCGCTTCCCTGTTCAGCCAGTTTTCTGTAGAGTTCCGGAAACCGAACATCATAACAGATCGACAAGCCGATTCGCACGCCCAAAGCCACGGAAAAGCAGCTGATTACATCTCTGCCGCCCTCAACCATATCCGACTCCCTGTACGTCTCTTCAGCCGATAATTCCACATCAAACAGATGAATTTTATCGTACACTGCGGCTGTTTTTCCATCCGGTGTAATCAATCTGGATCGATTAAATACCTTCCCCTCTCCCGCCGGAACCGGGTAACCACCACCCAGAAGCGTAACACCAAACTCTTTAGCCCACACCGGCAGTCTGCTTTCTACTGATGCCGAAAGGGTCTTTGCCTGTTTGAGACGCTCTTTTTCGTTGCCCATAAATGCAAAATTTTCGGGCAGGCCAATAAATGCAGCACCCTCTTCAGCCGCACGTTTAACCAGGCGATAAATCTCCTGCATGTTTCGTTCAAGATCGGGCTGGCTGTTTAGCTGTATGGCTGCTGCGAGAAATTTTGGCATGGCTATACTGTTTCATCAAGGTTACTTTGGAGCGAAATTAGATCTTGTATTCATTACTAAAAACTTCAACTACGAAAATCAAATTTCAGCGGTTTTAAACTAAGCTAAAAAACTTCAGCTTAGTACAAAAACCCGAAAAGCCATAGTGGAATTTTGTTTCCGGATCCGCCATTAATGCCATCGGCGGCAATCCAGGCGTTTGGTACGCCACGGATTTGTTCCGAGGTTTTCCCGGGACCGCCGATTTCGAATGTCCATATATCATCCACCAAAAAATCGGTAAATCGGGATGAAGTCATCTTGTGCTGAACCTGAAGCTGGTTTATGAAGAAGGTCTCTCTCATGTTACTGACCTCCGGTTTATTTTCAGAGTAGAGCCAGGCCAGGTTTGGGTTTTGCAGATAAATCTTTTCCGGTTTTTGTAAATAGCTGAAACCCTTCGTATCGCTTCGAAGCAGAGATAGAATTTCTGCACGGTGGAGCAGGTCGGGCATTTTTAGAACCGAATTCCGTGGCAGGCCAAGTTTAACGGCTAATCTCGAGATATTGGGTTTGAAGAGAACCGACTGGCTAATTACATAACTCAGCTTTTTCATGTTTCTCACGGTGGTGTGGTTCAGTTCTTCAAAAGGCGCCACATCAACATCTAATACAAGGGCGGTCATCTCCCTCAGTTTTTGCGGATAGGATTGAATCCACTCATTAAAAAATGGGTAGTATCCATAGCGGAGGTATTCATTTGGTCAGGGTATCCGGCACTTATTCCGATGTGCGGATTCAGAATCTCTTCGAGTTGCAACACGTTAAATTCCAGCCCGTGGCTTAGATGTAAATATTCCCGGAATGATAAACAACCGCCCTGCGCGAAAGATCTTGCATGCCTTTTGATATTTCAAATATGGATGAACCGGTTACGACCAAATGCAGATCCGGGA
>SLJB01000078.1 GCA_007135335.1 Balneolaceae bacterium
GAGGAGATACAAACGAGAGGCACCCTTCGGATGATTACCCAATACAGCCCCACATCCTATTTTTTAATGGGAGGAATGGATAGGGGCTTTGAATATGAACTGGTGTCGCGCTTTGCAAAAGAGAACGAGTTAAAAATTGAAGTGGTTTTGATCGGTCCGGATGAAGACCCTTTGCAAATCTTAGAAAGCGGAAAAGGAGATTTGATTGCAGATCATTATGTGATCAACGAACAAATCCTGGATCAAGTGAGCTTTAGTAAGCCATACAATTATATCAATAAGGTTTACGATATCAGTGATGCCGGATATGAAAATGTATCAATATATAAATTTCCTGATGATGAAATGAAGGTCTCAAAATCTCATCAATACCAGGCTACAGTACGCTACAAGGAGGATCCATCTCCAGGATTGGCAATCACAAAAGTTGATAGTATTGCCTGGACTATTAGGAAGAACACTCCGGTTCTGAAGCAAAAAATGGATGAATTTATTGGGAAACATATTCAGGTCCGCGAGTCAGACGGACACATTCTCCGGTCAGCATATTTAAACAATTTACACCGTCGATATTTTGAAAGAGACCGTTTTGAAAGTCGATATCATTTTCGCGCTTACATTGCAATTTATACAGGCTATTTGTCACCGTATGATGATATGGTAAAATCGATAGCAGATGAAGCAGGTGTGGACTGGAAGCTGGTTATTGCTGTGATGGCACAGGAGTCGGCTTTTGACCCAATGGCAGAAAGTTTAGCCGGTGCACTCGGGTTGATGCAAATCATTCCCCGTTTCTCCGAGGTTGTTGATGAAACAGAACTATATGACCCGGAAATTAATATTCGTGAAGGTGTTCGTTATTTAAAAAAACATTTAACCCGTGAAGCGCATCTCGATTCACTTAATCAACATTCCATGGCTTTGGCTGCTTACAATGTTGGCATGGGGAATCTTGCTGACGCGAAAGAACTGGCTGCCAGACTGGGTAATGATCCGGATGAATGGCCAAATATTGCTGATGCACTCCTGAAACTGATGGATCCGGAATATTATCAGCATGCTCGCTATGGATACAAAAAAGGTACCGAGACAGTCAATTATGTTGAGGATGTGTTGAACAGATACAGCCGCTATCAGGCTATCTATGAGATGGCAACACTTTATGAAGAGGGTAATAAACAAGAATTGATGGTTCTCAACAGATATTAAAAATGTACCTATTGCATCATGTCAATAAAATCCGAGAGGAATACACTTTATTTACTCTGCCGTGTAACTGTGGGCCTGCTTTCTTTGATTTTGGTCTTCGGTACCGCAATTCCCCTACTCCGTAGCGATGAATGGTGGATACGTATTTTCGATTTTCCGCGTATTCAAGTCGCCACACTGCTAATGCTGGCGCTGGCAAGCTATGCCGTATTACGCTTATTTGTACGATTACGATCTTGGGAGTATGTACTTGTTTCAGTTGCAGGACTTTCGCTGGTCTGGCAGCTCATGTACATCGCTCCCTATACCATCTTTTATCCCAAGCAAATGTCAGACAGCCATGCATCAGACGATTCTAACCGCATATCTCTATTAATTTACAATGTACTCTATGATAATGAAGAAGTTACATCGCTGCGCAACCTCATCCGTGCCACCGATCCCGACATCATCCTATTAAGCGAACCTACACAGTGGTGGCTTGGGCAGCTCGACGGACTGGAAGAAGACTATCCTTACACGCTATTTCAGCCTCAGGAAAATCATTATGGAAAGCTGCTCTATTCCAGACTGGAACTGGAAAATCAGGAGATACGGTTTTTGATTGATCCGGAAGTTCCTTCGATTCGCGTTGGAGTGCGGCTCCGTTCGGGAGCACTCGTGACCCTATATGGAGTGCACCCACGCCCTCCCGGCCTCAGACCTCCCAACGACGAGGGTGAAGAGAGCGATCGCGAGGATTCCGATATGCGGGATGCTGAGTTACTGCTGATTGCCAAAGAGGTAAGTGAACTGCAGAATACCCCTGTAATAATCGCCGGAGATTTCAATGATGTAGCCTGGTCGCGCTCTACACATCTTTTTCAGCGTATCGGAGGAATGCTCGATCCTCGGGTGGGCCGGGGCTTTTTCAACACATTTGACACACGTAATATTTTCTTGCGCTATCCGCTGGATCACGTCTTCGCATCCAGGCACTTTCTTCTCGTTGAGTTGCGTCGCCTGCCGAATATAGGATCTGACCATTTTCCCATTCTCGTGGTTCTCGACTATAATCCCAACTCTTTGGTAGACGAGGAACCTAAGCCATCCACCGGTGATAAAGAAGAAGCAGATAAGGCCATCGATGAAGGGAAGTCAAACAACTAATAGAAAAGATAACAGAGAAGTGAATGATGAAAATTCATTTTTTGATATCATTACAAAGATCCATACTTCTATGACGCCTGGCAAAATCTACCTTGGCAGACAGGCCTCGGACCGTATATTTCACAACTATTCCTATCCGCAAACGTTTTAACAACGCAAATAACCCGGCTCCACGCCGAAGTACAACACAACAATCAATTGAAGAGAGATAGACTATGAGAATCTATGTTAAAAATATGGCCTGTGAGAGTTGTGTAATCTTTCTTAAAGATACTCTAGATGATCTTGAAATAAAGATAGTCAGAGTTGAATTAGGAGAAATTGAAACTATGGATGACGTTTCTGATGATGACAAAATGAAACTGAATAGCAAAATCAAAAAAGCCGGGATGGAGTTGCTGGAAAAAAAACAAGGTGTGTTGATTGAAAAAATCAGAAAAGTAATGATTGATTATGTCTCTAATTCAGATAAAGATCCGGCTATAAAGTTCTCTGAATTGTTGAGTAAAGAACTAAATCACAGCTATACATACTTATCAAACTTCTTCTCAGAAGTTGAAGCCACAACCATTGAACAGTACTTGATTGCTTTAAAAATTGAAAGGGTAAAAGAGTTGATTATTTTTGGTGAGGATAGCTTCTCTGAAATTGCACATAAACTCAATTATAGCAGCTCTGCACACTTATCAGCCCAGTTTAAGAAGGTAACAGGTTTAACACTATCTCACTTTAAAGCATTGAAAGAAAAAAGAAGAATAACCATTCAAAAAGTGTAGTGTATTAGCATCCTGCACTTGTTAACTGCAGAGCCAACTTCAACTTCATTGGCCAAAATAATAATGGAATAGACCCATATTAGAACTTCGAGTATTTGGTTAAATCACATCTGCTTCCCTGTTTAATACTCACCCATCTTCATATCTGGATAAAAAAAAGCAGCTCTGCTTTCAACAGAACTGCTTTTGGTTACTAAAATTTATAAATGCATCTCTCTGCAGATATAAACTTTTGATTATTGAGGTTCTTCTACTGTGTTCGAATCGAAAATAGCAGCTGTTTGCGTTAAAATTCGGCCCTTAAATGAAGCATCGTTATCCAGTGTAATGCCGGACATTGAAAGGATAATCCCTTCAAAATGTGAGTTAGATCCTATCGTTACGTTCTCGCCTGCTTGCCAAAAGATATTTTGAGCCTGTGCACCACCACTAAGGATAATGCTCACGTCAGAGCTTACCGTAACGTTATCAGCTACCTGTAAAATCCATACGTCATTTTCATCGCCTGAAAAAGTTACATTCTCAGAAATCATAACTGAATCGCTCCAGTTGTACAGACCCGGTGAAAGTGTATTACCGCCTATTTCTCCGGAGTGTAAATTAACGAAGTCGGGATTTGATCGACCTTCGGCATCATCATATGCATTTGACATATCTTCAACGGCTGTTGCAAGGTTTGCCTGTGTTGGATCGGCCATATCAGCGGCATATATTCTTCCTGTGACCTGATCAGAAGTTGAATACCCGGTTTCTTCAGTTTGAGAAAAACCTGTAATAAAACTTTCAGCCATTGGGCTTAATCCCAGATCGCCTGTAAAAGCTGATGTTGCATTATTGTTAATAGCCGATTTTGCAAGAATTACATAATTACCGGCTGTTCCAAGATCTACTACTTCCACTTGTTCACTATTACCTCCGGTTGTGAAGTTCCACTCACTATCATCAGCAAGAGCAACACCAGAAGAACTTCTTGCATCGGTTGAAACATTCACTGTGTAATCAGTTTGTGCATCTAATACATTCTCGGAAGTAAATCTGGCCGTGGTGCCTGAATAGTCCACACTACCGTTAACTGTGCTGGATCCCTGATGCAGAGTAATCGTTGAACTGTTCATTGTTGATGGATTCATTGCCTGATCGAAGACGATTTCCACGACTTTATTTCGCTCTACATTATTTTCATTATTCGCTGGGCTTGTAGAAAAAATAAGAGGTGCGTCGGCATCGATATCAGGATCTGTGCTGGTGTTGTCACACCCAACAAAAAAGGCGGCTGAAAATAGAGTGGCCACCAAAATGGTGCTAAAATAGTTAGTTAATTTCATAAAATTTGGGTTATCAATTTGTCTGTTTTTTGTGATATAATTAACACAATAACAAGGTAGACCACCCTAATACGGTATGTGTTACAACAGGATGTGTGAGTGTTGCAGGTATTACTGAAACTGAATAGTATGCATCTTGATGCATGATATTCGATAACTAAAGATTACAGGGCTTTTTATAGGTAAGAATCTTACAAGTTTATCATGGGAAGATTCATCAGTGAATAATGTATTGATCCATTAAGACTCAATTTTTCAAAATCTTTTCCAATACCTGTATAACAATGAATCAAGTACATAATACAATTCACATTTGATATAGAATCAAGCAGAAATCTGTGAATAATGTAACTGCAGCCATATTTGTGTAACGCTTTACTTTGTTACCAGCCCTACTTTTTAGATGTAACTTTAAAATGAATGGAATTTTACATCACACTCAAACTTTGAGAAGCAAAACCTTTTTTTTGTATCGGAAACTTTTCATTTTTAATTGAAAGAGAGGTTGTACACTTTCACCTGTTTCAGTCGGTATTAACCTGTATTGAACCCAATATTTCGGATAGAGGCCCGCCATCCAGCAACACACATTTCATCATGTGTAAATAGGATGATTATTAATGATCATTGGCTTTATTACAATATCACCGAGACAGACAAAGAGTGGCAGTTTACGAAGAATGCGTTGAGACAATTACGACAATTAAAATAGATCTATATGGCAGCCGATAATGGTGTAATGATGCAGTACTTCCATTGGTATACATCTGCTGATGGTAATTTGTGGAAACAATTAGCAGAAAATGCCCAAAACCTGGCTGATGCCGGCATATCAGCTGTTTGGCTGCCGCCGGCTTATAAAGGTGCAGCAGGAGGATTTGATGTTGGTTATGGCGTGTATGATCTCTTTGATTTGGGAGAATTCGACCAAAAAGGTTCTGTACGTACAAAATACGGAACACGCGACGAGTATCTGGCCGGCATAAAGGCTGCGCAAGAAGCCGGCATTCAGGTTTATGCTGATGTAGTGTTCAATCACAAGCTCGGTGCTGATGAATCGGAAGAGTTTAAAGCTACACCCTTTAATCCAGAGAACAGAAAAGAGCCCATTGGAGAATTGCAGGAAATTAAGGCCTGGACACATTTTAGTTTTCCCGGCAGAAATGGCAAATACTCAAGCCTTAAGTGGCATTGGTGGCATTTTAATGCAGCCGATTTCAACGCCCTTGAAGATGAAACAGATGCTATCTACCTGTTTGAAGGGAAAGTATTTGATTTAAGTGTAGACGTGGAGAAGGGTAATTTTGATTATCTGATGGGATGTAATCTCGATTTTAATAATCCCGATGTGCAGAAAGAGCTGTTCTACTGGGGTGAATGGTTTCTGGAAACAACCGGAGTTGATGGGTTCCGTTTTGATGCCGTTAAGCACGTAAGATCCAATTTTTTTCTTGACTGGCTGGAACACGTTCGTTATCACTCCGGTAAAGACCTGTTTGCTGTGGGCGAGTACTGGTCGGGTGAAAATGAGGCTTTAGAGCACTTTATCAATAAAACCGAAGGGAGCATGATGCTTTTTGACGTAAAATTGCATTTTAATTTTGCACTTGCCGGGAAAGAAGGTAAAAATTATGACCTGACGACAATTTTTGATAATACCCTTGTAAAAGATCAACCCACACATGCAGTAACACTTGTCAGTAATCATGATACCCAGCCACTGCAATCCCTCGAATCAGTCGTTGAGTCCTGGTTCAAGCCTTTGGCTTATGCAATGATCCTTTTAAGAGATGATGGATATCCCTGTGTTTTTGCAGCTGATTACTATGGAGCAGAATATAAAGATAAAGGCAAAGATGGTGAAGAACATGAGATCAGGATGGATTCTCATCAATGGTTAATTGACAAGTTCTTATATGTTCGAAGAGAGTATGCCCAATATGACCAGTACGATTATTTTGATCATCCAAACTGTATCGGCTGGACGCGAATGGGGAGAAAAGAAGAGCATGGAGAACAGCGTGGAATGGCTGTTTTGCTGAGCAATGGAGAAGAAGGCAGAAAAAAAATGGAAACAGGCTCCCCTGACACTGTATACGTGGATGTTACTAAACATATCGAAGGTACGATAACAACGAACGAGGATGGATGGGGTGAATTTCGCTGCTTGCCCGGGTCTGTATCCGTTTGGATACCTGAATGAATACTATAATAATGGTTTAAGAAAATTTGAATGAAACATTACGAATAGAAGGTAGACTGAAGACCGTTTTTACTCATCACTGTTCTGTCTTTGCAATCGTCAATTAAATTCATATTAGCACCCTAACAACATTGGAATCAGCCTTTATCACTTTAAAAAATTATAAAACATATGACAATCAGACAAAAATTAGACAAGTTAGCAACTAAAGAAAACACTCCTTGTGTTACTATTTCGCTGAACACTCACAGAACTCACCCGGACAACGAACAGGATGAAGTTCAATTAAGAAATCTGTTGAAGGAGGCCGAAGATAGGATTATAAAAGAATTTGGAAAAAGGCCGGTATCTTCACTCCTGGAGAGCCTTTCAGAAATTGAAAACGAAATTGATGTAAATTTTAATCTCGACAGTTTGCACATTTTTCTTTCAAATGATACGAAAGAGATCATTAGATCGGCCTGGCCTATAAATGAAAATGGAGTGTACATATCAGACTCGTTCAATATTCTTTCTTTGATGAAATCATACATCAGAAGTGAAGAGTACTCCATTCTTTTATTGTCACAAAGCAGTGTAAACCTTTACAATACAATCAATGATTGTATTGTTGATGAAATTAAGAATGAGCACTTTCCGATTACAGAAAACAGACAGTACAGTTCTAACCCGGAAAGAGTCAGTGATTCAAAACGTATGGACGATTTGGTTCGTGAGTATTTAAACAAAATTGACAAGGCCATTGTAAAAATGAATAGTGAAACGGGCCTGGATTGTGTTGTGATCTGCACGGAAGACAACTACAGCCGTTTGATGCAGGTAGCTGACAAACCTTCCATTTATATTGGCTATGCAAGTATTGACTATAACGATACTGAAAAACATACAATTGCTGCACAAGGCTGGAAGTTGATTGAAGATCTTCAACATAATCGCAGAAAAGAAGCGATTGAAGAGATAAAAGAAGCCGTGGGGCAAGATGCTGTTTTAACTGATTTACAGGAAATTTTTCAGGCATCCGTTGATGGTCGTGGTGATCTGTTAATCGTTCATCAGGACTTTTCACAACCTGTTGTTATGACGGGCGACAGAACCTTTGAACTAACAGATGACAGAACTGATGAAAATGCCATTGATGACATTACAAGCAACATCGCCTGGGCAGTATTATCTAAAAGCGGCAGGGTGATATTTACCGGGCAGGACGAAATCAAAGATATTGGTGATATTGCACTTAAAACAAGATACTAAGGCGCTGGTTGAAAAGTGGCTTGATATCCGCAAACTCCATCATTCATGGTTAAATGTGAAGTGCTTCACAACGCCGGGATAAGAACCCCAACCATCAAACAGAGACAAAAACAAGCAAATTGGCTTGGAAATGAAATCTCAGAGCTCAACTAAATAATGGATTCAGGAATTATTATAGTTTTGATCATCCTTGGAATAACAGTAATCATGCTGGTACTTGATGTTGTTCGTATTGACATTGTTGCCATTGGCTGTATGCTCGCTCTGGGATGGTCCGGCATATTGGAACCCCAGGAGATGTTTTCCGGGTTTTCGAGCAACGCTGTCATTGCCATGCTTAGCGTGATGATATTGGGCCAAGGTATTGCCCGGACGGGTATTATGGATGAGTTTTCAAAGTTTATTATACGAAAGGCCGGAACCGGTAAAAAAAATCTGGCAGGCCTACTTTCTCTTTCAACAGGATTTTTGTCCGGTTTAATTCAGAACATTGGCGCGGCTGCGCTTTTTCTTCCCGGAATCATGCAGGTTTCGCGCCGTGCAAAGATTCCCGCATCATCACTAATTATGCCCATTGGATTTGCTGCCATATTGGGGGGCACCCTTACCATGGTTGGCTCGGGACCACTCATCCTGGTAAATGACCTGTTAAGAAATGAAGGGCTCGAAGCCTATAATCTGTTCAGCGTAACCCCGGTTGGTATTGTTCTTCTGCTGTCGGGTATAGGCTATTTTTTGCTGGTCGGGAATAAAGTTTTACCTGATAAAAACGTTGGGAAAACTGAAAAAACGGAGCAGGAAAAGCTGGTTGAGAAGCTTGATTTACCACACAACATCAAATTACTCACCATAACCCGCAAAAGTTCACTGGCCGGAAAAACAACAGAAGAGGCAGGTTTATGGAAAACATATAATGTAAACCTGTTAGGAATCGGAAAGGGAGATGATGTGGTTTACGCCCCCTGGCGAGAAACCAAATTTGAGGATGGGCAAACCCTTGCCGTTTTGGGTTCTGCTGAAAATATTGAGCACTTTTCAGAAGATTTTCAGCTTGATGACATCTCCTCGTCTCGCTATTTCTCTAATGACTTAGACCCCAGTGTTAGCGGTTTTGCCGAGGTAATTATTCCGCCTGATTCAAAACTTGCAGGTAAATGTATTAGAGAGTTCTCCCTTAGAAAACGATACGCGGTTGAGCCGGTAATCCTATTCAACCAAGGAGAAAGAGTGGATGGAGATTTTTCAGATTTGGAAATCCGTACGGGCGACACTCTTATTGTTTACGGCAGGTGGGTAAACATAAAGGATTTGAAAGATAGCGCTGATTTTGTTGTGATTACCGGGTTTGAAGTGGATAAAAAAAATAGGAAAAAAACATGGCCGGCAATAGGCTGCTTTGTATTTGCCATTACACTGGCAATGGTTGGCTACCCCATTTCAATGGCTTTTCTGACGGGAGCACTTTGTATGGTTCTTACCCGTGTAATGAATATTGGTCAAGCCTATGAAGCCATTGAATGGAAAGTGGTTTTTCTGCTGGCGGGATTGATTCCATTGGGTTTAGCCATGCAAAAAACCGGTACCGCCCAATTCCTTGCCGAGTCCATCATGAGTGTAGTTATCGATTTACACCCTGTTTTTATCGTGCTGATGGTTGGGGTGCTGGCAACCGCTTTTTCACTATTTATGTCGAATGTAGGGGCAATTGTAGTGCTGGCTCCTCTGGTAATTGGTATGGCAGATATTGCCGGGATTGACCCCAGGCCACTTGTGCTGATGGCTGCCGTTTGTGTGGCAAACTCGTTTATTTTGCCCACTCACCAGGTGAATGCTTTCCTGATGTCGTCGGGCGGCTATCGCAATGCGGACTATTTAAAGGCCGGGAGTGGAATGACAGTCCTTTTTCTGACCATAACAGTTTCTCTATTCTATTTTTTCATCATTTAATTAACCAAAAATAAAAACACCTAAAAAACAAGAGACATGCTGATTAAACATTACTTCATCAACAAGATTGCACTCAGTTCATACATACTGGCAGGATCGGATGTATGTGCCGTTATTGACCCACAACGTGATACCGATATTTACATAAAAGAAGCGCGGGAACTGGGAGTAGAAATCACCCATATCCTGCAAACTCATATGCATGCCGATTTTGTTTCGGGACATATGGATCTTGCAGAGAAAACCGGTGCCAAAATCTATGTGGCTAAAGCGGCCAACTGTTCGTTCGATCACGTAGGTTTAAGCGAGGGTGATACCATAGAGTTTGAAGATATTATTATTAATGTGATGGAGACCCCCGGTCACTCACCTGATCACCTCTGCTTTGTGGTGGTGGATTCAGCGCGCGGTGAAGAACCTGTGTGTGCCTTTGTAGGCGACACCCTGTTTGTGGGCGACGTAGGGCGACCCGACATTTTCCCCGACATTGCACAGGAACTTGCTGATAAACTATACCACAGCCTGTTTGACAAAATCTTAAAGCTCCCCGATTTTTGCGAGGTACTTCCTGCACATGGCGCCGGTTCACTTTGCGGAAAGGCAATGGGTGCCAAGTGGCGTTCAACCATCGGCTACGAAAAGAAATACAACGCTCCTCTGCAAATCACTGATAAGGATGAGTTCATCAGATCGCTTACCGAAGACATGCCATCTGCACCCGACCACTTCCACCGATGCAACGATATCAACCGTGAGGGGCCCGAGCTTGTCTCAAAACTCCCCCGCATGAAAAACCTTAACTCGGAATCCTTCAAAAATTTCCTTGAAAAAGAAGACGTTGCTATTGTTGACACCCGCAGCTACCTCGCCTTTGGCAGCCTGCACATTCAAGGTTCATGGAGCCTGGACATCAATGGTAACCTTCCCACTTTTGCAGGCTGGGTACTGCCGGTTGATAAAGACTTACTGGTGATATCAGACAGTTTTGAGGACGCCGAAAAAACAAATGTGTGGCTCAGGCGCGTAGGTCAGGACCGGGTTGTTGGTTATCTGGATGGCGGCATGGCCGACTGGGCGGCAAAAGGGTACAAAACCATGCATATCACACAGATTTCAGCGGAAGAGCTGCATGACAAAATTAAGAGCTCTTCAAAATTTGTCTTGCTCGATGTGAGAGCTGCAGACGAGTTTGAAGACAGCCATATTGAGGGTGCCATCAATATTCCTGTGGCGGATTTGCGTGAAAGACATAAAGATCTCAACAAGGAAGACACGATTATAATCATTTGCAGCTCGGGGAACCGCAGCAGCCTGGGTGCAAGTATTTTGTGTATGAACGGTTTTGATAACCTGTACAACGTTGCCGGAGGTATGACCGGCTATAGCGCAGCGGGGTATGTAAAGCGCTGCACTGTTTGTGAGGTACCCCACGGTTCAAGGTTATATTCAACGGTGGAATAAATGAAAACCCATGTTAAACAGTAAACTATGGAAACAATTATTTCAGTACTTACGGATACTTTCTGGTCGCCTTATGCAGCCGGTATTGGCATTGGGATTTTGAGCTGGCTGAGTTTTTTTGTATCAGGCAAACCCATTGCCACCTCCACCACCTTTGCCCGTGCCGGAGGGATGATTGAAAATCTTATTACAGGGAAAGCAGAACAACGGCCCTACTTTAAAAAGATAAAACTCAACATAGAATGGCAGTGGATGTTGGTTGTGGGTGTTGTTTTAGGATCGTTCCTGTCGGCCATTCTCTCGGGCGATTTTCAGGTTGGTGTGTGGGTACCCTCGCTCTGGGCTTCGGCTTTTGGTGACAGCGCCTCCCTCAGGGTCGTTGTTGCTCTGGCCGGAGGCATCATCCTTGGCTTCGGTGCACGCTTTGGAGACGGGTGCACCAGCGGGCACGGCATCAGCGGAACACTTCAACTTGCCGTTTCAAGCTGGGTTTCAGTCATCTTCTTTTTCATCGGAGGGGTGTTAACTGCCCATATCATTTATTTTGTAATCGCATAAATCAGGCCGGATCAGAATGAAATCAAGAAAACAATCTTCAAAAACAACGCAAAATGCTGAGAAAAATAAAAGGTCATTACTCTTTGGTTTAGGGTTTGGCATTGTGTTCGGTTTTCTGTTGCATAAGGGCGGAGCAACCAAGTACGATATAATTGTAGCCCAGTTGCTGCTCACAGACTTTACGGTTTTAAAAATTATGCTCTCGGCAATCGTTACCGGTATGATTGGGGTGTATTTTATGAAATCGATGGGCTGGATTGAACTTTCGCTCAAGAGCGGTTCGGTGGGCAAGAATGTGATTGGTGCCCTTATTTTTGGTGTTGGCTTTGCTGTGCTTGGCTACTGCCCCGGCACTATAGCCGGTGCCATTGGCAACGGATATCTGGATGCCATAGTTGGCGGACTGGCAGGCATTATTCTGGGCACCTGGATCTTTGCTGTAGTTTACCCCAAAATAAAAGACGGGATCCTCAAAAAAGGTGCCTTTGGAGATATTACTCTACCCCGACTGTTGAAAGTCAACGACTGGGTGGTGGTTTTGCCTGCAAGTGCCCTGATCGTTCTTTTTCTGTTTTGGATTGAGAAAGCAGGTTTATAAGAGTCTGTTTAAAACATAGTTTTAAACCTATTCCCTCGGTTTCAGAAGATCCTCTCCTTCTTCAGGTGATCTTGACAACCGGGCCTGCTCTAAAATTTCCTCATCATTACTTTTTAATTGCCCCTCTGCCTTCGTTATTAATTTTGAATCCTCCGCAGCAGGCGCATTCGCGGTTTTTTTCTGATCGGAAGCTGCCGATTCTTTTTGATGTTGAATAGTTGTACCCTGCAGGTAAACTCGTTCTCTTGCATCATCAGGCATAGAAATTCCCTCTGTTAAATAAGTATTTTTAATCAGCCTCATTACTGATGATCTTACCTTTAAAACATTATGTCTGCTTCCATCCACCCAGAAAAAGAACTTCATGTTAATCGTTGAGGAAGCCAGCTCATCCACCAAAACCCAGGGTTCAGGTTCATTCAATACGGCCGGGTGCTCTTCAAATACCTTTGCAGCAAGTTCCTGTGCAAACGTAACACTTGTATCATATCCAATACCAATTACAAATCTCATACGCTGGTTTGGATTACTTGTGTAATTGAGGATGGTACTTTTATAGACGGTAGAATTTGGAATTTGCAGATGATTGCCATCGAGGGTCATGATTAATGTTGCCCTTATAGTGAGTCGCTGGATAAATCCCGTATTGTCATTTATCTCTACAAGATCTCCGGCTCGAAATGGGTTTTGTACACTTAAAAAGATGCTGGCAAGAAAATTTTCAGTTATATCCCGGAATGCGATCCCCAAAACAATACCCAACAGACCCGTACCACCCAGTATTGTGAGAGCTACATTGGTTAAATCCGCAACATGAAAAACGATATATACGCCCAAGATAAAAACAGCAATGGCAACACCTCTTGCTACTATATTCTGCAAAAGGTCGTTCATTTTTCGATTCCTTAGATAAGCTCGGGCACCTCTGGCAACCAGAGTGGAGATTACCCAAAAAATAATCAGTACTACGATACCAAAAATCAGAAATGGAACAGCACTCATTATATTTCGCCATAATTCCTGCAAACCGGTAAAAGCTGGCTCATAATCCCATATATCAGGATCAAGTACCTCAATTCTGTTTACTACGGCGGTTACGTCTTGTGTATTCCGGGCCAGGTCACCCGCCCATCGTTTATTGTCATCGGTATCTGTTAATCCATTTAGAAAAACTACACCATCGTTCACCTCTACCTGTGGATTCTCAAACCATTCTGTTGCTGTCAATATCCGGGTAAGCCGATCTCTTATTTGGGAATCTTCAGCCACCTGTGCAACATCAACACGCTCGGGAGCAGTGGATTCTTCCGTTTCACTTTGAACCTGACCCAGCACACTGAGCGGTAATGTGATTAACAGCAGAAGTAGTATAAAGCGGTAATTGTGTTCTCTGCGCATTCAGTTCTCTTGATTATTATAATGTCTTTTAGGGCGAATGGATCCGGGCAACATGAATTAATGAGTAAAGCCGTTTAAAAGATGACTAACAAAAGCTTGCCTCACAATTGAATCCTGATTCTCCCTATACTATTATTATAACCAATACAGCTGCATAAAAGTGCGTGTTTATCTTTTTGTCTGCCATAAACATCATGAACGAATAACACTGAGCCATTTTGAAGTCAAAAGCTGAATTACTGGTTTTTTGCCACGGAAGCCCGGAAATTTTAGTGCATTTCTGTATTTCCGCGGAAATATTTGAAAAACCGAACTCAGGTTATAGAATTCAGGGTGACTCTTCCTCTATAATTCTCAGATAATATTGCCGCATCACTTCA
>SLJB01000238.1 GCA_007135335.1 Balneolaceae bacterium
ACCATGTTATCATCTCTATCATACTTAACAGCAATCAGTTGACCCTTTATCATTTGAAATATTCTATCTGCCCCGCCGTCTGCATCAAGTGCAAAAACAGGCCGGTTAGATATGTGACGAAATGCGTCCTTCAGCTCCTCCGGTAAATCAGCTCCCGGTTTAAGCGCGATACCCCTGCCACCCTCAATTCGCCCATCTGCAAGCACGATGTCCGCCTCTTCACTGTATCTGAGCTCATACCTGTATGCATCTGCGTCCATTTCGCCGGCATCCCATATCAGGCGATCAGACGAAACCCAATGCGCAGAGGCATCTTTTGGAAATGAATCATTCTGTGAAAATGAGACCTGTGGATGAAAAAGAACGGTTAGCAGAAGAAGTAAAACCGGAATTTGATATCGTTTCATGATGCCCTGAATTTGTTAATTAACTGATAACGTGTTGGAAGATAATCAGCGAGGCAACCAATATTCGGGAGCCCGAACCGCTAAATCATTTACTAAGCCACTGGCTTTTCCCGCGGTTTATGTTCGCGATTTCCAGTAATCCGGTTTTCGTTTTAAATTCATTACTGCAATTATGGTTATCAGATCGTACTCAACAGATTAGATAATTCCATAAGGAAAACGAGAAACCAAGGACCTTCTTTCAGTATTCGTGATTTTAGTCCCCGATGCCGGCTGTTGCCCGATGACATCCAGCACTTTTTCTACTTCATCAATAAAATCCTCCCCTAAGCTAACCGCTTCAAAAAATTCTTTTCTGGCTTCCGAATGTAATTTAATAGTCACTTTAGAAACGGACTTTACCCCTTTTATTTAGATTCATGGCTGAATTTTCATTCTCTTTTAAATCGGTGCTCATAGTAAAGTTTTTAATTTATCTGAATGTAATTATTAACGATGAAATCCGGAAGAAATTAGATTTTGCTTAGTGGTTATAACTGATTTTTGTGACAATTTTAGTGCAAACTTCAAGATAACAAGAATCCTCTTTATATCTGAAACAGCAGTTCTTTGCAGTTATATTTTATATTGACTGAGTTCATTATTCTACTGGATGCCAATAAATTAAATTAGCCGGCATTGATTTATTTGAGCCAAAATCCTTTCCGTTTTCGTTTGTAAGGATACAGAATCGACATTAAGCAGCAGGCTCAAAAGCTCAACAATCATAACCTCACTATCTAAATCTATGGATACATTTTTCAATTTCATTAAACCCTATCTATCATACATCGATCGTGGTAAAATTTATAAAGAGCCTTTCAGCTGGCTCTATACCATAATTGCAGCTCTCAACCTCATCTTCCCTCTCTATGTGCTCTGGCTTGCCATCGACAATAACATTTTTGATGCAGGTGCAAAATTCATTTTTGTTTTTCTGTTTACCTGGATTGTCATCGCTTTTGCAGGCTGGGTCAGTTTTCAGATCTGGTGGGATCGCCGTAATGTTGTTGCTCAGGTTTCAAATGACAGCGACGAATTCGTAGCCACGCCGGTTTTCTCTCACTTCATCCAAACATTCGGTGAATGGCTTGGAACCTTTATTGCCATTGTGGGATTTGGCACTGCTCTTATCACCACACTCTTCCTGGGAGATGAAGCCCGGTTTTTCACACAGATGATGGGAATCGGATTTTTAGGCACGGGATTTCTCGCCATTTTCCTCATGCCCATCTACGGATTTCTCATTCTGATTGCATCCCGCTTTCTATCTGAGCAGTTCCGGGCCATCGCTGCAATTGCCAATAACACAAAGAAATAGATACATCCGGAACGCAGAGTGCTTGTGTAGCGCTCTGCGTTTTATATTCCAATAACTCCCAAAGATGGCGCAAACATCCTGTTTGTGCCTTTTTTACCACATCATTCTTATTTACTGCGATTTTTCCATTCCATCCCGCTATCTTCTGATTGCCTTTATGCAACGGCAAACCAAACAGAACACAATCCCGGAATACTGCATAGTGAAGGGTCGGGAGTCGTTTAAGAAGTTCGCTTCCACTGCGTCTTTACGATTTATGCTTTTTTATAAAATAATTAAACTGAGGTATGGAGGATTTACAATCGCCTGAATCACCCGGCTCATCCCAAAATAAAATCAATATCATCAATCTTTCTGTGATATCAGGCCTGGCCTGGGTGGGTATCGGAGCGCTCCTGATCTACTTTTTCCATGATGAAACCTTTTCGGAGAACCTGATAAAAGGATGGGCTTTTTCAGCTCAGTTGTTAATCGGTACACTTGCCGGTCTTGCTTTTGGAGGGGCGGGAATCCTGATGATGAAACAGCCGCAATTGAGAGCGGCAGTTGATCAATACGCCATCATGAAACAGGTAAAAGAGCTATCCCTTTCGCACTCTCAGATCATAGTGGTTTCTTTGATTGCAGGCATCACAGAGGAGGTTTTGTTTCGGGCAGCCATTCAGCCGTTGTTAGGTATCTGGGTTACTTCGCTCCTCTTCATTGCCATTCATGGCTATGTTAAATTTGGAAGCATACCTCAAGCCATCTTCACCCTCTTCACTTTTCTGCTGAGCTTGATGCTTGGATTACTCTACATGCATTTTGGTGTGGTTTCAGCCATGGCTGCACACGCCGTGTATGATTATGTAGTTCTTTATAAAATTTCTACTGAGGATAGAGAATAATTGCCTGTTAAATATTTTATATAAATTATTTAACATACTGTCAGGCATATATATATCATTTTAACTCCTTGTCGATCAAAATATACGGAGGAAATGACTGGTGAAAAGCTCACAGACTCAATTGAATGAGATCAGTCTAATAAACTGATTTTAACCATTCAACCGAACTGTACACCTGACGAAATTTAACGTCATGAATTTCTTTTTCAACACCAGCCTGATCAAACCTGTTCTCCCCGTACCAATTGATAGAATGTTCAATGGCTTTTGTGGCAAATTCTTTGCGCTTATCCTCATCCAAATAATCACCCAGTAATCTAAGATTTAACGCAATTACATCAGCATTTGGTGATTCATTTTTAACTAACAATTTAGATGAATACAACAGAATGGATTTCTCTTCATTTGTGAATTCCCGATTTGGGGATATGCTAAGAGCCGGATTTGTATCTATTTCAGGTATCAGAGCTCGCTGTACGGCGGACGCAAACAATTGTTCTGCCATAAAAAGTGATTGATGACTGCTAAACTGTTCAAACTGTTTTCTTGCTAAACCCTCCAGTTCTTGCCAATCAATATGTTCATCCTCAAGCAAAGATAACATGGGTGTAGCAATTTCCTGGCCACTTAATAAGTGTTCAAGATTCGTTTGTTGTGCTTCAGATGCCGCCTCCCCCGATAAGGTAGCGTGTCTGTACGTTGATGCATTTTCATGATTGGAGGGTATCCCAACAATTATTGGAATTGTAGACCCAATTTCTTCTGTCCAACTATAGCTGTTTTCACTCTGTAATTGAGACGGTTCCTGATCACAACTCGCTAAAATGAAGCTTAAAAAAAGTGTTATTGTTATAAAATTTTTCATGATAAAGATTATTACATATTACTATTAAAACGGGTGATCTTGATAAATTTCAACGCCTGTACATCCTCCTACAGGGCCTTCACCGTAAGTATAAAAACCATCTCCGCAATCAACTGCTGCAGTACCATTATTCCCATCTGCATGATAAAAAACTACATATACACATCCATGCGCCTGCCACATACACCCTGTTGGCTCGGCTGTTACGTATTTTATAGATGGAAGAATAACAAATACAACTATAAATATTGATATCAATTTTTTCATACGTTTATATCTAAATAAT
>SLJB01000088.1 GCA_007135335.1 Balneolaceae bacterium
ACCCGCATGGTGCAGTTAACCGACGGTATGGATACACAGGCTCCTGCGCTGAATTTCCCGATCGGAAACTTAAACGGTCCGTCGGTATTGGATGTGGAAAGTGTTGAGTTTCTGCCGGGGGCGTCTTCCGCTCTTTACGGCCCCAATGCGTTTAACGGTATTTTGCTTGTTAACAGTAAAAATCCATTTCGTTACCCCGGCCTGAGTGTTCACGTCCAGAATGGGGTGAATCATATTGATGGCAATTCTGCAGTTGGAGAGCCCGGAAATCCTCGCCCAATGTTTGAAACGTCACTCCGTTATGCAAATGTGATTGGTGATCGTTTTGCGTTTAAAGTGAATTTCAGCTACTCTCAGGCTGAGGACTGGCTTGGAATTAACTATACCGACAAGAATGCGTCACTTGCTCCAACAGGTGTTGATGTGAACCCTGCATTTGATGGTGTTCACCTATACGGTGACGATGGAACGTTTAACTTGGCCCTTCTTGGATTACCCGGGCCGAACAGAACCCAGGTAGCTCAGGGTTTAGCAGCAGCAGCGGGTATTCCGGTTGGTTTGGCTGAACAGTATCTGTCTGCATTGCCGGCCCAACCGGTTGCAAGAACGGGTTACAGAGAAGAGTTTCTTGTAGATAGCGATGCACAAAACCTGAAACTCGGTACTTCACTGCATTATCGGGTGACTGATAATCTTGAAGCAAGCTACTCGTTTAATTACGGTTATGGAACTTCCGTTTATAGCGGTGCTCAGCGATATAGTCTTAGTAACTTCAGCATTGGGCAGCACAAATTGCAGCTTGAGGGTGATAACTTCATGGTTCGTGCATACGGAACATTTGAAGATTCAGGCGATTCTTACATAGCTGATTTTGTTGGATTCTCAATCAACGATCAGTATCTCAACACAACCCAGTGGTTTGGAACGTATGCTGCAACATTTGCAGGTGGTATGCTTCAGGCAGCCAATCAGCTTCAGGGCAATCCGTTATTTAATCCGCAAACCATACAGGGTATTCTAAGTAATCCTGCAATATTGAATAATCTGCATAATGCTGCAAGGGGAGCCGCTGATGCCAATCGTTTTGAACCGGGCTCACCTGAGTTTGAAAATGCAAAACGAGTTGCCTTGGAAGGGGTGGTTCCGCAAGGTGCTCGCTTCAATGATAAGTCACGCTTTCTGCACGTTGAAGGCCAGTACGATTTTAAAAATGAGATCGACTTCATTGACCTTCAGGTTGGTTTAAGCCTGCGGCAGTATCAGCTGCGTTCTAACGGAACCATTTTTGCTGATGCCGATGGCGGAATTGATATCAATGAGTATGGCGGTTATGTTCAGGCTGCAAAATCCTTGCTTGATGACAGGCTTCGTCTAACCGGTTCTCTGCGTTATGATAAAAATGAGAATTTCGACGGGCAGATAAACCCGAGAATTTCATCCGTTATTAGGGTTGCAGACAGCCAGAATATCCGGGCATCCTATCAAACAGGATTCAGAAACCCAACTACACAGGGTCAATTCATTGATCTTAATGTACTCACAGCCCGTTTACTGGGTGGTTTAAATCAAACCGTAGCCCCATACAATGTCACTGAAAATGCATTTACCATGCAATCGGTTGAAAGATTTACATCTGAACTTCTACGTACAGGTGATCCGGTTACTGCTTCGGGTGAGTTAGTGCCTTACACAAACTTTGAAGAGGTAAAACCGGAGCAAATTCAGTCTTTTGAAATTGGCTACAGAGGCCTTATCGGTAACCGCCTATTGATAGATGCGGCCTATTACTACAACATTTACAATGATTTTATTGCACAGTTCAGAGTTAGAAAAGCTGCACCATTTACTGAAGCGAATGCGCCTGCGCCACCATTTGTAGGGCAGCCAAACCCGGCTACACTATTATCAGGTGATGCCAGAAATACCTTCCAGCTTTACACAAACGTTGATGAGACTGTGAAATCACAGGGTGCCGTTTTCGGATTTGATTACAGTCTGCCGAGAAACTTCCTGTTATCTGCAAATTACAACTGGAATCAGCTCATCACAGACCAGGATCAGGGCTTCATTTTCGACTTCAATACACCGGAACATAAGGTGAATTTGTCGCTTGGTAACAGACGCCTCACGGATAATCTTGGCTTTAACCTCACCTTCAGATGGCAGGATGAGTTTGACTGGACATCTTCATTTGCGAACGGAACAGTACCTTCTGTTTCTACATTGGATGCACAGGTATCTTACAGGGTTCCAAACCTCAAGTCTGTGGTGAAACTTGGCGGATCGAATATTACCAATAACAGGCATTTCCTCAATTATGGCGGGCCAAATCTTGGAGCGATCTACTACGTATCATTCACATTCGATCAATTCCTGAATTAGAGGATAGATCATACATTTAATTATTCAAAAAGAGGCCTGAACGGGCCTCTTTTTTTATGCATGAGATTTTTCAGGAGAGAGATTTGCTATGGTTGCACCCCAGCCGCCACCGGTTGAGTCGGCAAGCTGAAAATTGATAACGTGGGGGTTTCTTTCAAGAAGTGCATGCACGCTGCGGCGTATATTTCCAATTCCTTTACCATGTATAAATCGTACGGAATAGATCTCTTTTTCAAGACAAACGCGTATGTATTCATCGATCAGTGTTGATAAATCTTTTGGCTTAAATAGGTGCAGATCAAGTACACCATTAATCTCTATATGTTCAGGCTTACTGTGGTTCAATATAGTTTTAAACAGTTAGTGCACGTACAGGTTCAGAGAATTTGCTGTAGAAATCAGTTCCTTTACTAAATGAGTTGCTCAGAAAGTTCTTGTTTTCAGTTTTAACTTTTTCAATCAATTCTGAAAAATCCATAGAAGCTTCGTTTTTGGCAATTTCTTTGATCCAAACAAACAGCATGTGGAAATCATTGGCAGCACCCAGATCGTCGCAAACAAGTGATATGGAGGAGTGTAGTTCTGTCAGGTTATCGTTTTCATTGGCAGACATTAATAACTCTGCTTGATATTGCACATCTTTCGCTCTCTTTCTCCATTCATGCACTTTATCGGGATCGTTATCTGAGTTGGCCTGTTTAAAAGCCAAATGGCTTTTCATATAGCTTATATTAAAACCCTCAAGAAGCAGATCCGGAACAGCTGCCCCGAAAAAGTACATTCGTATAGGCCGGTTGTTTCTGATGTTTTCTTCAAGCTCTGAAAATCTGTTACGTCTGATAATTGTATTGCTTTCAAGGAGTGCAACTTCGGCATGATTTATCTCCAGCAGATGATTAAGCAGGATTTGATCGGTTTCAAATTCAGGATTTATTGAGAATTCGTTCAGAACAATGCTCCTTACGTGGGCATCACGAAGTTCTGAAAAGTCTCGTCCCCAGTCTCTTAAAGTTTTATTGACGAATTGGTATTGATCGGAATTAGTTGAAGGCTGAAGTAATTTGGCAAATGCCCTTAATAATTTCAGCTTTTTACGGGTTTGATGTGTGGCTTCAATGGGATTTTCCTCTGCATGTGACGCAAAATCACACAACTCTCCGGTGATTTTATCATACAGATCAACACAATTGCTTTCGAAGACACCTGATTTATTCCGGAGTAACATATGCATCAAAGATCCACATTGTAATCCACATACCATCGCTCATCAACTACTTTATCGATAAAATCAATGGCTTTTTTATGGTGCGGATTTCGGGTGTATAGTTTGAAATCGAGTTCTGTTTCAAAATCGCAAATCAGTACTACATCGTAGGCTTGTTTATCATCAGGATTTATCTGAATTCCAACTTCAACCGCTCTGATTTCATCAATATTTGTGCGCAGGCCTTCGAGTATAAGCTTTAATTTTTCAGCATTTCTTTGCTTTGTAGCACCGGCAGCTTCGTCTTTTAGTTTCCACATAACGATATGGCGTATCATAGGTTCTCCTATTATTTGAAAAAATTCTGTTTAGATGTGATCTATCTGTTCAGGGCAAATGCCAGATCATTCGGATCAACCTCTGAGGGTGGTTGTTCCAAAAGATCGGGTGAGAAAACCCCGACAGCCCAAAGAAAAAAACGGGCTTCATCCGGATTATTTTGTCTGTTCCACTCGTACAATGCGAAATAGCCAAGTGCAACCTGTTCTCTTTCGAATTCAGTGAGATTATCCGGGTCTGAAATGACTGGAATATCAATATCTGACACGGCAGGCAACTGATTAGGATTGCTGATCAAATCTCCGTTTAACTGGTAAATAATTGGCCAAAGATACGGGTTGCCGAGACTCGATTCCGCTATTGTCCATAGAGACTCTCCGGGCTCAACAGTATAATTGACTGTCTCCAGTTCGGTTTGAGGCTCAGGTGGTTGTGGTTCGGGCGGCTCACTTGGTTCAGTTTCAGGAATTGCATCCGGCGTAATCGGTGTAATGACTTGTTCCGTCTGGTCTGTGGTGGCCGGGGCAGGTGAATCACCCATTCTTTGAAACATGAAAAAAAGAATGATGAATGCAATCAGAGCAATGATAGCTGCTGCTGCGTACGACCAGTTGAAAGTTCCCGCTTCCTGTACTTCTTTGGCAACTTTTTCTTCGTCTGGAAGTGCAGAAGGAGTGGGTTTTGATTCATCTTCTTCACTCTCAGGAACTGCTGAAAAAGGATCAGGTTCCGGGAAATGCGGATTTTCATGCTCAATCAGAAGTTCATCAACTGAAAGTGTAGACCTTCGTACCTGTTTTGTCTTTGCTGCAATAAAGGGGATCGTTGTTTTATCTTCCTTTACAGCTTCTGATTTGTCTTCTTCTGGTACGGCGGGCTGTTCAGTGTCTGTTAATACTGTTGATTTAAGGGTTGCAAAGGGTTTATTTACATCCTCCCTGAGTGCTTTGTAAGGCTTAAAAATCACCTTGTTTTGACCCGGTATAATAATCTCTTCACCTGTTTGAGGATTGGTTCCGGTTCGTTCGTTCATCCAGCGAAGTTCAAACTTACCAAAACCCGATATACTCACAGAGCCGCTGTTTTTCAGGCCGCCTTCAATGATCTCTACCAGTTCGTGTATAAAACTGTTTGCAGAGTTTTGACTTTGGTTCGATTGCTTTGATATAAGCTCAACCAGTTCTTTGAACGTAATTTTTTCACTCATCGCCGGGCTCCAGATATTTAACTTTTTCCTTTAACCCGGCTGCTGGGCTGAATTCTACCACACGTTTTGGCGGAACCATTATATAAGCATCATAGTGAGGGTTATATACTTTTCTCTCCTCATTCACTTTTGTGCTGAATGTGCCTAAATCGGGTATGGATACACCGCTGCCCCGGCTTAATTGCTCACTCAACACCGTTATGGTATCCCCAAGAAGTTCTTTCGTCCTGGTTTTGGTGTTTCCGGTCTGATCTGAAAGTTTATCTATGAGCTCTTTATAATTCATAATCAATAGTTTGGTCTATCTACTCAATAAAAGGAAAATTTGCCCAAAAAGCATAATTATCAACAATTCGTTACATAGTAATTTACACAGTTTTCTATCCAAGAAATCTTCATTCAGAACGATTTAAAGAAATAGTAACGTTTCGTCGTTGTATTGTGCAAGAGCGTTGTGAATGTGTTTGGTTTGACCCATCGTTGAAAGAATCATGCATGGCAAGCTTTGTGGATGATTATGATATTGAACAAGGAACCCGTATTTTTTAAGTCTGTAACATTTTTAGACATTCGAACAATTATTTAATGAGTAAAGAAGAAAAAAACGGTATCAGCACACTAGATGCAGAGGCTGAAACAGCTGAAGAGATTGGTAATAACCATGTGGGTACTTCGGTTGATACACCACTTAGAAAAGATGCATTTGACCTGAGTGATGACGAGAAAATTGACATGATAAAGAAGCATTTCGCAGAAATTATGCATATTCTCGGGCTCGATTTAACCGATCAAAGCTTGAAGGGTACTCCACAGCGCGTGGCCAAAATGTATGTGAAAGAAATTTTCAGCGGACTTGATCCGAAGAACAGACCAAAAGCAAGCAAATTCGACAACAAGTTCGATTACAGTGACATGGTTGTTGTTAAGAACATTGATGTTACATCATTTTGTGAACATCACTTTCTTCCGTTTTTGGGAAAAGCTCATGTTGCCTACATCAGCTCAGGAAATGTGATTGGTTTGTCGAAAATTAACCGGATCGTAGAATACTACGCTAGCCGTCCGCAGGTGCAGGAGCGGCTGACTCTTCAGGTAGCTAACGAACTAAAAAATGCAATGCAGACCGAAGATGTTGCGGTATTTATAGAGAGCAAACACCTTTGTGTATCCACCCGTGGAATTAAAGATAAGGAGAGCAGCACCGTAACAACTGAATACAGTGGTATGTTTAAAGATGAAGCTACCCAGCAACGTTTCATTGACTACATACAGACTGATACAGAAATGTAGACGAATTTTAAGAGTAGTACACTATCAATATGCCTGAAAAAGACGCATTCGGTTTAGAAATCTATAACAGCCTATCAAAAAAAAAGGAGAAATTTGAACCCTTAAACCCTCCATTTGTAGGATTATATGTCTGTGGGCCTACAGTTTACGGAGATCCGCATTTGGGCCATGCCCGTGCTGCCGTTACGTTTGATGTGATTTACCGTTACCTTCAATTTTTAGGCTACAAAGTTCGGTATGTACGCAATATTACGGATGTGGGACACCTTGAGCAGGAGGAAACAGAACAGGGTGAAGATAAGATTGCCAAAAAAGCCCGGCTTGAAGAAGTGGAACCGATGGAAATCGTTCAAAAGTATACCATCAGCTACCACAAAGGCATGGATTTGCTGAACTGTCTTCGTCCGGATATTGAGCCCACAGCATCAGGCCATATCATCGAACAAATTTCTCTTGTGAAAAAGATTTTGGAAAACGGCTATGGGTACGCAGTAAACGGCAATATCTACTTCGACATAGAAACATATCGGAAAGATAATCCATACGGGCAGCTCTCCGGAAAAGTTCTTGAAGATCTGCAATCAGGAAGCCGGGATACCGCTGGTCTGGATGAGAAAAAAAGTCCCCACGATTTTGCGCTCTGGAAAAAAGCCACACCTGCACACATTATGCGCTGGGATTCCCCCTGGGGAGAAGGATACCCCGGCTGGCATCTAGAGTGCACAGCTATGAGCCTCAAGTATTTAGGTAACAAATTTGATATTCACGGCGGTGGCCTCGATTTACAATTCCCGCATCATGAAGCTGAAATTGCACAGTGCAGAAGTGCACACGGCCACGATCCGGTTAAATACTGGGTTCATAACAACATGATTACCATAGACGGAGCAAAAATGAGTAAGTCGGCGGGTAATTTTATCAATTTAGATGAATTATTTGAAGGCCGGCATGAAAAGCTCGAAAAAGCCTACAGCCCGATGGTTGTGCGATTTCTGATTCTTCAATCGCACTACAGAAGCAAAATCGATTTTTCAAATGACGCACTTGCTGCGGCAGAAAAAGGGTATAATCGGTTAATGAATGCGGCAACCCTGCTGAATGAACTGAAAACCTCTCCGGAATTAAGTGAAGAAACCGCCACTCTGGATAGAGAAATCCAGGATGCATGCAGGCAATGCCATGTTTCAATGAACGACGATTTTAACACGGCACAGGTACTGGCAGCACTTTTTGAACTCTCCGCAAAGATTAATGCTTTACATAATGGACAGCTTTCAAAAAGTGATCTCTCGGTGAGTGCTTGTAACGAGATGGTGGCCACGCTGGAACAATTCATTTACGCAGTTCTTGGACTCAATCAGGAAGTGAGTGTTGAGCACGACTTAACCGGTAATTTAATAGAGCTGTTGATTGAAGTTCGGAGAAAAGCCAGAGAGAATAAAGATTTTGCAACGTCAGACAAAATCAGAGATGAACTTCAGGAAATCGGAGTTCACCTGAAAGATGAGAAAGACGGTACCCGTTTTGAGATCAATCGCTGATTTTACAGGGAAGCTCTTAAGCTGGGTTCTCATAAAACTGGTTCGATTTTATCAGCTGGCAATCTCACCGTTTCTTGGATCTAATTGCAGGCATTATCCTACTTGTTCTAATTATATGATTGAGGCTGTCAGAGAGTGGGGGTTTTTGAGAGGCAGCTGGCTTGGCCTGAAGCGGTTAGGCAAATGCCATCCCTGGGGAACATCGGGCGTGGATCCGGTTCCAAAGAAGAGTGACAGGAGCCGCTAATTATTATTCATCCTGAGTAGTACCTGTTCAGGGGCTGTTAATTTTAATAAATTCAAACAAATTCGTTAAACTGATATATGTCGAAAAGAAGAAGAAATAGTCAACATGAGGAAAAGGCCGGGAAGAAAAAACGGCCTGTATTAAACAGAGAAAAGAATAAATCGAAGGATTTTTCGAACCGGTCAGCTGTTGCATCGCAAAAACAGGTGATTGAAGATGAAATTCGGATTAATAAATTCATTGCTCACGCCGGGTATTGCTCCCGCAGAGAAGCTGATGAGCTCATTGAATCCGGTAAGGTTAAAGTGAACGGTAACGTAGTAACCGAACTTGGCTTGAAAATTAAACCTGAAGATAAGGTTGAGGTTGATAATCACAGGCTTTCACTTGAACCGTTTGTCTACATTTTGCTTAATAAAGGCCGGGATACCATCAGCACTACCGATGATGAAAAAGACAGAAACACAGTTTTAGATGTGGTTGAAGATGCTACAGGACACAGAGTTTATCCCGTTGGGCGATTGGACAGAAATACAACAGGGTTACTCATATTAACAAATGACGGAGACCTCGCTCACAGATTAATGCACCCAAGTTTTCAGGTTAAGAAAACCTATGAGGTTACTGCTAACAGAGGCCTTACACCTGAAGAGATTGAAAAGCTTCGGCAGGGTGTGGAACTTGACGATGGCCCCATTAAAGCTGCACAAGTAAAGCAGGACCCATTTAACCCGGCTGTAGTAACAATTTCTGTTTATGAAGGCAGAAATCACCTGATCAGGCGAATGATCGATTTTATTGGTGCTGATGTGGTAAAACTGAACCGAATTCGTTATGCGGGTTTGAATGAAGAAAATCTGAGAATGGGGCGCTGGAGATATCTGAGACAAAAAGAGATCAATGATCTGAGAACTCTTGTAAAGCTTGAAACTCTTGATTTCAATAAAGAGGAGAAATAATGTATAGCAGTATATCAAAAATCATAGGAAAGATTCCATCAACCGAAAATCTGCCGATTCATTACGATCTTCTCGTGCCGGTTACAACAGCCGGAACCGTTTTGCCTGTGATACTTTTTTTGCATGGATTTAAAGGTTTTAAAGATTGGGGTGCGTTCCCTGATGTTTATGAAGAATTTGCCCGATCCGGGTTTGCAGTTGTTGCGTTTAATATGTCGCTGAATGGAGTGGGAGAGGGGATGTTTGAATTTGATGAGCCGGAGCTGTTCCGCAGGCAAACTCTCAGCCAGGATTTGAAGGATGTGGGATCCGTTATTTCTGCAATAAAAGATAAAAGTTTATCGAGTGATAAAGTGATTCTGGATACAGACAGAGTGGGAATATTAGGCCACTCCCGAGGCGGTCATACAGCTGTCACAGCAGCTGCGGAATATTCTGAAATACAGTGCCTTGTAACGTGGGCAGCAGTGGCTGATTACAATGCAAGATGGAGCGATGAGATGAAGAAAGATTGGCAGACAAAGGGGTTTACAGAGATCAAAAACTCAAGAACCGGTGAAATTCTTCCGCTCGATAAAATTACGTTTGATGACGGAATAGAACATGCCGATCAGTTGATGGCCATCAAAAGGGTGCAGGAAATTTACATCCCGTCGATGTTTATTGCCGGCAAGGATGATGAGGCCGTTCCCGTATCAGAAACTGAGAAGCTTTACAGAACGTCTCCGGCTTATGATAAAGAAATCCGCCTGATTGATAATGCCGGGCATACCTTTCAGGTTTCACATCCGTTTGAAGATGATGACTTTCCGCCCGAATTTGCTGAAGTGCTGGATCTCACCGAAGGGTGGTTTCTCGAACATCTCAAATAGAAAAAAGATGAGTATAACTATTTTCAGGAATTTCGCTGTGGTACTTGCTGCTGCGGTGATAATCTCTTTTACATTCGGCAGTAAAACAATCTCAGCTCAAACGAAGGTACTGATAGATGATGAGCGTTTTGGTGCCGATGCCCGTGCCGCAATCGATTCGCTTTACAACAGAAATACCGATGCTGCAGATGAGATACTTTTTATCTGGAAAGAGATATATCCAAAACATCCGATCTGGCTTCTATGGGATGGTATGGAATTATGGTGGAATGTACTGGATGATCTTGTGGACACATCCTATGATGAAGATTTTATAAATCTGATGAGAGAGGCCGATTTTGAGGCTTCACGCCTTCTGCGCCGTGAACCCGATCACAAGGACGCACTGATTATTCGCGCCGTTTCAAACAGTTATATAGCGCGTTTGCATGCAAACAGGGAGGAGTGGCTCACAAGCGTACAAATTGGCAGGAGAGGTTATCAGGCGCACCAGAGGCTCACTGAAATAGATCCGGATCTTCCTGACAATCTGTTTGCTGATGGCATGAAACTCTACTACTCGGCATATATACCGGAAACGTATCCGTTTTTAAGACCGGTTTCTATGTTTTTACCAGATGGCAGCAGGAAAGAAGGATTGAATACATTAAGGCGAGCTTCAACGGAAGCTGTTTTTGCGAGGCCGGAAGCCACCTATTTTCTCGGTAATATTCTGCTTAACTACGAGAATGAATATGATGAGGCAAAATCGTATTTCAAACTGCTGGTAGATCAATATCCCGACAATGCATATTACCGAAGGCAATACATGGTTACCATTGCTCAGCTGAATGAGTTTGACGAAATGATGGATTTTTTTGAAAGTACCATGGCCTATCGATCAGAGAACAGGTCTGAAGCTAATCCTTTGATGGAATCAGAACTATGGTATTGGTACGGGCGGGCACAATATTATACAGGGCAGTTCTCAGCATCCCTTGATTCATTTGAGAGGTCTGTTGAGCTCGGAAAAAGACTGAATCATATCAAAGAGAGGCAGACACATACACTGGCTGCATACTTTGCCGGCCTTGCCGCTGAGCGCCTTCACGATAATGAAAAAGCAAAGGTGTACTATACAATTGCATCGGGCCAGACTGCCGCACCAAATGCGAGAAGACAGGCAGAGAGCCGTTTAAAACTCCTTTAAACCGTTAGATTATAGCGGGCTGTATGAAAAACAGTATCACTGCCGGGGGTATAGCTTCGCTCTTCAAAGTTTATTTTTGAATGCCTGTCTGCCATAACAAGCGTTGAACATCTTGTTCCGTAGTTTTCCGTTTTTATAAAAACAGCGGAGACTGCTTTTTCGAGAGAATCGGGTAAACCGGTATCAGGAAGCTTTTCATTAGGATACGTTTTTTGATGTTGAAGCATATTGAATAGCTCTTCATTCTCAATTGTATCTGCTTGAATTATTTTTTTAAAGGCTTTTTCAGTCCGGTCGGTTTTGGGCCAGCTTGTTCCCAGAAAAGCATTACTTATGGAATAAATACCCGGGATAATATTATGATATTCATTTCTGATACTTGAGAAATAGTAAAGGGAATCAGTAGTACCTGCAATCAGATTAAACCCATTGTAGTCCTGAGCGGTTTTTTTGAGTTTGTCAAGAAAATCCGGAACTGACTTAGGGCTTGTAAGAATATCTCTCACTATATAACCCCTGCTTGGGGCATTCTCTTTTATCTGCCTCATATCTCGGAAATTGGTTAAGGCAGCAAATCTTCCCTGAGCAGATACACCCAGCCAGGTACCACCGGCCTTTTCATCTTTACCGGCAATAACTTCTGGTTTTGTATCCCAAATGAATGCTGGTTTTGCCGGGCGTTCATAAAATTCGTCTCTGTTGCCGGCTAAAATGAAAGGGTAGCGGGGGTGAACTCCAATTGCAAATACAATAAGGCACATTCGCCTGAATTTTAATTTTAGAAAGTAATTTGAAACAAAATAGTTTTAAAATCGATGTAAATTGCTGCTAATACTGCATAAATCAAAATACTATGTATTACCCGCTATTATTTTTTTCAAAAAGATGAAAAAAGTTATGTAGTATGTATAATCCAGTATTCTAAATTGATTAATAACTTACCAGTACAGAATTTTGATTCCGGGAAGTGATACCGCTAAACAAGATATCATCCTGCTGATAACAGGTTTGATATCTGCTTTTTTATTCTATTGGCTCTACACTGATATACACCCTTTGCGTGTGGCAGATAGCAGTCTCGGAAACGTTATGGCTTCAGAGCATGGTTTGGCTGTGGCAGCAGATTTTGGGTACAGGAGTGAAGAAGACGGTGTGACCAGTTTCAGGGTACATCAGAGCTTTTTAGACTCTCTTCAGGTTCAGGTAAATTTAAATGAATTTTATTCAATTGATGGAAACCGGGACATCTATCCGGCCTTCCACTGGCAGACAAGGCTCAAAGTTGGAGATCTTGATCAGGGGGCAGTTTTCGGTTTCATGGAAGAACCTGCAAAAATTGTTACAATTCAAATGAATGAAGAGGGCAGGTATATTGGCCTTCAAAACACTCACAATTTTTTACCTATCTCAAGGGTTTCGTTATCCGATGCTGCAGTTTCGGACACATTAGAAAACAGTGCTGACATTGTTGTAAATAATGATCTCGAGGAAATCCTGAACGGTGATTTTAATCAGAATATGGCTCAGCGTCTGGCGGCTTATTATTTGCAGGAATCAGGCTGGCCTGAGAGCAGTTTTACAATTGAATCAACCGAACTCATTGAAATAGAAGAGAGAGACGCAGCAACAGTTCGATATCTTCATACCTCGAATCAAATCCGGCAAAATGTTCAGGTAGAGATCACAGTACTTTCAAACGGCGCTCTTCTTGAAATGGATTACACTTTTTTGAATGCAGCCGGGAGTGGGGTGGATTTCAACGCATACATATCAGGCATACGAGCAATTGTTATTATTTTTGCCATATTCTGGATTTTTGTGCTGCTATTTAATCGCTTCAGGCTCCGTCTGGTTGATACCAAAGCGGCCATCTTAATAGCTGTTCTTGCCGGTTTACTTTTTCCATTTTTGATAACACTTCAGCAGCTTTACAGTCACATTTCATCCTTCGGATCTATTACGTTCTCTTTTATCCTGCCGATGCTTATCACGATTGGTTTTTTTGCTGCCATTACATCAGTGGGATATTTTTCGGTTACAGCAATATCAGACTCTATTACCCGCCAGGTTTGGGTCGATAAGCTCCGAACGTATGATCTTATCAGGACCAGCCACTTTTTTAATGTGCCTGTAGGGGTGAATATTATCAGGGGCATCTCTTTTGGATTTATGATTTCCGCTGCCTGGTGTGGAGCTATCCTGATGATGCCGGGTGCGTACATCTCAGTGGAACCCTCCTTCATTTCAGATGGTACCTACCTGCCGTATATCTCCGAAATTCTGAGCAATTTTGCTATCGCGTTTATCATCATCCAGATAATCTTTTTGATTTTTGTTGGCCAGATGCGCTCAACCATTAAATCAAGCTTTATTGTGGTGCTTCTGCCGGCCTTGTTGATGAGCCTCATATATCCGTTTCCATTTGATGTGGGCGGGCTTGGGCCAGAGCTGTTTTCGGCTGGTCTGGTGGGGCTCTTGCTTGGTTTGGTGTACTTGCGTAATGATTTTATTACAACGTTTATTTCTCTGTTTGTCTTCTTTTCAGTTGTGGCAACAGCTCCGGGATGGTTGTTTTCTCCATCACCCGATATTATTGTCTTTTTACCATTTACACTGCTCGTGATAGCCGGTTATTTGATTGGTGCATACAATATCTATAATGGTAAAACCGGGAATGAACTTCCTGATTTTGTACCCGGATACATCCGTGAGCTTGCCCAGGAAGACCGGATAAAACAGGAGCTTCAAATAGCCCGGCATGTGCAGCAGTCGTTTTTGCCGGCAGCAAGGCCTGCTGTAGATGGTTTTGACATTGCTGCTATCTGTAAACCTGCTTATGAGACCGGCGGAGATTACTACGACTTTATACCGCTATCTGA
>SLJB01000112.1 GCA_007135335.1 Balneolaceae bacterium
AAAGCTCTCCACAATTCCGCCGGCTTACATATCCGAACCAGCAAGGGTACCCAAAAGTCTTGACGATTGTAAGTAAATACTTCCTTTGATAGTACCCCATCATCATTAGTCTCCGTAAAACTGCTTTTATTAACGAAATGAGGATTGACCAATACTTTGTAAAATTTATCACTTGGTTCAGATAGCATTCTCTTATTTTGAAGAATTGGCGATGTAGAGTTAATAACTTTAATATTTCTCAGAAACAGAATCTGTTTTACACATGCGGGCAGAATTAGCGCAATCTTCCATCCCATGTCGTCAGGTAAGTAACCAAAATTTAGCACTAGTTAATGATTTCGTAATTTTGCAATGGGTTACAAAGAAACTATCATATACTGAATTACTAATCCTGAAATCTGATATCTAATATGAAAACAATTACAACTTTATCCGCAGTTGCTGCTCTCGGGATTATTGCCGTTGTTATTATCTTTTTCAATCAGCCATACAAAGGCGACCATTTTTTTAATCCATATGATGAAATCAATTGGGACGCAGTAAATTATTATGATGCTAACCTTCACACTCACACCACGTTGTCTGATGGCTCGTACGATCCTCATCAGGCTATCGATAAATACCATGATCTTGATTATCACATCCTTGCTCTAACCGATCACGATACGCATCATCATGATGCTCTGCCTCAGGCTCTTTATCCCTGGACCGAGCTTAACAACATATATTTCGACATTCGTGATAAAATTAATCCCAGGTATAATGTAACCTATGAAGAGCGTGCAAACGAAGAGTGGCAGAGCAGGGATCCGGAAGAACTTGGGATGCTTTCGATTGAAGCCAGTGAGCTCTCTGCCGGGCATCATATTGGAAGCTACATGAATAATTATGCAGGGGCATACCCGGATGAAACACTATCATTTGAAAAGATTGGAGACAGAGACGGACTTGCCATGTTTTTCCATCCCGGCCGATACGATCGTGATGCAGAGTGGTATGTAAAGTTTTATGAACAGTATCCACATGTTATTGGACAGGAGATCTACAATCAGGTAGACCGTTACCCGATGGATCGTGCTAAATGGGATGCAATTCTGCATCATTTAATGCCCGAACGTCCGGTTTGGGGATTTGCCAACGATGACACTCACGCTACTGCCCATTTTGGAAGAAACCGTAATATCTTTTTAATTGAAAAGTTATCTGTTGAAAACGTACGGCAAGCCATGGGAAAAGGCCATCTGTTTCTCTACATTCCAGTAGAAATGGGTGACAGACCCGATTTAATGATACGTGACGTTAATCAATCAAAAGGAGTACTGTCAATGGATATAGAAGGTGAATACACTGAGGTTCAATAGATTACTCACGATCCTGATACCGGTGACAGTAAAACTATCGCAATCGGTTCTGAACTATCAATTGACATTGTGCCCGAATCGGCGACATTTGTCAGGTCTGTGATCCTCTCTGAACGCGGCAGAACCTATACGCAGCCATTCGGTATAGTCAGGGTATCAGATTAATAGCTCGAACTGCGGGAAGGTTTGATTCTGAATTTGCAACTCTGTTTATTGTCAATAGTTGTGTATCCGATTCCAATAAAGCACCATCCTCCAGCCAAATAATTCACAAGTTCTTAACCGAACCTTTGCAAATTTCAGGTAATATTAAAAATGGAGGAAATTATGAACTCTCAAAATCAAATCCATCTCACAAAAGGTATGTCAACATCACGCAATGTTATTGTAACCATTTAAAGCATCATACCCGGATTGGTTCACACTTATAAAGGGCAGTTTAGGGACGGTGCCTGATTACTGACCATTAGCCCATCAATAATTCAGGCAAGCCTTTCACTACCATGTGCAAATCAAATCAATATCTAGCCCATGTTTAATTTAACCGCTGATTGATAATTTGCATCAACTGACTGACCTGAGGGTTATTCGGATAAATCTGGTTTAACTTTTCTGCCTGTTCAAGAGCTTTTTCAAATTGCTTCTGCTGCATATAGAGGGTGATCAAACCATAGCGGAAGTCTCCGTTTTGCGGCTCTATTTCCAGTGCACGATTATAGGCAGTTTCGGATTCCTGCGGTTTTTCCACGGTTTGATAGGCGATGGCAAGATTATAAAAGAGACGACCGTGTTCCGGCATTAATTGTGAAGCCTGTTCAAACCATTGAATTGCATCTTCCATGCGGTTTTCCTCAGCCTTCAGCAGGCCAAGCGAATAGTATGCATCTCCAAACTCCGGTTCCTGTTCGGTTACGGTGATCAACAGCTCTTTCGCCGTCTCATTTTCTCCAAAACTATTGTGAAGATAGGACAAATTAATCCGTGCCGGTGTGAAATAAGGGTCTCGTTGCAGGGCACTACGATAAGCATGCATCGCTTTTTCTAGGTCTCCCTGCTGCTCATAAAACAGACCGCGGTTCATCTGTCCCTGCGGAAAATATTCATTCACATCCAAATATTTTCGGTATTCCATAAGGGCGTTTTGGAAATTTTCACGATAAGCAGCTGAAAAGTCATGAACCGCAAATTCCGTTAAATTGGTCATGGCTGAGATGCGCACAGACCGAACGCTGTCAGAAAGCGCAGTTTCCAGCAACGGACGCCTCATATCCGGCGGCAGGTTTTCCATCGCCTTTGCCGCGCTGGTCCTGATCATAGCCGATTCCGATTCAAGAGCCTCAGCCAAAATTTCGGCAGCATTCTCAACCGGAAAACGGCCAATGTACCAGACGGCCGTAGCACGCACAATTTCAGGCTGATTTTTATCCCTGATCAAATCGCTCAGATCCTGCTGAACACCCGGCTCACCGGCGTTTGCCTTTAGCAAAATATTTGAAAAATGATTGGGACGCTCAGCACCGTACCACTCTTCCACCGCGGCAGCAGCCCATACGGCCGACTGATCGCTGTGGCAATCATTACAGGCATTTGGCACATTGTACTGAACGCTTTGATCAGGCCGGGGCACCCTGAAACTATGATCACGACGATAATCGTTACCCATATACGTTCTTCCAATCATGTGACAATTGATACATTGTGAAGCCTCCGTGTTTACTTCATGAAAGTGATGTGCCCTAGTGTTGTATTGAGGTTCGTGGCAGCTTAAACAAAGCCTGTTTTCAGTTAATGGCTGGCGAAGCTCCAAACTGTGAGGATTATGGCAGTCCGTACATTGAACACCCTCTACATACATTCTGCTCTGAAGAAATGAACCATATTCAAAGACTTCACCAAGAATCTGGCCGTCTGCATAATACTGATCAGGGTGAATCAAATTTGGATCGAAGTGATCAAAAAAATAATCCCCATGAATGTAGTCATCTGTTAACCTTTGCCGTACAGAATGACAGGGGGCACAGGTGTTGATTTCATCAATCTGCGATGTAAAACGGGTTAAAATTAAATCCTGCCGAATGCGCTCGCGAGATGCACCTTCAGCCTGGGGACTATTCACAAAATCCACATGATTACCGCCGGGCCCATGGCAGGCTTCACAGCTTACATTGATGACAGACCAGTCTGTATGAAATGAATCTGCCTCTGCAATATAATTTTGCTTAAGATTAGTTGAATGACAATCTGCACACATGTTATTCCAGGTCATGGAGCCACCCATCCAATGCATCCAGTCATCTTCGGCAAACGATGCGTCCGGATGAAGGGAAAACCATTCACCCTTTTCAGTATCCCAGGCAGCATGCAGGGCTTGCAATTTTCCCTGCCCGATATTGACCAGATATTGCTGCA
>SLJB01000147.1 GCA_007135335.1 Balneolaceae bacterium
AGAAGTTGAAATAAAAAATCAGAGTAATTGATTTTCCAAAAAACGGATAACCCTCTCCGTAGATTTACCATCAACTCTGGAAAAGAAAAGATCCCTGATTTTAACACGTTCATCAGCGTAGTAGTCTTTATTTTTGATGGCACTGTTCAATGAATAGAAAAAGCCTTCCATTGAATTCACCTTTTCTCCCGGTGTAAATTCATCATAAGGATAAGGAAACCCACGTTCATAATTATCAAGATCGTAAGGAATGAAAATGGAAGGAATGTTTCTCAAAAGTCCCTCCAGATAAATACTGCTGTAATCGGTAATGATCACATTTGTATGTATCAGAATTTGATACGCATCTTCAATAATATTATCTCCGGCATATAAAATTCTTTCACTAATATTGCCATAGGTATGAAAATCAAAGTCTTCATTTGGATGTGGACGAAGCAGTAACAGGATTTTGTTTGTTTCAAGAAACTCACCAAGTTCTCGCTGATCAAAATCATCAAATGGAAACCACTTCGTCTTGCTCAATTTTCTATATGTAGGAGAGTAAAGAACAACAGATTTATATTCGGGTGCATCCGGATAAATGGTTTGAATGAATCCATCATCCGTATTCGCATTTATTAGAGGATCGTATGATGGATAACCGCATTCGATAAAACTTTCTTTACTCAAATTAAATCTTTGGGAAAAAACTTCCGTGACAAATGGAGATGATGACAGAAAGTAATTGATTGGCTGGAAACGATATTTCAGAATTAATTTATGAAAGAAACCAGGTGGTTTTTCACTGTTTGGGCGCAAATATTCTCCGCGTTTAGTTGGTAATCCGTGATACGTTTGTATTCGTAATGAACGGCTAGGAAGCCTTAAAAAGGGATAATCACTTGTTCCGTGTGTAAAAAGAAGGGCAGAGGCAGAAGCCAAAGATTTTAAACCATCAATAGAGTGAGCTAATTCAGCGCGGTTTTCACCAAAGTTTTTTTTAAGTGAATTGATAAGGTCTTGATTTCTGCTCAGCCAAACGGGTTTAAAATCGCTATGCTTGCAAAGTTCTTCAAAAATTAAACGGGTGTTTCCCCTGTAACCATCACAATGAAAAGAGGTGAGTATTATTTTTTTTGGATCCTGTTTAATTAAATAGGGAAACAACGTTGAAGCTAATCCGGCTGCCCACTGAACAGGATATTGAGTTTTCATTTTAATACTCAATTAGTTACTGATAGTAGCTAAAATATTTTGAATAATATCTATCAACTCTCTCAAGATCATCCGGAGTATCAATCTCGTCCCACCAAACAGTGTTGAAATTTACCATTTTCAGAGTAATTTCATTTCTTTTCATCAACTCTATTATTGCAAGCTCATAAAAACTATTCACATCTCCTCTTTTAATGATCTGATCGATTTCATGGAGCAGTTTTTTTCCGCTTTGAAAGCATAGTGAGTAGATATTCACAGTTTTAAAGAGTTCTTCCTTTTCAGGATTTATTGAATTCTTAAGGTAAAGATTTTTAAGATATCCGTCATTACAAACACTGGCAGTTGTTCCACTGTGTAAAGCCGGATTATAAATATCGAGTGCAATTCTGTTTGGATTAGTAAACTTCTCAAGAATATCTGACTCCATAATAAGATCAGATTCTATAAGTGTAAATCCACAATTCAGCTCATTGGCTGCGAGCCACAAAGAATAAATGTTATTGGTACTGGAATAACTCTCGTTATGAACGAATTTAATTTCCAGAGAATTAGGGTAGTCTTCAATATAGTTTTTCAGAATTTCAGATTTATAACCTGTTACTACTACTAATTTATTGAATCCACTTTTTTCAAGTGCATTCATGGTATGAGCTAAAAGAGGTTTGCCAGCAATTTCAACCATGCATTTAGGTTTGTTGTCGGTGAATGGGCGCAAACGATTACCCATACCTGCGGCTAATAGAACGGCTGTGTTAATACGTTTGTCTGACATTGAAATATTTTTAGATAATGTTGAGCCGATTTTTAACGTAGAACATTTAAATCAAGAAGAAATCAGAAATATAATCTGTATAGTAAACTAATATTTAGTCCTGGCTCAGGAAATACCTCTTTCAACCTGGAAAGATGATTTCGATATTCTGTATTCAACAAATTATTCACATTTAGGGTGAATGCATGAAGCATGTTGTTCGTTGAAGAAAATCTGTATTGTGCATTTAAATCTATTAAACTATACGCACTGGTTGGCTCCTCAAAATCTGCAACTCTGTTCTGTGCAGCTGAATAACGATACCTTGTGCCAACATTTAGATTACTAAAAGTATACGATAATCCTATTTGGGCTGATAGTGGTGGAATCATCGGCAAAGGGACACTTTTGCGATTTAGCCCTGATAACTCTCTCTCTGATTCATTGACGCCCCTGTTTCCAAGTGTATATGATAATGAACTGTTTGCAACAAGATTTCTGATTATCTTCAATTCTGCTTGAAATTCTGTTCCATAAATTTGGGCAACAGTACCTTCATATTGATATTCGTTTAATGTTGGGAACGGAACGCTCTCCCGACCGGTATCACGCGGGTAGATATAATTTGAGAAGTTATTATGAAACCCTGTAACCTCAAATACAGCTGTGCCCGTCTTATATCGCAGAAACAGTTCTTTACCGATACCTCTTTCTGGTGATAATTCAGGGTTACCAATTTCAAACGAATATGCTGCGATATGAGGTCCCTGAGAATAAAGTTCTTCTGAAGATGGTGGCCTGAAAGAATGCATGAAAACTGAGCCTAGATTCCAACCACGCCCCATATCGTAGATTAATGAAACAGAGCTTGCAAGTCCAAGAAATGATCGCTGTCTGATGTCGCCAATGAGCTGGCTGAAACGTTCTTGTTTTGGCTTAACAAGGCTCGCTTCCAGTCGTGCTCCAAGTTCGATATGAAGAGGTCCAAAATCTGCTTCTTGTATTATGAATGCAGCGCCACTAAAAGCATTAGATTCAATATTTGCTCTGTCAAAAACTGTATAATCTTTGAATTCACCCCAGACACCAACTCTGCCATGATGTAAAAAACCGATATTTTCGTGATTTGCTTTAACCGATAAGTTTACTGTATTTACAATGTATTCTGTACCAATAATATCGGCAGTTTCAAACTCTTTATGATTGTAATACCTGTATGAAAGTTGAGTTTCTATAAGCTTTAAAAAACTGTTACGAACAAGGAATTCATTTCTATTTTCAACCTGGAATCTCATCATATCAATATCCACCCCATTGGGATGCCCACCTTCGGGATCAGGAGGAATTCCGTAATTACTTAGAAATGTTGAAACGGCCAAACCTGCGTAACCCCAGGGGCGGATATAACTTGCTCCCAAGGAATTATTACTTGTGAGAAACCCCGAATTTCCTATTACACCTTCCGGGGATTGATAATCTCCGGCAATTCTGCCATTTAGATCTATATTATAAACGAAATCATTTACCGGTATAGAAATTAAACCTGCTGCTGAAACACCACTATTAACACTTGAACCTTGAAGAGTTGCTGTGCCTGTGAGCGAAGAGGGTACTGATGTGGCAATTTGATTGCGAACTACATTAATAACTCCACCTATAGCATTTCCGCCATATGCAAGTGCTGCTGGTCCACGTGCAATTTCAATTTCGTCGGCTCCAATTGGATCTATAGTCACTGAGTGATCTGCTGATGTGGATGAAACATCACCTGTTCGTTCTCCATCTTGAAGAATAAGAAGGCGTTCATCTCCTA
>SLJB01000167.1 GCA_007135335.1 Balneolaceae bacterium
AAGGTACCGGATATGAATCGGTCATAACCTTAAACCGGCAGTTACTTCTGAAACAAGAAGAGTCCGCCGAAACTTTTGAAGAACTTTTCCAGGAAGTTACAGGCCGGATTACAGATGCCACAACCCGTGAACCGCTTATCGGTGTAACGATCCTGGTTCAGGGAACCAATGTGGGCACAACCACCGACATGGACGGAACATTCTCTCTGAATATTCCCGATGGTGCTACTACACTTGTCGTTTCCTATGTGGGATTTGTTACTCAACAGATACCTGTAGGAGATCAAACCTATTTTGAAATCGAACTTGCGCAGGATATCGCAATGCTTGATGATCTGGTAGTTGTGGGCTATGGTGTACAAAGAAGATCAGAAATCACCGGCTCTGTAGGTATTGTAACTGCAGACCAGATTAACCCAACTTCTTTCAACGCCCTGCAGGGTTTGCGTGGAAGAGTTGCAGGTGTACAGATATTCCAGAATTCAGGTGCCCCTTCAGGCAGTAACCGTGTTATCATCAGGGGTACCGGTACCATCAATGCTTCAACCGATCCTCTGTACATTGTGGATGGAGTTGCAATGGAAGGAGGACTGGGCGGTGGAATTAATTTCCTTAACCCGGCTGACATTCAAAGTATCGAAGTTCTAAAAGATGCGTCAGCAACGGCTATTTACGGTGCCCGTGGCGCGAATGGTGTTATTCTGATAACCACTACGAGAGGAGGCACAGGTGACGCCCTTACCGTTTCCTATGATTCCAATTTCAGTCTTGGAAGAATGCGTGGACATATGGATATAATGAATGCCGAGGAATTCATGCAAGTACAGCGCATCGGTTTGCAAAATGTACCTCTTTGGAGAGGTGGTCAAGCACCCACGCTAAATACATCGCTCGATCCGGATCTGTTTGATGGTGCCGGAAATCCTCTTTACGACACCGACTGGCAGCGGGAAGCTACAAGAACAGCTTTTTCACAGGATCATAACCTGAGTATTCAGGGAGGGACTGACCGTTCGTCATTGGGTGCCGTACTGAACCTGACCAATCGTGAAGGAATTTTCCTGAACAATTACATGAACCGGTACAGCCTCAAAGTTACCTATGATGTTCAGCCCCGTGAGTGGCTTAGAATGGGAACCAATGTAACGCTTGCCCGTATTGATGAAAATCACATGGAAGAAGGTGGCGGCGGACAGGATGTACGGCGTACAATTATCGAAATGGCGCCTATTTTACCCATTACATGGCCTGCAGGTTCTGACAGAGCCGGCCAATATACCAATTCAACCCAGGTGAATTCACTTAGTTTGGAAGGGCAGGCTAACCCCGTTCACAGGCTACTTGAAGAAGACCGGCTTCGTGAAAGAAACAATCTTTTTGGCAATACCTTCATCGCTGTTCAGATCTCGCCAAACCTCGAGTTCAGGACTCAGCTTGGAATTAATAATCAGCGTTATGAAGAGAGAAGATACAGGCCAAGTAACCTGATTGCTTCGGGCGGATCCCCGGACGGAAGAGCCAACTTTAACACAAATGAAGTATTTTACTGGCAGAATGAAAACTTCCTGACTTATACCCAGGATTTTAGCCGGTCGCGAGTAACGGCTGTATTGGGTGCCAGCTGGCAGGAACGCCGTTTCCGAAGTTTTGGCCAGGAAGTATTTGGTTTTGCAGACGATTTCTTCCGTTTCAATAATTTTGGGGCCGCAACCGGTATTCAGTCACCTGGCTCCAACGCATTTGAGTGGACATTGAATTCCTATTTTAACAGGATCACCTATTCACTCGATGATACATATGTATTTACATTTACCAGTCGTGTGGACGGATCATCCAGGTTTGGTGCAGATAACAAGTACGGTTTCTTCCCATCTGCAGGGTTTGCATGGAATTTATCAAACGAAGATTTCATGTCGAATTTTGACTTTATTGATCTGATGAGACTCAGAACTTCTTATGGAGTAACCGGAAATACAGAGATAGCAGTATTTACATCTCTTGCAACGATTGGATCGGGCACGACCCTGATTGGTAACAGCCGACAGTCGACATCGTTTACTACAAGGCTTCCGAATCCGAATCTTGAGTGGGAGAAAACTTACCAGTTTAACATTGGCACTGATGTGAACCTCTTTAATCAGGCAGTTGACCTCGAGTTCGATTATTACTACAAGTTTACCAAAGACTTGTTGCTGAACCGTCCTGTACCTGCCACAACCGGATTTACCACCATTATTGATAATATTGGTGCCGTATCAAACCGGGGTGTAGATATGCGGGTGACTACACGCAATGTTCGAACCAGAGATTTCTTCTGGAGTACTACCCTGAACTTCAATTATAACAAAAACAGGGTAGAACGTCTCGGAGCTGGCGGTGAAGATATTTTCCCCGGTCCAAACTGGGTGTCTGGAAGCCAGACGATCCTGAGAGTGGGTGAACCGGTTGGTAACTTCTACGGATTTATTCGTGAAGGTACATGGAGTACTGCCGAAGCTGAAGAAGCAGCGGCACGCGGATTTCTTCCCGGTGAAGCAAAACGGTCGCTCGACAGAACCATTATCGGCAATGGTTTGCCGGACTGGACAGGAAGTTTTATCAATACCATCAACATCAAAAACTTTGACTTCCTGATTGATCTGCAATTTGTTCTCGGTGCCGATATTATGCAGCAGTTCCTGCATACTGCTGAAGACAGGCAGGCCCTTACGAACGGCCTCAGGACACAGCTTTATAATGCCTGGACTGTTGATAATCAGGATACTATGTATCAGAGAATCCGCCATCAGCCGCTCGCCGGCCAAAATACACAGGCCGACAGCCACTGGATCGTGGATGGTTCATACATCAGGGGTAACCTGCTACAGGTAGGTTACAATGTTGATCCCGGAACACTGCAGCGACTTGGTTTAAACCAATTACGCATTACTGCCAGTCTTGAGAATGCATTCGTCATTCACTCGAGCGCTTTTAAAGGACATGATCCTGAAGCCACTTCGTGGGGTGGAAATATTCATGCACAGAATATTTTCTTCTACCAGTATCCAAGGCCGCGTACAGCTTCGCTCGGTGTAAGATTACAATTTTAATGATCACAACTAATGTATAGAATGATGAAAAAGATTTTAGTACTTATAGCAGCCGTTGTAGTATTTACGGCGTGTGAAGATTTCTTGACAGAAACCCCTAAAAACCAGATTTCGGTTGATCAGTATTTTGACAAGCCGGAAGACGCGAGAGCGGCTATCAATGCACTTTATCGCGATGGTTCGGGTGCTAATTCCTATGATTCCGGTGGGTTCAGGGGAAGTAATGTGATGATCGGTTCCTTTATGAGCGGCCTTTTTGACAATGAGGCCAAAGGTGAGCGGATCGAAGGGCAGCTTGCGCACTCGCTGCAGCAGGATCCTGTAAACTTTAATGACTATGCCGGCGGTTGGTGGAGCGGATTATATCGCGTTATTAACCGTGCAAACCTTGCCATTGACCGAATTCCCGGCATTACGGGAATGAGCACCGCAGAGAGGAACAGAATACTTGCAGAAGCACGTTATTTCCGGGCACATAACTATTTCACGCTGGTGAGATTTTTTGGTGATGTTCCATTGATGCTGCAACCAGTTGCAGGGCTCGAAGGTGCTTTTGTGTCGCGAGAAAGTTCTGCTGCGGTTTACAGCCAGATTATCGAAGACCTTGAGTGGGCCAGGGATAACGGCAATCTGCCGAATGTGCCATTTGGCA
>SLJB01000049.1 GCA_007135335.1 Balneolaceae bacterium
AGATCGCCCGGTACACCGGTTCCGTAATCATCGTAATTTCTCCATTGGAAAAATCGCTGGGGATCCCAGCTTCGCTGAGGGGCGTGCCCCAAAAAGCCATCCCAGTCTACATTATCAGGGGTGGCAAAATCGGGCACAGAGTACTGCCATGCACCTAATGATGAGTTACGGTTATAGGTTGCAACAATCTGATTCAGATTTCCAATAGCACCCGATTTGAACAGCTCAGCAGCTTTGTGAAAAATCATATCGCTTCCAAACTGGCTACCTACTTGAAGTACTTTATCGGAACGTCTGTGGGCTTCAATAACCGGATTTCCTTCATCGATTTTTTGAACCATTGGTTTCTCGCAGAATACATGTTTGCCGGCTTCAATCGCATCAACAGCCATTTTTGCGTGCCAGTGGTCAGGAGTGTTGATTAACACCACATCCACATCAGATCGGTTCAGAATTTCCCGATATTCGCGTGTGGTAAAAATATCATTTCCATAAAGTTCTTTCGTGCGAACAAGCCTTGAATCATACGCGTCAGCGGCTGCTACAAATTCAACACCCGGCACCTGAAGGGCAGTTCTTACATTGTAGTGAGCAATAATTCCCATGCCGATAGCGGCAACACGAACATGGTCATTTGCAGAAAAAATCTGCTCCCATTTCCGGGGAGTTAATTCTTTATAGGGTGCTTTGGCTTTTCCAAGCAGGGGTGCCATCGACAGGCCGGCCATTCCAAGAGCACTGTTTCTCAGAAAGTTTTTGCGTGAATGTTTAGACATGGTAATTCCTCTTTTCTTATTTGATTTAAATCATCGTTAGATAGTAGATGATAGCTGGCAGAATACTCAGGTATATATTTAGATAATAATATCTGATATACCTGAACATTATCTAAAACAGGCATCTTTATCAACCTGAATTATTTGAAAGTTAGAGAGCAGATATCTGGATAAGTATCTTTCGCAGATACTTCATCAGATAGAACTTACTTTTGGAAAGGGGCATCTCATAAGTTGCCAAAAAATAGCAAGCCCATTTTAAGATGACACCGGAGGTGACAAACATGGGTGCCCGGGGTTTGCGAATTCACCAATCAAATTTCCACCCCTATTTTTTGAAAAACCTGCGGTTTAATTCGGAGGTTTCATTCATAAATTTTGGAAGGAGTCTATGGCTGGATTGCGATTTATGATTTTGGAACCCAGGTTTGATTCTGTACAATCATCGGCGGATTTTTTCCGAATCCCTAAAAAACTCAAATCAGAGCTTCAGTATCCACTGCATGCTCAACATATTCGAATAGAGAATTGTACATATTAAAATTAGCTTTGAGGTAATACAGTGCTTTACAAAAAGGGAGCTTCGGTTGACAGTCGAACAGACGCCCCGTCCGGCCTCAGCATAGTGCGACAGTAATGGGAAAACCGCCATGATTCATTTCTGCCGCATGTTCAAAAAATTATTACCTTCCATCCGTCTACGATATCTCACTAATCAATTTGGCAGATGATCAAAGGTTTCCGTTTTAAAAAAAATGAGCGTGGCTTTTCTCAGAAAACATTTAGTTTTATGCGGAAAACGATTATTCCAACCACCAAATACCTGTTTAGTCCTCGCATCACCAACCCTCAAAACATGCCGCAAACGGGACCTTGTTTTATCTATGGAAACCATTCCAACTATTTTGACCCGTTTATCATCAACGTGGGACTAACCCGGGAGCCTACGGCCGGAGTGATGACACGCGACCAGTTTCATAAACCACTTCCGCGCATATTTATGGATAGTATTGGCATTGTGCCAACCAGTAAATATGTGCCGGAACCGGGTATTATCCGGAGTGTGATCAAAATGATTGATCAGCGCAGGATGATTGTCATTTTTCCGGAAGGTGGCCGCCGATGGGATGGAAGGACTAAACCACTGATCGAAACCACACTGAAGCTCTTTTGGAAAATGGGAATCCCTGTTCATCCCGTTCAGATTCACGGGTCGCACCTGCACTGGCCACGCTGGGCAGATAAGTACAGGAAGGGCAGTGTTGAGATGAGGTTTCTGGATCCGGTTTACGCCTCCGATTTTAGTGATTATGATACCTTTGCAAATTATTGCCGTGATCTGATCAGTTTTGACGAATACAATCCGCCTGAAGGAGCCTATCCGGTCTCTTGCAGCAAACCGGCTTCGGGAATTCAGAGATTGCTGTATCGCTGCCCTGAAACAGGAGCTGATGGTGCAATTTTTACTCCGGATGGGGAATATGTATTTAGCCGGACGGCTGATTTCCGATACAAAATGAATGTGGCATCCCGACTGATTGATACAGACGGTACGGTGATCTCCGTTGTGGATCTGTTTGACAGGATAAACCAAATGCCAATGGTTTCAGCGAGGTATAAAGAGGGTATTATTCTTGAAAAAAATGGCAGCCAGATCTATATGATTGATAAAGAGCATCAACTGGTGAAACTGGATCGTGCCATAGTTGAGCTGCACTCCGATCGGATGATGATCTTTATGGGTTCAAAAATCTTTGACCTGCCGCTGGAGGATATCCGCTATATATCCGTGGAGCAAAATCATAAAATAACCGTAACCACACCCGATCTGACCCTGCAAATTGATCTTGCGGGCAAGAGCGCTTTGCAGTGGCAGTTATATATTAACCGCCTAAAGAGAGGTGAAAATCCGGTGGCTTCAATCTGATGAGTTCCTGGATTATTGAAATTTCGGCCGGTGATTTCTTTCTCGACTTTGCATGGATGGGAGTACTGCTTGTATTAGCTACGTACCTTCGCAGTAAAATCAAATTACTGCAGGAGTATTTGATCCCGGCCAATCTGCTTGCCGGAGTCATCGGGCTGATAGTGGGTGCTAACCTGCTGGGATGGATAGATCTTACTTCTGAAAGGCTGGGTACCTATGTGTATCATCTGCTCGCGCTGCTGTTTATAGCCCTTAGCCTTCGTGCACCGCGGAAAAAAATCGGCCTCTCATCCGTGAAATTTTCTCTCATTTTCATGTTTGTCTACCTGACGCAGGCAATCATCGGCCTGCTGATTGCATTCATGCTGTTTTATACGATTATGCCGGATCTGTTTATAGGGATCGGATTTCTGCCGCCACTGGCTTTTGGAATGAATCCCGGTATCGCCTACTCCATCGGGCAAAACTGGGAGCAGTTCGGGTTTGAGTCCGGGGGAATCGTGGGCCTTACATTCTCTGCCGTGGGTTTTGTTGTGGCTTACACAGTTGGCATTGCGCTGGTGAAGCGGGGAATTAGCAAAGGGTGGGCCGCTTACCTGGATGCAGGTGTTGATTTGCCTGAAGATGTTCGGACGGGAATTGTATCCAATCCAAAAGCAGATTCGGGTGAACGAATTACTACATCATCAGAGAATATTGAATCGCTCACGTTTCATGTCGGGCTTATTGGCTTCACTTTTGTGATAACCTATGCCATTGTGAAATTTATGGAGATGGGATTGATTTCTGTGGGAGCCGACCATGAAGTCTCCACACTGTGGTCTTTTCATTTCATATTTGCAGCTATTGTGGCCCTGTTTGTGAGAAAGCTTCTCGACTGGACAAATGCCAGCCGGGTAGTGGATGATGTAACCATGACCCGCTGTTCCAATCTGTTTATGGATTTTATGATTGTAGCTTCCGTGGCGGCTATCAGCCTTGTGGTGGTAGCACAGTACTGGCTGCCACTTCTATTGATTTCCC
>SLJB01000071.1 GCA_007135335.1 Balneolaceae bacterium
CACTCGGGCAGGATTTTCTCTACACCGATCCGTTTTTGAATGTGATATTTGTGGACAATCACGACCTGACCCGGTTTATGACAAGCGTAGGCGAAGATTCTGCAAAATTTAAGCTGGGTATTGTGTTGTTACTTACAACAAGGGGGATTCCTCAAATTTATTATGGAACGGAGATTATGAAGATGGGAGGCGCGAACGATCCTGACAAGCGAAGGCTGTTTCCCGGTGGATGGGAACACCACGAAATAAATGCCTTTACTGAAGAAGGCAGAAAGCAGCTTGGAGAAAAACGCAATCTGCCTATTCCGGAAGTATATGAACTTGTAAGAAAATTATCGGAATGGAGGAAAGGTAAAGATGTGATACATACCGGCAAACTCACCCATTTTATTCCGGAAAACAATGTATATGTCTTTTTCCGTCATAATGAGGATGAAACAGTTATGGTGATATTGAACGGGGATGATGAAAGTAAGGAACTAAACACGGGTCGATTTCTGGAATTTCTTGATGGTTACAGCGCTTCAACGGATATCATTAGTGGAAATGAGGTACACATACAAAGTATAATTGATCTGAATTCACACCAGGCCATGATTCTTGAACTAAGATAGAAGTATCGTTATTCATTGTTGGGTTAAGTCTGCTTCTGGCTATTCGTTTACCTGAATTGCAGGGAAGTTCTGAACTGGCTATCTTGATAAGATGTTAACCAAACGATGAGCATTCTGAATTTCAATTTAAAGAGGCAGAATATTGTGGAACCGATTGCAATTCAATGGTTTTGAATTGAAGATTCGTTATGAATTTACTCTCAGAAATTCGCCTATCTAATATAATGGGTTGACATTGCAACCAGGTTGCGGCAATCCAGTCCTAATTTTTCGTCATGAGAACTAATCAAATAAGTTAATATAAAACAGTTCATTATATTTTTTTAAAAAAAAAAAAAGGGGAAAAAACTTGAGAGATCTTTTTATTAAAATAAATTCATGAAAAAATAGATTAATTATTTTAATTTTAAAATGAAGGAATGACACTATCGGGGGAAATATAAAGATAATTTAATGAATTCTGGTACAACGGATAAAAGGGTGACTCATGGGTAAGTACGCAATGGTTATAGTATCTGCGCTCATCTTTTCAGTTATAACGTACTCGTACGGGTTACGTAATGCCCTGTTCTTATCCAATTCAAGAGTTGTTCAAAGCTACAGCCAGAATCAGGCTCATAATATTGCCCAGGCAGCTGCAATGATTGCCATCAACAATCTGCGAAATGATAGTAATACAAATTTTTTCCCGTCTGAAAACAACATCATAAACTATCCATCGGTTGAAAATTTTGAACCTTGGGAGGAAATGCACGGATCGTATAATTTGAGATTTATGAATCAGGGTAACTTACTTCTTGTGCTTACATCAACCGGGCTTTTTGAAGAGACTATTTACAGTACAAATATCGGGTTGATTATCGGTAATTCCATTTGGACGCCGAATTTCGACCAAGTATTGCACGCTGAAGATTCTATTACATTGGGTGGTAACGATTATATTGGTTGTGAAGGGATATTACCATGCCAGGTTACAATTAATAGTATCGATCAGAATGCAGTAAAACTTGGCACCCAATCAAAAATTAAAATCGATGGGGATCTTTTTATAGGCCCAGGTGGTCATCCGAATGTTGTGGTTAACGGAAATCATTCGAATGTGGCGGGAAAAATTACACCGCTTCTGCGAAGATTAGACTATAAGATGCCCAACTTCCCGGACTATTCAGATCTGAATTTCCTGCCTGGAAGTTCAGTTTACAGCAATAGCATCATCCTTAATCCGGAAGACTATGACCGCCGGCATATTCCCGAAATTCTCATGACATCAGGCAATAATACTCTTGTTTTCAATACAGGTAATCAGGACCGGGAATTGCGGGTAGGTAATTTACAGCTCAGCGGACAAAACAGAATCAATGTTATCGGTGAAGGAAAATTAACTGTATACGTGGACTATGACATTGATATGAAAGGTGGATCAGCAATGAATGAACTTGGTGATCTTAACCAATTGATGCTTTATTACAAAGGAAACCAGGAGGTAGAGCTCTATGACGAGACAATTGATTTCGGTGGGAACACCTTTTTTAACGGAAACTTTTTTTCGGAAAAAGCTCATGTAAGGTTAAGGGGAACAGCAGGCATTCAGGGCAATGTGATAACGGGTGGAAGTGTGATTATGCGCGGTGATGCTTCCGCAATTTCAAGAGTCGTTTATGCACCACTAGGTTCGGTTACGACCGATGGCAATGTAAAAATCAGAGGTGCTGTGATATCATATAGCTATGTCGGCTCTGGCAACACCACACTTATTTACGATCCTGATTTAGATGCGGATTTACCGGAATTGGAGGTGGAAGGGGGGGGCTTTGACATCGTGTATTGGAATTAATTTAGAAACGCTAAATAGGACTACAGGAAAATATGGCAACCGGACAAACACTGATGACATTGGCTTCAATCATACTTCTCGGAATCATTTCTATGAGTGTAAGGTCGATGTATGTGCAATCGGTAAACAATACCATCGATTCACAGGTAACTTCTGATGCACTTAATTTTGGCCGTGATATTGCAGAGGAAATACACTCATTTGCTTTTGCCTACGATCAGCTCGATGCAGTTTATGGCCAAATGAATGATGTGACAAATAACGAAGCCAGGATTGAATTTACCTCCCCCGCAGGTTTAACCCTATATACAACCATAGAGCTCTCAGCAGAGCAGGAATTGAAGCACAATCAGCTTGGCAGGCAGGTAACAATCAGGGTATTTGAACAGGAACGGGAGAACGATTTCAGACAAATAGCTGAATATTTAACGGCAGTTTTGCCACTTTAAAAAAAGGGATGTATTGTAAATGGGTATTCAGGCAGATATTATTATTCCACCGATTATCATCGCATTACTCATAATAATGATTTTCAGGGTTAATGTGTTTATCATGGAAAGTTCAGCGGATAACAGGCTGAATAATGATATGCAAACGTTAGCAGAAACAGCCGCAACTGTTTTACAGGAAGAGATAAAGGTACTGTTCCAGATAATTCCCAATATTATCGATAATGAAGAGGAAGGAGAGGGTAGCATAAACGCAATTGAAGAAATTACTATAGGCAATCTAACAATCTCGAATACATTTCAGTTCATTAACTTTAACCAGGTTAATGTTCGTATTACGAGGGAAGAGAGAAATATTGTGATTGAGAGATGTGATGAGGGTGATTGTAATACAGAAATGTATGCTTTAAATCTAAGTGACCTTCAATTTATTAGAGACAATACCAATCCCAATTTTGTACGTTTAAGAGTAAGAACAGAAAGCCAACCGGAACATCATGTTCACTTCCGAAATAATACTCAAACTGTTCAGGGTTTTGATGAGAGAAATTTATTTTTAAGAAACCTGGCCTTACCCTGAGTTCCCTGCAGTTAATCTCTAAAATTGCAACGATTCCTTTCATTTTAAACAAAAAAAAAGCCGCGAAAATCACGGCTTTTAATCTTCTTAAATAAAACTGTTTACCCTTCGTTTTTTCTTTGCTGGATATCGTTTCGGGTATCCTGGCAGACCTTTTTAAGGTCTTGCAGCAGTTTTCGCGCCCGAGTGCCCGCAGCTTTGTTTCCCTTGTCATAAAACTTTACAAGATCTTCTTCAAGTACG
>SLJB01000236.1 GCA_007135335.1 Balneolaceae bacterium
ATACTCTTATCAAAATCGTATTTAACGGAGGCGTCGGCCAGTACAAATCCCCCCAGAAAGAGGATGATAATCGGATCTGCCAGAGTTGCAATAAATTGTGTGTAGGGCAGCGGACTGTATGCTGCTCCTGAGTAATCTACAAACCCTTCTGAACTGAGTAATATAACCTGGAAAAAGATTACCAGAATGGATGTGGAGTAGATGGGTACAGTTTCAAACATCCAGAAAATGGCTGCCAGAAGAAATATGCTCATGGCAAAGTGGCCTGCGAGAGAAAGTCCGGGAAAGGTAACAACCAGAGGCATCATAAAACCAATGAGTCCAAGTACCAGCCCCGTCCATTTTAATTTCGACATTCTATTCAGTCTCCTTTGAAAATTTTCCTAATGTGTAAGGTAACGAAAAGAGCAATCAGATTGCAGTTTTTCCCTTAAAAAACAGTGTGATTTGTGTAGAGGATCAACAGATAAATTCTGACTGATACTACAATTTGAACTTTTTTTAAATTGCCAATCCGATTCTTGAAATTACATAAATTTCTCAGTGCTTCAGTGGCAAATAAACTCACCCTGATCTTTTATAATTGTTACATTAATCCGAAACGGTAAAATAAAAAGGTTAATAAATTCATGAATAACCGCCTTCGTAAGAAAGCTGAAGAACTTGCTATTCCATCAGTAAAACGGCATATATTCCTATGTGCGGATCAAACCAATCCAAAATGCTGCAAGATTGAAGCAGGGCTCGAATCGTGGTTTTACCTAAAAAAGCGACTCCGTGAACTCGGTCTGGAAGGGAGTGGCGGTATCTACAGAACCAAAGCCAACTGCCTGCGAATTTGCAAACGCGGCCCGGTTGCCGTTGTATATCCCGAAGGTACTTGGTACCACTCCTGTACTCCGGAAACCCTTGAAGAAATTATTCAGCAGCACCTGATTGGCGGCAAACCCGTTGTAAAGTATCTGATTCTTGAACAACCCTTGTATCCGGAAAACTAAACAATATGCTTAGATATTTTAAACGATGGTTCCCCGCCAAAGATGAGCTCACAAAACCCGGAGCGGCCTCAAAACAAGCTATCGAGATGCTGCGCCGTGAATACACCGGCCCGGCACTGCTTGAAGAGAACGTTCTGAAGAATCCAACAGATCAGTTTCGTTTATGGTTTGATGAAGCTATGAAGGTAATCAAAGACGATCCGAACGCTATGATTGTTTCCACTGCCGATGAACATGGCCGGCCATCTTCACGCACTGTTCTGCTAAAAGGCTTTGACGAAAACGGGTTTGTTTTCTACACGAATTATGGCAGCAGAAAAGGAAAACATATCGAAAAAAACCCAAATGTTTCCATCATATTCTACTGGCCGGAGTTGATGAGACAAGTGCACATAGAAGGCAATGCCGTTAAAACATCAGCGGAGCAATCGGATGCATATTTCGCTGTGCGGCCGGAAGCCAGCAAGATAGCCGCATGGGCTACAGCACAAAGCACTATGGTTGATTCTCGCGAGGTATTTGAACAAAAACGTAACGAGCTTGAAAAAAACTACAAAGGAAAAGAGATCCCGCGTCCGCCATACTGGGGCGGTTACATTGTAGTACCCTGCCGTTTCGAATTCTGGCAAGGCAGGCTCAACCGGCTTCACGACAGAATTTGCTATACACATGACAGCAAACAGTGGAATACTCAAAGATTATCGCCATGATCAGGCAGTTCACAAGAGATGTTTTACATGAACGGCACAGGCTGTCCCATCAGCAGATTGATACTTTACTAAATGAAAATACCGGGAAAAAATACCTCAGTGAAAAACTAAAACAGCTTGAGAAAATCAGCTATTTTCTTGAATTAGCAGAAACACTCCAAAATAAGGATATTTGGTTCCTGATTCTGAAAGGTCCGATACTTTCTGAACGTATTTATGGTGATCCGACCACCAGGCTCTGGAAAGATTTTGATCTGCTGATAAAACCCGGGGCTGTCTCTGCTTGTGTTTCCATTCTTCTGGAGATGGGTTTTAAGCATGACAAAGTTGATTGGCCGGCTTCGGTAAAGAGACAAAAGATGATTCTCCATTTTGGAAAAAACCTAGAAATGTATCACTCCGGAAAAGGGCTCTCCGTTGAAATTCACTGGAAACTTTTTGAAGATCGCCTCGCAGGATCGGAAACTGAATGGCAGCTGATTGAACAAAACAGTGAAACAACAGAATTTTCCGGCAAAACGGTACAACGCCTTAATTTTGAATTTGAACTCTTATATCTCATCATCCACGGCAGCCGCCACTCATGGTTCCGTTTGAAATGGCTTGTTGATATTCACGACCTGCTTAAACGTCACTCATTCGATGAGCAAAAATTCCTGAGACTAACAAAGAAAATGAGGGCAGAACGATTTGTTTGTATGTGCAATTATGTGATGGGTGAATATTTCCCTGCATGTAAACACCTGCCGTGCAACTCATCAAATTGCAATAAACTTGGAGAATTTGCCCTGAAAGAGATCCGAAAAAAAGATGTGAAAAAGAAACTCAGTTACGCGGAGACTGTTCAGGCCATTCGCTATAGAATGGCACTATCACCTGATTTCCGTTATAAGCTCGATGTGCTTCGCCTTGTAACATTCGGAAAACTCGATCTTACTTATTCCCGGATCCCCGATTATCCAATTTTTTTCTATCTCTTCCGTCCGTTTGGCATTTTGATTCGAAAGTTTCAAAAGACCGGCTGATTAGCAGAGGCTCTTTAAAAGCACTATTTTTCTTACAACAAATTTCAAGTAAAAAATATCCTTTGTCTGATCTAACACAGCATCCGCCTATTGCCGCCATCGCCACTCCCATCGGGGAAGGGGGAATAGCCGTAATACGCGTTTCGGGAAGCGGGGCAGTTGAAAAAGTTGCGGGCTGCTTTCGCGGGAAAGATCTAGCTTCCGTCGATTCTCACACGGTTCATTTTGGCAGAATTATCAATAATGACGGCCGGATTGTGGATGAAGTGTTAGCCACAGTTTTCAGAGCCCCTAAATCCTACACCGGCGAAGATACAGTTGAGATCTCCTGCCACGGCGGTGTGCTTGTAACCCAGTCCGTTCTGGAGACCCTTCTGAAACAAGGAGTACGATCGGCCGAACCGGGCGAGTTTACACAACGCGCTTTTCTGAATGGCAAGCTGGACCTGGATCAGGCTGAAGCGGTAGCCGATCTGATTCACGCAAAAAGCATCAAGGCGGTGGATGCGGCAAACCAGCAACTGGAGGGGCGGCTGGGTGAACACATTAAAACATTCCGCCAGCAGATTATTGATGCAACAGCCATGGTGGAACTTGAACTCGATTTTATTGAGGAGGACGTGGAGTTTGCCAACAAAGATCAGCTCCGCAAACTTCTTGTTGATGTGAATCTGGAAATCGCCAAACTGCTTGATACCTATGAAACCGGACGCCTTGTAAAAGACGGAGTGAAATCGGTTTTCATCGGACGCCCGAATGCGGGGAAATCCACCCTGCTGAATACACTGATTGGCTCCGATCGCGCCATTGTAACCGAAATTGCCGGCACCACGCGCGATACTATTGATGCTGACTGGAGCTACGACGGCCTGTTGTTTAAGCTGATTGATACCGCCGGCCTTCGTGAAACGGAAGATCTCATAGAAGCAGAAGGCGTAAAACGCTCACAAAAAGCTTTTGAGCAGGCAGATCTGGTGGTCTACCTGAAAGATATCTCTCTGCCTATGGATCTGTCTGAGCGCAACGAAATTGCCGGATTCCAAAAACGGGCTGATCAAACTCCCTTTCTGCTGATCGGCACCAAACTCGATCTTTCACAGCCTGATGGTGATAAACATCCCGAAGAACGGCTCCATTTCGATCTGAAAATATCGGCTCTTGAAGATGAGAATATCGATCAGCTCAAAAAACTGATGAAACAGAGGGCACTGGAGAATAAGGATTATGATGCGTCGAGTCTGCTGGTAACCTCATCGCGCCATCGTGATGCACTTCAAAAAGCCCGGGAAAATGTAACCCGTGCCATTGCTGCACTTGACAATGGAATGACCGGCGACTTCCTCTCCATCGACCTGCGCGCCGCCCTTAAGGAGCTCGGAACCATCACCGGGGAGATAACGAATGAGGATGTGCTTAGCTCGATTTTTTCACGCTTTTGCATTGGTAAGTGAAGGTTACTGCCAATCTCGGTAAACTACCGTATAAATTGTGAGCTCCTACCCTTCAATTTAAATGAACAATGTATTCGCAATATTTGTTGATCGCTATAATCTGTTAACTCCTCAATAAATCAATAATAAATAAGAATAATCTATCAGCAAAAATTGATACTGAAATATTTACTCTCAGCAGTTTTAATATTCTCTGTTCTTGCTATTTTTGACATCGTTTTCGTATAACCATTAATCCTTAACCCCGGCTCTTTTCGTATCATGGATAAAAAAATATTTTTGAATGAGACTGATATCCCAACGCACTGGTACAACATCGTTGCGGATATGCCCAACAAACCACTTCCCCCACTCAATCCAAAAACAAAACTACCTGCAGGTCCCGATGATCTGAGCCCGATTTTCCCCATGGGGTTGATTGAGCAGGAAGTTTCTGCTGAACGGTATATAGAAATTCCTGATGAGGTTCGTGAAATCTACAAAATCTGGCGTCCATCGCCCCTTTACCGCGCAACAGGACTGGAAAAAATGCTCGATACGCCTGCAAAAATTTACTATAAGTATGAAGGTGTGAGTCCCAGTGGATCCCATAAACCGAACACGGCAGTACCGCAAGCGTACTATAACAAACAGGAGGGTGTAAAAAGCATCACCACAGAAACCGGAGCGGGCCAGTGGGGTACTGCGCTTGCTTTTGCATGTGCACAATTCGGGTTGAATTGCGAGGTATATATGGTTCGCATCAGCTATGATCAAAAACCATACAGAAAGGTGATGATGAATACATTCGGTGCCGAAGTGTATCCCTCACCAAGTAACCGCACCGAAGCGGGACGCAGAATCCTGGAAAAAACACCCCATACAAGCGGAAGCCTTGGTATTGCGATTTCAGAGGCAATTGAACGTGCTGTTGGTGACGAAAACACGAAGTATTCACTGGGTTCGGTACTAAATCATGTATTGCTGCATCAGACCATCATCGGTCAGGAGACCATCAAACAGCTTGAATATGCAGGTGATTATCCCGATGTGGTTGTGGCCCCGCTTGGCGGCGGATCCAACTTTGCGGGTATCTCGTTTCCGTTTCTGAAAAACAATCTTACGGAAGGGAAGAAAACCCGCTTCATTGCGGTTGAACCGGCATCATGCCCTAAACTGACCCGGGGTAAATTTATGTATGATCACGGTGATTCAGCGGGTTATACACCACTGCTTCCAATGTACACACTCGGGCACAACTTTACTCCGGCTGCCATTCATGCGGGCGGACTCAGATATCATGGTGCAAGCGTGCTTTGCAGTCAATTACTGAAAGATAATCTTATTGAAGCCACTGCCTTGCAACAGCTCGAATGCTTTGAAGCCGGCGTTATATTTGCCAAAGCCGAGGGAATTATATCAGCACCTGAAGCCACTCATGCTATTGCGCAGGTAATTCGCGAGGCGAATCAGGCAAAGGAAGAGGGTACCGAAAAAACAATTCTCTTTAATCTCTGCGGACACGGATTTGTGGACATGGCTGCCTACGACGATTACTTCGCAGGCAAGCTGAATGACCATGAAATCGGGGATGATACAATCGCCGGAAATATCCAGGAAATCGAAGAGTTGCAGCCACAGATGTAAAATAATGATCTGACAGAATTCCCGGTGCTTTTCCGGGTTTCTGTCAGTATCAAAAGCCACAATGTCTTACATTCAGTGAACCAATTTATCTGTTACCTGTATGATCGTAAATTCCATAATACGTCTTTTAATCGTAGCTGCTGTTATTTTTGCTGCAATCAACTTGGCAAACTGTTCAGGAGAACAGGAACCCGAACCTGTTGCCGAAGCTGTAATACCACTTGATATCGATACCATTCAATTTACGGTTTTACGTCAATGGAGGCCGAATGACAATCCCGCAGCCCTGGGGCTCGAAGTGCTGATTGATGAGGAAGATGCAATCTATGAGAACATAATTCAGATGGTCCGCGAACTTGGAAGCAACGCTCAGGTTGCCTTCATTAGAGTATATCAGGATGAGGAAGCGTGGCGGGAATCACGTACTTCAAACTATAGTGAAATTTATGATCGTGGTTACCTCGCATTTTATATCAAAAACCGCACCACCACAGGAGCATACAGCGGACTGCACGAGATCCGATGGTTTCAGCAAGAGGGAGAGCTTGAAGAGTTGGCGGAAACCACAACGAATTTTATGTTTTAATTACTTCATTGAAACCGTTTTCAATGAAGATACCCAAACGTCCATAGAGGGATTTTGACGCTATACCCATCTCTCAATACCGTCAATATCTAATCCTGAATTTGCATCATACATTATGAACCATATTGTAAGTTTCGATCAACAAATCAGCTCTGTTTTTGTTGATTGTATTCGACAATCTTAGCTCATTTTTGTAAACTCTGACCGACAATTCAGGCCGAATCCAATCTTATTCAGGATCATCTGCACCAAAATTTCTGTTTATATTGCTGATTAAAGCAACATCAGACATTTAACAGGTTAAAACATGATGAATTTACCCGGGGCTTTTGCAAAAGAACTGCTGAAAGCACATAAAAACGCATCGATGTGTCCGCCTCCGGAGATGGTGGTGAAGTTTTTTAACGATCTGCTTGGCCTGCTCTTCCCGGAGTTTGCTGTACATCGCTGTGCATCAGAAAAAGATATCGAAATGCGCCTTGGCCACCTTCAAGAAGAGTTCAGGAATATCCTTAGCCAAAACAAGGAGTGTACTGCCAGTGCTGAGGATGGTGTGGAAACCAAGCTCTTTTTTGAGCTGCCCTCCATCCGGGAGGCCCTGCTGCTCGACATCGAAGCGGTTTATATGGGCGATCCCGCAGCTAAAAGTACCGCCGAGGTGATCCGTACCTATCCCGGATTTTATGCAATCGCCGCGCACCGCATTGCGCACTTCCTTGAGTCACTGAACATCAAACTGATTCCGCGTATTATTTCGGAACATGCACACCGGCAAACTGGCATTGACATCCATCCCGGTGCAAAGATCGGCACCTATTTTTGTATTGATCACGGAACCGGAATTGTAATTGGAGAAACAACCGTGATCGGCTCGCGGGTTAAAGTTTATCAGGGCGTTACGCTTGGAGGGCTCAGCGTAAAGAAAGAAGATGCACGTGTAAAACGGCATCCTACTATCGAAGACAACGTGGTGATCTATGCCGGTGTTACCATTTTAGGCGGTGAAACTGTAATTGGCAAGAACAGCATTATCGGGGGTAATGTTTGGCTTACCAAGAGCGTACCGGCCAACTCAAAAATTTATTACCGGGCTAAAATGACAAACGCAGAGGGCGAAACAGATACAATTACGTTCAGGTAATAAACCTGACAGGTACTGTGTTAAAACCTGTCAGCACCAACCGGATCTGACAGCGTTGGTTTTTGATGGGAACCGCGTTGAGTTCTTACTTTACTCTATGCTCTGATGATAAAGACTGAGTATTCCCCATCGCCCGACGCTGACAGAAACCCGGAAATACGCCGGTAATGCTGTCAGGTCTTTGGTACCGAAATTATTTAATCAGATATATATTTATGAAACTCGAAGATCTTATTGGTAACACTCCCTTGATTGAACTGGAAAAGATTCCGGTAAACAAAAACGTGAAAATTTACTGCAAACTGGAGGGGCAAAACCCCGGTGGAAGTGTAAAAGACCGGGCCGCTTTGGGAATGATTTCCGGTGCGCTTGAACGCGGGGAGATCAATTCCAACACCAAACTGGTTGAGGCCACAAGCGGTAATACAGGCATTGCACTGGCGATGATTGCATCGATGAAAAATCTCGATCTTACCCTGATAATGCCGGACGGTGCCACTGAAGAGCGCATTAAATCGATGAAGGCGTTTGGAGCCACGCTTATCCTCACTCCTGCCGAAAAAACCATCGAATATTCACGAGAACTTGCTGAAAAAATGGCTGCTGAAGAGGGATACTTTCAGTTGAACCAATTTGCAAACGCCGATAACTACAGAATGCATGAACGCACTACCGGTCCCGAAATCTGGAGAGATACCGGGGGCACCATCACCCATTTCGTTTCGGCGATGGGAACTACAGGAACCATAATGGGCGTTTCACGCTATCTGAAAAGCCAAAACCCGGATGTGCAAATTGTGGGCACCCAGCCAACGGAGGGCTCATCCATACCGGGCATCCGTAGATGGACACCCCAATTCCTTCCAAAAATTTTCGAGGCTCACCGTGTGGACCAAATTGTGGATGTAAGCCAGGATGAAGCCACACAAATGGCGCGGAGAATGGCAAAGGAGGAGGGAATCTTTGGTGGTATGAGTAGTGGTGGTGCACTATCTGCGGCACTTAAAATTGCCGAAAAACTGGATGAGGGCGTAATTGTCTGCATTACCTGCGACCGCGGCGACCGCTACCTGAGCTCCGATCTTTTTGAGACATAGCCCGTGCCACGTGGAGATCTTCCGGTGAACGACCTGAAGTTGTAACTCATCGAAAATATCAGATAGCGGATAAGCACGTTTGAGCGGTAATCTTCAATGTAGCCTTAAAGAATAGTTCGGTCGATACTGTCGTTCTGACCGAGGATATCGAAGATCGTCATCCTGATTTATAATATGTTATTCGTAACGCAGTGACTCCACAGGATCAACCCGTGACGCTTTTAGTGCCGGGAAGATTCCCGCGATCAATCCAATCAAAATTAAAACGGTTATGGTAACAGCTACAGCAACAGCAGATATTTCCGGTTTTCCCAGAAATTCACCGGGGCCTTCCGTCATATTTAAAGCCAGCACCCCCTGCACGATAGCTGTAGAAATCACCAGTCCTATAAATCCACCCAGGAACGAGATAAAAAGTGATTCAAACATAAACTGTACAATGATGTGAATTTTCCTCGCACCCACGGCCAGTTTTATGCCTATTTCGCGGGTTCGCTCTTTCACAATCACAAACATGATATTTGCCACACCTACACCGGCAATCATTAGTGTAAAAAAGCCAACGGTGAACAGAAAGATCTCCAGACCGGTGTTTACCGTACGGCTCACCTCTTCCTGCTCGATAAAATCCCACATGGGCAATGCCTGTTCATCAGTTGCATCAAATTTATATTTTGATGCCATCAGTGAGCGGATGCCATCCACAATTTGCGGCTGCATAGTTACTTCTGCCGGCCGCACGAGAATTGAGTTGATGTTTCTATGCCCGTACACGTTCCGAAATGTGGAGTAGGGTATTACAGCCCGGTTGGCATCAGGCCCGTAGCTCATGGATGTCTGCATTTTGGGCTTCATCACACCAATTACTGTAAACGGTGTGTTGTCCAGCCTTACCTCTTTGCCAACAGGATCTTCATCGCCAAAAAGCCGTGCTGCTATTTCGTCGCCCAAAAATAGAACACGCCTCATCTCGTCCACATCACGCTGATTGATAAACCTGCCGCCGGAAGCAGGATACATAGTGCGCATCACTTCAAAATCTGGGTTCACCCCTTCCATATATGTTGTTGTGGTGGTTAATTCTGTCTGGAGACGGGCACCGCCGCGACCGTACTGCGGACTTGAAAATGCAATTCCCGGCACGGCGCGTTCAATCATCTGCACATCTTCTTCTGTAAAACGGATATACCTGCCTTCCGGCTGGCCTTCAAACGGCAGGCTGGTCTGTCCGCCAAAAACCATAATGACCTGATCCCCCGCGCCCAGCATACCCTCCATCATAGAATTTCCCAAACCGCGGCCGAATGCAAGAAGTAACACAACCGAAAGGGTACCCCACGCTATGGCAATAATAGTTAGTGAAGAGCGAAGCTTCTGCTTGTTCAGGTCGGTAAAAAATTCTCTGATTATTGTGAACCACATGGCGGTCTAACTTTTGGTTTAATCATTGATTCCTGCTGAATTGAAGCGTTTGTTTTTGAGCCTGCTCCCTGGCAAATGTATTATCGTAGACACTCGATAATATCCAGCCGTGATGCCCTCCAGGCGGGCAGAAGGCCTGATGCAAACCCCACAAAACCCAGAACTGCAAATGCTATCATTCCCACTTCAGGTGAGAAGTGAGGTGAACCCACAAATTCCTGAATCGGCAGATTTTGTGTAGCCATTATCAGCAGCCAGCCCGTCAGATATCCCGCCGCTGCTCCTATTCCTACGATCATAAACGTTTCCATAAAAAACTGTGACATGATATGATGCCTTTTTGCCCCGGCCGAACGCCGGATTCCAATCTCTTGCATGCGCTCCTGTACCACCACAAACATAATATTTGCCACACCTATGCCACCCACAGCAAGCGTAAAGAATCCGATAATACCAAGGAACCCATTGATGCCTAAAAAGAGCACATTAATCAGTGCCCAAAACTCGTTGGTATCCCAAATGTTAAGGGCATCCCTGTCGGTCAAATCAAACCGGTGTCTGCGGGCCATTACCTCATAAATCTGATCCATAATAGCAGGTGCCAGTGCCGGGTCAGTCGGCGTGTAGAGTATATTGTTGATATAATCCGTTCCCAGCATCACCGACATCGTTGTGGCAGGAATAAAAGCCCGATCGTAATCGCGTTGTGAATAGGATGAATTCTGAATCTTATCCTGCATCACGCCAATCACGGTAAACGGAGTCTGGTTCACCATTACCTGATTGCCAACCGGATCAAGATCACCAAACAGGTTTTCTGCCAGCCGATTACCCAGGAATATCACCCTTCGGCGCTCTTCGATGTCCGCATCATTCAGCCACCTTCCCCCTTCCTGCTCGTAGATATTCCTGATAGCAGAATAGACAGGGTATACACCCCCAAATGAGGAATTTCGCCTTCGTTCACCCACTGAAACCTGAAACGTTCGCATGTATTCGGGTGTCACAACTTCCATATCGGGAATCTGCTCTTTGAGCAGTTGCGCATCGGCCTCCCGCATTCTGATGGGTCGCCCTATTCCATACCCCTCGTACGCCTTAGTGGTTTGCCCGTTGAACATAATGGCGAGCTGATCGCCCATACCACGCATATTCAGCACGGTTTGGTCACGAAAACCAATACCAAAAGCGAGCAGCAAAATGAGCGTTGCGGTTCCCCACATAATCCCAAAAATGGTGAGAAAACTGCGAAGCTTTTGGCTGCTCAGGTTGCGGTACAGATCGGTTATGAGACTTGTGAACGACATGCGTGTGTCCTGAAAATTGTGTTAAACAAATTATCGTACTGTCAGCGATCTGACCGGACGCTCAAGAACTTTATCACCTTCATTCAGCCCCTCTGTAACTGCCACGGTGATAGCATCACTGAGGCCAAGCTCCACCTCCTTTTCCACCCGGGATGAAGATTCAGTTCCTGGAATTTCAACAAAAGCTTTGCCGTCTCTCATAATCACTACCCGCTCTGGGATGGTAATGGCATTATCCATCCGCTCGATGATGATATCTGCATTGGCAGAATATCCGGCCCGAAGTACAGCGCCATTCGCATCTGTGATGATAATTTCAATTGGGAAAACAGTGGCATTATCGCGGGTTGTTGCTTTCAGGGAAATCCTGGATACTTCACCCTGAACCCTCACATTGGGCATGGCACCAATTTTTATTTCGGCGCGCATCCCCTCTTCCAGTTTACCAACGTCAATTTCATCAACCGTGCCTTTGAACAGAAGGCGATCCATCCCTGCAATACTCATCAAAGCGGTACCTGCCTGATAGGAAGTTAGGGGCACCACAGGCTCACCGATATCCACCATCTTTTCAAGGATAAATCCATCAATTGGCGATCGTATGATCGACTCTATAACAGTGTTACCAATAGAGACCCGGCCGGACTCAAGCAGCCCCAGGCGTTCTGAGTTTATCTGCAGGCGCACATCCACATCGTGGTAGCGTAGTTCCATCTGATCATACTCCTGCTGTGAAACAAGATTTCTCTCCCGTAAAACACGCAATCTCTCAAGTTCACGCTCCAGATTATTCTTTTCGATCTGCGTTCGCTCCAGGTTGCGTTTAGCCTCGGCAAGCTCCAGTGGTGTGGGATCGGGACGCACCTCAATCAGCGGGTCACCGGCTCTGACATAATCACCCGGTTCAGCAAAAATTTTGCTGACCACACCCGAGATTTTCGATTTAATTTCGATCTCATTCTCCGGCTCTATATTTCCCACAGCCAGAGCTTTTTCAACAACCGTTCCGATTTCAGCTACTATAAACGGATCGGTTTTATCCTGCTCAGAAGTGGAACGGCTTTGCAGGTAAATAAAGGCCCCGCTTGCCATTACAATTACCAAAGAAAGGGTTATCCAGATTTTTTTTCGTTTCATAGCTGCACCATCCGTTTCGTGACTTGTAAACGTTCTTATTTAGCACACTCTACGAAAGATTTTTAGCGAGGTTACCTCTCACTACACAGAAATTGAAAAAAAGTTGGTGAGAAAATACATGTTGGCATCAGAAGGGCAATAAAAACAGTTCCCTGAAAATGTCAAAGAAAAAATGAAAAACATCGGCTAAGTACAAGCTTCAATGTGTATCCATTGGTAAAACACTCATCGGATGACTCTCGAGGCTTGAGAATATTTTGGAGGGCGTTCAATTATCCGATGAGTGGAAAAGAGAGTTATTTCAGATTCACAAATTGCAGCGGGATTCCAAAATCTTTGCCTTTCAGATGCTGGATAACCTCCTGAAGTTCGTCGATTTTTTTTCCGGTTACCCGAACCTGCTCATCCTGAATGGCAGGCTGCACTTTCAGCTTCAGTGATTTGATCTCTTTTACAATTTTCTTAGCTGTCTCACGGTCTATACCTTCTTTGATGGTTGCATTCATTTTTACATGCCCCTGGCTGGAACCCTCCTCTTCACCATATTCAAGTGCCTTCGGTTCAAGGCCGCGTTTAATGAAATGTTTGATGAGCATATCCTTCATAGCCCGCAACTTCATGCTCTCCTGTGCCACCATTTTTATGGTGTTCGTTTTTTTATCGAATTCAGCTTCCGCATGAAGTCCGCGAAAATCGTACCGGGTGGATACTTCTTTCAGTGTATTATTTACGGCATTGTCCACTTCCTGATGGTTAATTTCATTTACGACGTCGAATGATGCCATGTGTTTTAGTTTTCTTTTTGATTTTAGTTTTACAATAAAAAGATACTAATATTCACATGATTGTCCGTTCGAAAAAGTGTAAAACTCTCAAAAGCTGCTATGGATATCCAATCTCTTTTGGTTCTGCTTGAAATTATTTTCCCCTTTATCGGGATTGCGATTATTATCTACCTTGCCCAAAAAACCAAGGGCAAAAACCGCTGGCTGGTACTATTTATTGCCCCTGCAATTCTTTTGGGATTACACTTCCTGCTTCTTGATCTTGAATTGATTGACGGCAACCTGCTTACCATAGCGATACTCGGGCTGATGATAATGGGTGTTTGGTACTATTATATCATTCTGGTAATTGTGGCACTTGTCTTTTTATGGAAGTGGCATAAGGAGAAATACAGCCAATAAAGCCTTCTGAGGCATGTTTTTTTGCCTTTTTATCACCTGCTTGGTATACTGATAATAGTGTTTCAATTCTAAGTGAAGCACACATCAATCAAAAAAATTGGAGAGATATTATGTTATACCCAAAGAATAAAATTCCGGGTATACTGCTGCTCATCATA
>SLJB01000046.1 GCA_007135335.1 Balneolaceae bacterium
AAGCAGTTGGTATGAACGTCTTCATCATCCCTGTTTGAGGTTTAAAAAAGGTACGGAGAAGAGTATTTTTAAAAAAGCCTAAATTCAGAAAATTTTCGCTGGAAACGCTTTTTAATCAAATTAAATCTTCTTGTGATAGAGTGTTGTACAAAGAATACTGCGTAAACGAATAATTTGACTCTTTGTGAAAATATGATTGCTTCAAATGCTTAGTAGCGTTTGACCGAATAAGCATACTTATTGAGATTAAATCTCCCGAAGCACACCCTCAAAATTTGGCGCTATGAAAACTATTCTGCTTCCGTTGGTTTCTTCTGGCAGCGGAAATTCCCTTAGCTCTTCAAAACTTTGCTGACAATCCTGGTTCGGTGTGTTTTTGGTAAGCCAAACCCGGTATTCATTGTTTCCGGTCTCTTCTGTTTTCAGGGTGAATTCGTGATTGGGCTCGCACCCGATGTAGAATAGGATAACCCTGAGAGTGTTACTAGAAACTGCCGGCAGATCTCCCGTAACCACAATGGAATAATCAGCTCCAAAATCTGCTGATAGTGGATCGGAATCTGAGGAACAGCCTGTCAGAATTGCAAGTGACAGTAACAGGGTCAGAATGAAAATTCTTTTGCACATAATTTGTGAGTTCGTGATAGTTTCTACTCATCTAAACAGTTGTAAGGCAGTAGGGTTCCGGAAATAAAAAAAGTCCTGCAATGATTTCACTGCAGGACTTTTTAGCCATCGGTAACGTCTGTTAATTTTCGAGGCTGAATCCAGCATTGAGAGCATGGCTGATGCGCTCTTTTGATTCGGTTAAGTGAGCTCGTGTGTATGTATCAAATCCAAACGTTGGCGGTGAAAGCCTTCTTTCCAGGCGCTCGTGCAGATCCTGAAGTGTGTGTCTTGCCACAGCCCGTGCATCCGCCGGAGTGCCGGATGGTGCATTGGTAACCAGTGTTATCATCTGGTCAAGATGTGCACGCTGGAGATCTCTTCGGTTGCTGTTGATGTTGCCTCCGGGTGAATTCCACGCCTCTTCCCAAATGGCGTTCGTTACGGTTTCCATCAATTCAGGGATGGTAACTGTGTTTTCAGTACCAAATTTTACTTCCGTATCCCTGATGCGCTCAAGCCGTGTTGGGTTCAGCAGCTGAGTGAGCAGGCTGGATTGCACACCTAAAAGTGTCTGGTGAAGCGGAAAGTCAATGCGCCCTTGCCAGGTATTCGTTTGCCCCCAGTGGCTCCATCGGTTTGCACCAAACTGCTGATAGACATCCTGCGGCAAATTAATAGCATTTGCTGAAAAAGCATAGTCCACGATTGTACTCAGGGCTAATTGCTGCATTTCAAGCGGAACCGGTTCAAACGGCATGCGGCCATTCGGGTCGCCGGTATGATCACGATACTGATACTGCCCGCCGATATATTTTACGGATGGTGCCAGAGCCCGCGCATACTGGAAAAACGCACTTTGAAAGAGATTGGTAACTTCGAAGTAGGCCATGTCGTCTTCAAGAGCAAAGTCAGGCAGCAGAGGGAGCATTTCACGTATTAAATCTGCTCTGTCGCGGCCCCAGGCGATAGGATCTTCACTTAAACTGTACACGTTAACGTTCGGATCAACCGCTCCGGCTCCGCGGGCATCTTCATCAGTGCCGTATGCATGGCCCGGTTCTGCGGCCCTGCGGGCAATCTCTTTGGCTGTTTCATCATCCGGTGTGTATCCATAGCTGATTACCCAGCGATCGTAGCTGCCTACCCCGGTGTTGTAAAAATGACCGTGATCGTGCCCGTTGGAGTTGATGTTAGGTGATGGATAGTCCATCACTGAGCTGTAAACCCCGCGTTCGGCAGTCCAGTCGGTATCATATAGTTTGTCCAGCGGTGTATCAACAGAAGAGCGGAAGTTGTGGCGAAGGCCAAGTGTATGGCCAACTTCGTGCATGGTTACCCAGCGTACAGCCTGGTCAACATATTCCTCGGGCATCGGGTCACCCGGATTGATGATACCACCGGCGAGCATGGAAGTACGTACCAGATTTGCCTGCGTGCCCATTTCCGCATAGAACGATTCGGTTTTGATACCGAGCTTCATCAGCTCCATCTCTTCATCGCTTACATTGTAAATTTCGTTGATGGCAGTATGCGGTTCAACAAAGTTCTGATAGGTATTTCTGAAGCCCAGGAACATGTTAGATTCGTACAGCATATCCGCATCCAGAATTTCTCCGGTTCGGGGATCCACGGTAGATGGACCGATGGCGCCGTATCCTACCTGATCCGATACATTCCAGCGAAGGGTTGCATAGCGAATATCTCCGGCTGATACAGAATCGGGAAGCATTTTTGCCTGAACGGCATTTCGGAAACCGGCCGCTTCAAAGGCATCACTCCACGCCTCTACACCTTCCATCATCGGCTGGCGATAACGCTCGGGAATGGTGTTCTCGAGGTAATAGACAATTGGTTTTTTAGGATCGCAAAGACCATCATCACCGGCGGGGCCATCACACTCCAGCCTCCAGCGGTTGATGTTTCTTTGGAAAAACTCATCGCTGGTATCCGTAAAATCTTTGTGTACCGTCATGAAATATCCGAGGCGGTCATCGGCCATTCGGGGTTTCATCGGTTCTTCGGGGAGTTCTGCCAGTGTATAAAAAACAGAAACGGGGATGAATCTGCCGTCGGCCACGGTTCTGGGTGCAGAGGTTTCCTGGTTGCGGAAAGTGAGGCTAGCCTGAATGTTGCTGTTTTTCGGGAATGATTCTACAAGCTCAACGAAGCTTCTGCTGCGGTCGAACTGAGCTCTGCCGGGCTGGCCGGGGCGCTGGGCAACCGCCCGCTGCACACGTTCACTGATATTTGACAGATCTCCCACAAACCAGCTGTATGCATCAATCAGCATAGTTCCATCACTGTGCGTGGCATCGATACCGGCAGTTTCAAGCACCGATTCACCATAAGTGAGGCTAACAGCACGGGCCTGCGGAGTACCTTCTTCTGCGGTATAGCGGTGAGGTATATTAACAAGGAAAATTTTGTTTTCCCGCTTTCGGAGTGCTACAAGTTCCGATTCAAAAATACTAAGCATAGTGCCTCCGTAGAGTCCGGCAGCACCGATTCCGCGTCCAATCTGAAAGTTGAGCAGGAATTCATGATCAATCTGATCCTCTTTGATGGCTATGTAGAGCTTGTCGTCGGTTTGGTAGAAATCGAAGAAACCTTCGATTTTTTCAGCATCCTCAATCAGTGAGTTAAATTTCTGATCGGGATCACCATTGTTTCCATTATTTTGAGCGTTTAGAAAAGCAGGCATCAAAAGTATGGCGAAGCATAGATACGCTATTTTCTTCATTGAGATGTGGTTCTGTTTGTAGGTTTATTTGCGGGTATAAAGTACGAAAGCAGCAGAGAAATGTTTTTTAAAAATTGTATTTCAGCTTTGAAGGTATTTGAGTGCAGTTTAAGAGTCTGAATATTCAAACTAAAGAGAAACAGAGCCCGTTCACACGGCCAATTAAGTTGTATGTTGAGTGATTTACCCGTAGTTTTATGTTTCTGTGTCATTAGTGAAATCCTGAAGTGTCGGGAGTATCACATCCCGATGCGGTTCAATCGGGAGGGTGTCAGGTTCAGATCCTGTTTTTATAAAGAGATTGTTGATGTATTGTTCAGATATGAATTCGGGGCGTGGCGT
>SLJB01000243.1 GCA_007135335.1 Balneolaceae bacterium
CTGCTTCAGGTGGTGATCAAGACCTGAATGAGTTAGCAGAAGAGCATGGTATTACGATCGAACAAATTAAACTTTGGATACGCGAAAGTAACGCCGCCGACGTTGACTATGCGGAAGATGAAATATCTTTAGAGGCAACCGATGACTTTGAAAAATCAGTAACTTACGGCGCCACATTCGATAAGCTTAATTACAGAAGGTTATTCTTCTGGTCAGCTTTCGGAACAATTACAATTGTTCTCTTCATTGTGGCAATTGTATTTATGCACGATTACACCCGAAGCTCAGTTTCTCAGGACAGATCAGACCAAAGTTTGTTCTACAATATTGAGGAAATTCAGCAGCGGGATCGTGTTAAACTTGAATCATTTGGCGTGGTTGATCCCGAAGAAGGTATTTACAGGATTCCAATTGACAGTGCTATCACTAATATTGCAACCGATTAGAATCAATAGAACCATATGAAACACACACTGAAGGTTATAGCAGCAATTTCAGTGTTTTTCCTGTTCAATACGGCAAATGCTCAGTTAAATCAAAATCGTCCCGCAATACTCGATGAAGTAGGTGTTGACGAAAAATTGGGTGAGTCCATACCGTTAAATCTGGAATTTGTGAACTCAGACGGAAACACAGTACGTTTGGGTGATCTTATTGAAGAAGGAAAACCTGTATTATTAAATCCGCTTTACTACGAGTGCCCAATATTATGCGGACTGGTACTTGATGCGGTTTTTAAAGTAGTAAATGAACTTGTTTGGTCACCCGGCGAAGATTACACTATTATTTCATTCAGTATTGATCCTGAAGAAGTACCCGAAATGGCAGCTGCTTCAAAAGACAGATACCTGAGTGATTTAAACAGGCCCGGTGCTGAAGATGGCTGGCACTTTCTTACAGGTTCTGAAGAGTCGATCAAGGCTCTTACAGATGCTGTTGGGTTCAAATACAAATATGACGAACGAACAGGTGAGTACCTCCATCTGGCAAGCATCATGATGCTAAGCCCGCAGGGTGTCATCACACGGTATCTTTATGGTGCCACATTTCGCGAATTTGATTTAAGAAATGCACTCTTTGAATCGGCTGACGGAACTATCGGTTCTACGCTTGACAGAGTACTCCTTTACTGTTTTACATACGACCCGGCCTCACAAAGTTATGTGCCCGTGGCAATCAACATTATGAAGCTTGGTGGCTTGGCTACCGTCATAATTCTGGGTATATTTCTTGGCGTTTTTTGGAGACGCTAACGAGGTTCTTCACAACCACCAAAATTTGAGTTTGATAGATGAATAAATTAAGTGAATTTATGCTTCCGCCGGCCAAAAGCACCACTGCTGAAGCCACGGACGCATTATTCCATTTCATAAACGTAACAAGTGTAATTCTGCTTATTGGCATAACCATCGCCATTTTGTACTTCTCGTGGAAATTTCGAAGAAGATCTGATGATGATGTAACTCCTGTAATTGCCCATAACAGTAAACTTGAAATTACCTGGTCGGTTATTCCTCTCATTCTTGTGATGATTGTTTTTGGATGGGGTTTTTCAGGATATCTGAATCTTACTACTGCCCCCGACGATGCTTATGAAATTCGAGTAGTGGGTAAAAGCTGGCTTTGGGAATTTCACTACGAAACCGGACATGTTAGTATAGGTGAGCTTCACGTTCCTGCAAACCGACCGGTTAAGCTCATTATGAGTTCCGATGATGTGCTTCACTCCTTCTACATTCCTGATTACAGAGTAAAAATGGATGTGCTTCCCAACAGATATACTTCACTTTGGTTTGAAGCCACAGAAGTGGGTGAATCTGTAATTTTCTGCACCGAATATTGTGGCACAGCTCACTCCAATATGCTGGCTACTGCTTATGTACATACTCTCGAAGATTTTGAAACCTGGCTCGAAACAGCCGGCTCAGCCGATGATGATATGGATCCGGTTGAACTTGGTGAGCAGCTTGTAACAAGAAATGCCTGTGCAACTTGCCACTCTTCGGATGGGTCTCGTTTACAAGGCCCCTCTTTCCAGGGATTATGGCAATCAGAAAGAACTATGGAAGACGGTGAAGTTGTTATTGCCGACGAGAATTACATTCGGGAAAGTATCCTTGATCCGAATGCACGCATTACACAAGGCTATCAGCCGATTATGCCAACCTACGCAGGATCTATAAATGACCGGCAAATAGACGCAATTATTGAGTATATAAAAACCCTACAGTAAGTAAATGGCTACAAACGATTCAACTACAAATGCAAAACGAATTCAGGTACGCCGGTACAAACCGGAAGAGCATCCTGAGAAGCATTATCTCAATGAAGAGAAAGGCCTTTGGGCATGGTTAACTACAGTTGATCATAAGAAAATCGGGCTGATGTATCTCGGCTCTATTGCTTTCTTCTTTTTTATCGGGGGAGTGTTAGCTCTTCTCTTACGAACTGAGCTGCTTACCCCTGCCAGAAGTTTCATGGACGCAGATGTGTATAACCAGGTGTTTACACTCCATGGCGCAATCATGATCTTCTTCTTCCTGATTCCTGCGGGACCTGCCGTTCTGGGTAACTTTATCTTACCCCTGCAGCTTGGAGCAAAGGATGTAGCCTTCCCGCGTTTGAACCTTGCCAGTTATTATATCTATGTAATTGGTGCTATTTTTACTCTGGTTGCAATCTTTACGGGCGGAGTTGATACCGGCTGGACCTTCTACACTCCATACAGTGCTACAACAGGTGGTAATGTAATGGCAATGACTATTGGGGTCTTTATACTGGGTTTCTCTTCGATTTTAACTGGATTAAACTTTATAGTTACCATCCATAAAATGCGGGCGCCGGGTATCACCTGGAATAAGCTGCCGCTTAATCTATGGGCTCTTTACGCAACAAGTCTCATTCAGATTTTAGCAACACCGGTTCTTGCAATTACGGTGCTGCTTCTCACAATGGAAAGAGCTTTGGGAATCGGGATATTTGATCCAGCACTAGGCGGTGATCCGGTACTGTACCAACACTTTTTCTGGTTCTACTCCCACCCTGCTGTGTACATCATGATTGTGCCAGGGTTTGGAATTATCTCAGAGGTGATCTCTACATTCTCAAGAAAAATCATTTTTGGATACTGGGCTATCGCTCTCTCTTCACTGGCTATCGCGTTTATCGGTTTTCTAGTGTGGGGGCATCACATGTTTACTGCGGGGCAGTCATCATTGGCCAACATGGTATTCTCATTCCTCACGTTCCTTGTGGGTATCCCAACGGGTATCAAGATTTTCAACTGGCTTGCGACCATGTACAGAGGCTCCATTGATATGAAAACACCCATGGTCTATGCAATGGTTTTCTTGTTCCTGTTTACTATTGGCGGCTTTACAGGGATTATGCTCGGTGCTCTTTCAGTGGATATTCACCTGCATGACACCTACTACGTTGTTGCCCACTTCCACTATGTGATGATGGGCGGTATGGTTATGGCATTTCTTGCCGGGCTGCACTACTGGTGGCCTAAAATGTTCGGAAAAATGTATAGCGAACTCTGGGCAAAAGTTTCTTGTGCACTTCTCTTTGTAGGTTTTAACATGACCTTCCTCCCGCAATTTGTTATGGGTGCTCAGGGAATGCCGCGAAGATACTTTAATTACATCGATCAGTTTCAATCATTCCACCAGTTCTCCACAATTGGTGCCTATGTAATGGGTGTGGCATTCTTGCTGATGGCAGGGTATATGCTCCATTCACTAATCAAAGGAAAACCGGCAGGTTCCAACCCTTGGGGCAGCCGCGCTTTGGAATGGCAAACATCTTCACCACCGGAACTTCACAACTTCCACCATACACCGGTTGTAATTAATGGCCCGTACGATTATCACAAGCCAATGTCTGAATTTCAGCTCGGGATTGTATCATCACACAACGGCCACCATGCAGAAGAAACGGTGAGCGTACCAAAATCAGAAAAAGAACAAGCGTAAATTAACTAACCGATCATGTCTCAAACTTCTTCAACAGAGGAAAAGTTAGACCACCTGAAACACTATTTCGTTGACAGCGATCAACAGTTCGAAGCTTCGAAAATGGGAATGTGGATCTTTCTTGTAACTGAAATTCTCTTTTTTGGAGGATTATTTGTCGCTTACATTGTGTACCGGTCCTGGTATCCTGAACTGTATCTTCTCGCTTCTGAAGAACTCCATACATTTTGGGGAGCTGTAAACACAGCCGTACTTATCGGAAGTTCATTGACCGTAGCTATGGCCATCCGATCTGCACAGCTCAATCAGATTAAAGGCCTTATCATAAATCTCTGGATCACCATCGGTCTTGCGCTGACGTTTATGGTGATTAAGTACTTCGAATACTCAGAGAAATTTGCAAAGGGAATTTTACCCGGATCAGCATATAGCTATGAAGGAATTGAACATGAGAAAGCGAACATCTTCTTCAGCATCTACTATATGATGACGGGCCTCCATGGAGTTCACGTTCTCATTGGGATTGGCCTGATGCTCTGGCTTGTATTTAAAGCCAAGAAAAAAGTGTTCCACAGTGGTTACTATACTCCGGTTGAAATCACAGGCCTCTATTGGCACCTTGTTGACATAATCTGGATTTTCCTTTTCCCACTACTCTATTTAATCGACTAACTGTAAAGATTTTTACCCATGAGCGGACATCATATTTCATCAGCCAAATTTTTATGGGGTATAGCATTAGCACTTTTTATGCTCACCTTTTTAACAGTTGCTGTCACCTGGATTCATATTCCATCTCCCTGGAATGTGGTTGTAGCTATTGCAATAGCTGTGGTTAAAGCATTAATTGTAGCAGCATTTTTCATGAATCTATACTGGGATTCAAAATTTAATGTTATCCTGTTTGTCATGTCGATAGCGTTTTTCCTTTTGATGATCGGAATTACACTGCTCGATACACTTTACAGAACAGATCCGATTCCTTCGTTTTAGACAACTGTCTTAATCAGTTTTGAAAGCCGGTTTCTTATGAGATCGGCTTTTTTTGTTTATTTTAATACCACGTACTCAATCATCAAAAAGAAGATTAATCCTTTTGGCCATGCAAAAAATTACCCCTTTTCAATTTGGACATTTTGAACTCTCGCCTGTTGAAACCGGACGATTCTTACTGGATGGCGGAGCCATGTTTGGTGTTGTTCCAAAAACGCTTTGGAGCCGGGAGATACCCGCTGATGAAAAGAACAGAATCAAAATGGCCATGAGAAGCCTTTTGATTAAATCAAATCTAACCGGTAAAACCTATCTGATTGACACAGGAAGCGGTGATAAATTTGATGATAAAATGACTGCCATATATGGCCTTGATTATGATCACAGTACGCTGGCAGGTTCATTAGAAATGTGTGAAACCGCACCGGAAGATGTTTCTGACATCATCTTTTCTCATTTACATTTTGATCATTGCGGAGGAACAACCACCTATGATAAAGATGGCAATCTCAAAGAGGTGTTTCCCAATGCAATCTATCACGTAAACAAACGCCACTGGGAAACAGCAACAAATCCGAATGCTCGCGAGAAAGCCAGTTTTTTTTCAGAGAACCTTAATCCCATCAAAAAAAGTGGCAGGTTACATTTAGTGGAAGATGATCACGAATTTGAACCGGGCCTTACTGTAATTCCTGTAAATGGACATACCATTGGCCAGCAGCTCCCGGTAATAAAACATCAGGATAAAACTATTGTTTTTGCCGCAGATCTCTTCCCTGCCGCAGCACATATTCCTCTTCCATGGATTATGGGTTATGATATGGAGCCAAAAGTAACACTGGCTGAGAAATCAGAGATTCTGAAAAAAGCCGCAGCTGAAAAGTGGTACTTCTTTATGGAGCACGATGCCGATAACGAAGTGGTTACTATTAAGGAAGAAAATGGTAAATACTCCATGGATCGTTCACTAACTTTGCATGATATCTCATAAACTCCCTTTAGCCTCGTTACGAATGGTACCCATGAAGATCGTCTCTAAATAATGGCACAAAACGAACATCCCGATTCAAAAATCAGGCAGATTGTCAGCCGGCTCAGAAACGGCTACACCAATCTGAAACGAAGAGTTACTCTCTCGAACACAGGGTTTCCCCTCACTCTGCTCCTATTTGGGTTTGTATTCATTACACTTTTAGAACGATTTTTTTTCCTTTCAGGCGGCATAAAAACGGCACTCATAGTTGTTCTCCTTTTTGGTTCGTTTTTAAGCGCTTACTTACTTTTTACTCAATGGAAAGCTCCCGGCTTCAGAACATTCTTTGAAGATTTCTTCACAACCTACAAGCTCAAAGATGGCCTCAGTGCGGTTGATCTTTACCTTGACGACTCCCAAAAACAGTCCAGATTCTATGAGGCAGCACTACAGTCCAATTTAAAAACCGTTGATCAAAAACTGTTTTCAGAAAATCTGAGGGAGTATGTAAACCAAACGAATATCAGTAAACGGTTTAACCTCAGTGTAGCGGCTTTTTCAGCATCTGTAGTTGCCTTTATTATTATTGCAGCAACGATGCCTGCTGAGACATTACGGACGGCTCATTTCTGGCACGGTTACACTCAACCCAATCCTTTTACATTTACCATAACTCCTGCCGATACCATCGCAGAGCACGGTTCTTCACTCCCTGTAGGCATTCTGTTTGATGAAGGAGCTCAGCCGAATCGTGCCATATTACAATTTAAAACCGAGGTAGAGGAGAGTTTCAGAGAGCGTCAGATGAGTTTAGTAGGTGATGGATATTTTGAATCACAGCCTATCGAACTGACTAACTCAATTGTATACAGAGTTTACATGGATGGTTTTTTAAGTGATGAGTTTCTAATTGATGTACAGCTTCAGCCCCGTTTTGATGAACTCACAGCTATCGTATCTCCGCCCGATTATACAGGGCTATCTGAGCGGACTTTTGACTATCCTTTTTCGCAGATTAATCTTTATCCGGGTTCGGAAGTAACTTTCAGCGGAGAAACGAACAAACCCCTCAACAGCATGTCACTCACCGCTGGTGAGCGTTCTATAGAGATTGAAAGTGCAGATGAAACTCAAACAAGTTATAGTCTCACATTTCAGCCGGAACAAACGGATACTCTTCTCTTTTCAATGGTTGATGTAGACGGGCTTAAAAACAGAAATCCTTACAGAACGGTCATAACTCTCCGGGAAGATCAGTATCCAACGGTAGTTATTGAGGAACCAACCGGTACCGTTATGAAAACAGAACCGCGCGATCTGGATATATTCTATCGCGCTACAGATGATTTTGGGCTGACAGCAGCAGAACTCAGATGGTCGCACCAACGGGCTTTTGTTGAAGAAGCTGCTTCGGGAAACATGCGCCTCGACAGGCCACGAAACGGACGCACAGAACAGATCAACTGGAATCTTGAAGAATTTGAACTTCGTCCCCGGGATGAACTCAGATTCAGAATACGGGTATGGGATAATGATGAAATTTCAGGGTATAAATGGAGTGAATCGCAGGATGTGGTGATTCAGATTCCATCGCTAACCGAATATTTTGAAGATCTCGACAGCCGGGAACGCGAAACACAAACCGGGCTTGATGAAATATCAGAGCAGTTCAGAACCATGGATGAAGAGTATCAGGAGTTTCTTGAACGGCTCAGGCAAAACCCCGACGGAGGGTATGAGGAAGAGCAAATCCTCGAGGAGATCAGAGAGCGCCAGCGAAATATGGAAGAATCCATCCAGCAGCTGAATGAGCAATTTGATGAAATGAGGCGCGATATTGAACAGAACAACAATGTATCTGAAGAGACAAAACAAGCGTACAGAGAACTTCAGCAATTGATGCAGGAACTCGATGATCCTGATTTGCGGGAAGCGCTGGAAGAGTTGCAGCGTGCGCTTGAGGGATTATCACAGCAGGAACTTGAACGGGCTCTTGAAAATGTAAACTTCAATGAAAATCTCTATCGCGAACGGCTTGAACGTACTGTAGAACTTTTTAAGCGGTTAAAAATGAACAGCGATCTCGATAAACTTGCACGGCAGTATGAAGAGATGGCTGAACGGCTGATGCAGCAAGGCGAAGAGAGCACGCTCGATCAGCTTGCAAGAGAACTTGAAACGGTTAAAGATGATCTGGAAAGTGTTTCTGATCAGCTTGAACAGCTCGACAGCAACCCGCCCCGGCGTTCTGAAGAGATGCTGCGTGATTTAAAAGAGAGTGCCCAGCAGGAACTGCAAAACATGCAGGATCAGCTTGAACAGATGATGCAGGATGCCCAACAAGACGGAGGTGAGAATGGCGAAGGGAGTGATAGCCCGTCAGAACAGATGCAACAGCAACAACAGCAGCTTGGCCAGCAGATGCAAAACGAAGCCGAGCGTTTCAGGCAGTCGGTTGAATCGATGAGCGGCCAGCAGCTACAGGTAAATATACTTGCCCTTCAGCAGGCACTCTATACCCTGCTTGAGCTTTCAAACATGCAGGAATATCTCACGCAAACAGCTTCTGAAACACGCAACCGAAATCAGGGTTTTGTGGATCTTGCGCGCATTCAGAATAATGTGAGCAACCAGTTTTCGCAAGTGGCGGATACACTGTTCCGGGTTTCAGCCGAACTTCCCGGAATTCCCAACCAGATCAACCGGAAAAAAGCTGAAGTGGAGAGAACGATTGGCAGTGCGATTGACCAGATGGTGGAACGCAACCAGCGCGGTTCAACCATCTCAACCCGGGAAAGCCTGGGTGGAATCAATGATCTTACTTCCATGCTTGCCTCACTGATCGATCAGTTGATGGATCAGCAGAACGGTGAAGGCGGGGGCGGTGGAATGAGCATGCAGCAGATGATTGAGCAGCTTCAGAATATGTCGGGCGATCAGCAGCAATTGAACCAGCAGCTCCAGGATTTGATAAATGATGCTCAGGGAGACCGGCTCACACAGGATCAATCGGAGCGGCTCGACCAGCTTGCCCGCCAGCAAAACGAGATGAGACGGCAGCTTCAGGAACTTCAGCGAAGCGGAGCCCTGAACCAGGGAGATCGTCTGCTCAGCGAAATGCAGCGAATGATTGAGGATATGGAGGACTCCATCAACGAAATGCGCGGGGGCATAACCGACCCCCTGATGGTTCAGCGGCAGCAGAACATCCTTTCCCGTATGCTGAGTGCGGAACAATCGCTGCAGCAGCGCGGTGAAGATGAAGAGCGAGAGGGAACAGACCCATCACAGTACGAGAGAGTGCTCCCGCCGGATATGACCCTGGAAGAACTTCAGCAGGAGATCCGAGCCCGCATGCAAGACCCCAACTATACACAGTTTTCCGAACGCTATCAGCGAATCATTGAGATGTATTTTGAGCGGTTGCGGTTACTTGAAGAGATTCAGTAGTTTTGGTGGTGACTTTTCTTATCGAAAAAAGTATTACATAATAACTACTTGAAATTCAAGATTATACAAGACAATACTTAATCGCATAAGAATGTTTTTTATAAATTTATTTGCATCTTTTAATCTCATCTAACACTTTGATACATATCATAAAACAAATAAGCTATTCTCATGACAAAACGAGTTATTGTATTAGGAGGTTTGGTAGTTTTGTGCATTTTATCGGGTTGTGATACCCCCCCTCTCTACCGCTATGAACGGTGAATACACGATTGAAGGTATTCCCGGCTCCTCAGTAAATCAAATCTTGTCCAAATTAGGAGGTGAAAAGAATCGTTATTTCTGCTCCATTACCTCATTGAATAAACCCGGTTCGGACGTTAAATATCGACATAAAGGCACCTATCACTATTTTCCTGAAATAGATAAAAGAACAATCTACGAGAGTAAAACAAAGGTGTGGTCTTTTGTATATCAGGAGAGGAGTTCTTCCCGGAATAAGACCGGATGGAATTTGGATGCGCATGAGAATGTAGTCCGTGTAGCTGTGTGCAACCTGCCTGATGTGGAAGGAATTGAGTAACAAATCCAACAACAGCTGCCTGACTTTCATCCTGATAGCTGGGTTGGCACAATGTCCACATCACCCGATATAGAATTACATGCAACTCATCTGAAAAATGAAAAATTGGTATTACCGGAATTCTATAGCATGAGCGATTGTGGCTTTTATTGTGCTACTGTTTGGATTACAGTAACCACACAGAATGGGGATGTTATTTCAATTTTTATTGAATGTGCCCCAAACTCCTGGATTTACACCTGCGAACCCATGGATGGAGGCGGTCCCGGCCTGCCCTATAACCCTGATGAAGGGGAGGGCTGCCCGGATGTTACCATGCCTTGTTATTATGGTCCCAGTGGGCCAATGGATGCCTGCCAATGGATGCTGGATGCGCTCCCCTGGGTTTGTGACAGGTGTGATACGGACGACCCCATAATTGATGATATAGATGTTCAACAAGAGATGTATGACGCGTGGCTTGATTCCTATGGACCGGATGGGGTTCCTTTTGATCAACAGGATAGAGTAGAAAAACTGATTATGGTTACAGCATCGAGCAGTGGGTATGTGTTTGAGGAAATAATACCTGATGCGGCAAGTTCCTGCCATATGACCATAGGCTCCGGGCTGACATCAGTTCCAACAAAACCCGGGCCCCGAACATGGGGTTATGACAGGCCACTACTACCATGTTGAAAATTACTATGTAATCGCACGCATTGCACAATTTGAAAATCCTGACGGAACCATTAATCTTGGTAGTCATGTATATGTTTTTTTTAATAAGAAAATGGAGATTATCGGATCAGCCATACTATAATTGGAATTGTAAAATTGATCTTCAAAACTAAGAACAGGTTTAGTTTATATGTCAATAAAAATTTTTACGACCCTGTTTATCCTTTATCTGTACACGCCATTGAGAAATGGCACATCTCTGCAAATATCAAATGTATCAATGCATTCAGCAAATGATGTTATCTCTCCCAACGGAAATGAGATAGCCAAAGAGCTGCTGAAAGAGTACATCCAAAGAGAATCATCCAGAGAAAAACCAGCAGATATACAAAGATTAGATTATACAATATTTTTTAACGAAGAATTTATTGCTCTTGAAGGAGAAGCATATCAAAATGAGTGCAAAAAAATAATAGAAAAAATGCCGGGAATAGAACTTCTTGATCACTATTCATTTTATAAAGTTGGAAGCCACTTTTTTATATCAAGAATTTATGCAACAGATAAAAAAGAACAAAAAAACGTAATAGCTACCATACTTTACAGTGACTATAAACTTGTTGGCATTATAGGAACCTTAGATCTTTAATAAAGGCATTCATTCTGTTTTACTTTTACCTATACAGAGCAAAAAAACCGAGGGCAAGTAGTGATTAACCTCGTAATAAAATGAACCTTCGCTCATCCATAGCCAACTGCCTTCCGGCAGGAAGGTTTGGTCGGTACTACACAGCACACCACCCACTCCCTCCCCGTTCCATCGGAACGGCTGGTGCATGCCACACAATCCGGTATCATGTAACATCTGCCACCAGACGTTCCTAACGGTACGCGCTTCTTTACAGCTTCCCTGGCAGAAGACAGACAGGCGCACCAGTAAAAATCAGATTAGCGCCATACTATGAAACCCCATAAACTTTGAAGATCTTTAGGCAAATCCAATATCAGATCATTGACACAGCCCTACCTTTTTAAGGCATTTCTTGCCATATTCATGGGCAACTGATTAACCAAAAAGAACAACATGAAACGTACGTTACCGCTGCTCATATCTCTTTTTCTCTTCATACAAATCCCCGCAATTTCTCAGTCCGTCAGCAACCCGTCGGTTGACATGGACATGGTTGAGAAAATTGCCGAAGAGGGCCTTGAACGCTCCGGGGTAATGAACTTTGCAAGCTGGCTTACCGATGTATACGGCCCGCGCCTTACCAACTCCCCCCAGATGGCCAATGCCCTCAACTACACCAAAGAACAGTTCGAAGAGATGGGGCTCGAAAATGTTCACTTCCACAAGTGGGGGCCGTTTGGCAAAGGCTGGGAACTGACCCGCTTTGCCATGCATGCAACTACGCCATACAGTTATTTCCCAATCACAGCCTACCCGAAAGCATGGACACCCGGTTATGATGAGCCGGTTCGGGGTGAAGTCATTTTCATGCAGATTGAGAGCGCAGAAGATCTTGAACAGTATCGCGGTGAAATTTCCGATAAATTTGTGATGCTCGATCTGCCTCAGGAGCCCGAACCGCAGTGGAATGCCATCGCCAGCCGCTTGAGTGATGAGCGCCTCCTTGATCTTGCCAATGCTTCGGCTCCCGTAACCATGCAGCAATCAGGTACGGGAGGTGGAGGAAGTTCCGCCGCGGCTGAACGTGCACAGTTACAATATGAGATATTAACATTTCTTCAGGAAGAGAAGCCGCTTGCACTTCTCGATTACGGCTACCGTGGTTGGTACGGACAGATTGCCGTTACCGCTGCCGTAATGCCACGCGAGCCCGGCACATCCTGGGCAAATGCTCTGAGGGCACATCAGGCAAATGCTGATGAGATCATCGCGCAGGTATCGCTGAAGCGGGAACATTATGGAAGAATCTTCAGGATGCTTGAGAAAGATGTGCCCGTGGAGATTGAGATGGACCTTCGGGTGCAGTTTCAGGAAGATGATCTCTATGGGTACAACTCCATTGCTGAAATACCCGGTACCGATCCTGATTTAAAAGATGAAGTGGTAATGCTCGGCGCCCATCTCGACTCCTGGCACGGCGCCACCGGTGCTGCCGATAATGCCTCCGGCTCTGCGGTGATGATGGAGGTGATGCGAATTCTCAAAACCATTGGTGTTGAGCCAAGAAGAACCATCCGGATTGCATTATGGGATGGCGAAGAACAGGGACTGCACGGCTCACGCCACTATGTAGCCGATCACTTTGCAGATGCAGGAGCAGGTTTTGGTGCCGCCGGGGAGGTGGATTACAAACCCGATTACGATAACTTTTCCGCCTACTACAACATCGACAACGGAACGGGACAGATACGAGGAATCTATCTTCAGGAAAATGAAAACGTTCGATATCTTTTCAGGGAGTGGCTACAACCCTTTGAAGATTGGGGTGCTACAACCGTAACCTACAGAAACACCGGCTCAACCGATCATATTCCTTTTGACCGTGTAGGGCTTCCCGGCTTCCAGTTTATCCAGGATCCGATCGAATATTTCACCATGACGCACCACTCCAATATGGACTATTATGAGCGGCTGGTTGAGCAGGATCTAAAAAGAACAGCCGTTATTGTGGCCACATTTGTGTACCACACCGCCATGCTCGATGAAAAACTTCCCAGGAAATAGATCATTTCAAACCAGCTGAAACTTTTAAGCTTTTAAGTGCTGCAGAGACATAATTTAACGTGAGTTCGATATAAACTTAAAGACATCGTCAGTTTGAGCGCAGTTTCGACCGATTTTTGGTCGAAACGAAGTCGAAAACTCTATATTTCACTGCGTGCACAAAAAATGATCGACTTCATCCCGACTGAACTGCGTCGGGATTGCGCTCAATATGACGGTTTCGATCGATTACATTAAACCTTATATCGAACTCACGTTAAATGACAATCCGTCTATGAACCTCTGTAGCATTTTTTATTGAGCCTCCCTCCTTTCCAATTGCCCTATTGCTTATACTTTCGCATCTTCTGCGTAATTAAACAACCAATTTCATTTTTGTTATGAGACGCATCTCTCACATCATTTTTCCCTTAATTTTTCTCCTTTATTTAATTCCCATTTCTCAGGCTCAA
>SLJB01000239.1 GCA_007135335.1 Balneolaceae bacterium
CCGATTAATGACATGGACTTTTTCGCTTCTTTACCCATGTGGCAGTTTTTATATTTCTTCCCGCTTCCGCAGTGGCAGGGTTCGTTCCTATCCATTGATTTTGGCATAATTTTCTACTGTTAAATTTTCTGGCGTGTTATCAAAAAGATAGCAATTTGATGTGTAACCGGCGAGACGAGTAACTTTCAAATGTGCCGAATGTAAACTCATCTGATTAAGACGATGGCTATGCAGGTATCTCATAATTATGATATTGCGAAGTACAAATTCATAGATTTGAGTTTTGTAAAGTGAGTTTGAATAGAGTACGAGAGTACGTTTTTAGACAGAATTTTTCATTTTATGATTAGTATGATAGGTATTGAACTCTACCGGATCACTTTCAATATCTATATTACTTTTTCTGATATCCTGCTCATTGACTGTGTATTTTCGATTGATAACAGTTTGAAGCTGAGACATGGTATCCTGCAGATTTGACCTGGATTTTTCCTTAATTACGTCTGCCCAATTGAAAAATAATTTCGAGATACCCAGAAATCCTGCAATTGCAAAAATTGTACTAACATCTCCCCATCCAAGTAAGATGGTGAACATCATCACGGCTCCCGCGAGAGATGCGTATGCAGGATATAAGATTCTCCGGTATAATTTCACTTTCTGTTTGATTCTAATAATCGTTCTGAATCCCGAGTTATGTAATTCAACACTACTGGTATTCATCGACTTGAACATTTTAAATATACCCACAGGTTTGATTGTCCATTGGATTCCGTCCGGATATCTTCTGACAACTCCTGAACTTTTAAAGTCTTCTTCTATTACAGATCGTAATTCGGCCCAGCTTTTCTGGTCAATTGTCCCTTTAGCATAACCGAGCAGCTCAAATTCATAATTATTATTGGTTTCCAGAAAAAAAGGTTTTTCAATCGGAATACCTTCCAGTTCAACAGCCGCTTCTCTCACATAGTCAGGCGATAAGCCGGACTCCATTGCAATCTCTTCAATTTCTTTGAGTGATAGTTTTTCAATTGAACCTGTAAGAGGGCCGCTTCCTTCATTTTGTTTTTGGATTTGGATTGCCCTTGAAAGAATCGTTTTTAAATCTTTTTCATCATACATAATAGCCAAAGCGAAATTTAAACTGCCTGTGTTACAAACTTGATCATCAAGAGTTGTTTTGCTCCCAATATCCGAAATATCAAACAAGGATCAAATTCACATCAGTATGACAGGAACAGGCGTTGAGATAGATCAGGTAAATATATATCAACAATTTAAAGGAATTATTCTGAAACTGATGAAGAAGCACATTGGTTATTACCCTGGTATCCAGGAGTATTTGAATGGGTCTCATATTAGGCCTGTGTATCTTACCAAAAAGATTTAACAGCGTATAAAGCGGTCTGATTAAATTGTGGCCAAAAGCTTGTTGGTGATCATATCCGCGTATTCTTTTCTGTATTGGACTTTGTTTTCAATTGCACGAATTACAGGGGTTGAAAAATCCACACCTTCCATTTCGCTGGCACCCTGCAGCCCTCCTGGACTAAATACGTTAATCTCCATAAGCTTGTCGCCTACGATGTCGAGCCCAACAAAAAACATACCGTCCAGCACAAGTTTCGGCCTAATGATATCAACAATTTCGAGCATCGTATCATCAACTTTCACCTTCTCGGCGGTTCCACCGGCCGACATATTGCTGCGAATGTCCGCATTTTTATTCACTCGACGTATCGCGGCGTATTTACCTTTCCAATTTAACGCTTCACCATTTACCACGAATAACCGCACATCACCTTCGGTAGCTTTAGGTAAATATTCCTGGGCAATTACATATCCATCGCGGCTTATCGCCTCAATCATCTGGTTCAGGTTTGCTGCATCATCCTTTTTTACAAGAAATACACCTGCACCACCGGAGCCCTGAAGCGGTTTCATAATAATGCTGCCATTCTGTTCTTTGTGAAAATTCTGGATCTCTTTTGGGTCACGCGTGATAAGAGTACGCGGCCGAACAGCCTCAGGAAAATGCTGAAAATACATCTTATTAACTGCTTCCGACAGGCTATTGGGATCATTGAGGACTATCACGCCGTGCCTGAGGGCAAGTTGACCAAAAATCACAGAGGCGTTTTTAGCCCATCCCCGGCCAACAGGTTCCGAGGCAGGGTCATTGCGCAGCAGTAGTACATCCAGATCGTTCGCTGTTATTTTTTCCACGATGGCACTATCATCTTTAATAGCCTGTAAATAGGTCTTCGTGGTCTTATATTTTTTGCCTGGTGCTCTTTTTGCGGTTGCTCCCATATGGCCGTCCGGATAGTAAACCAGATCGGCAACACCGGTAAAATAAACTTCGTGGCCCTGGTTATGCATATTCAGCCCAAGATAAACGGATGTATACAGCGGGCTTTCTGTTTCAATATCATTGATGATCAGTGCTATTCTCATATGATTCCCTTTAAATTTTCATATTCTTAATATTATTTACTGTTGCAAAAGGTCTAAGACGGATGACCCCATTTTTAACTTCTCAAGTTTTGACCTTACCCCGGGAAATTCCAGGTAGCGCGGGCGTAATGGTGCCGGCCGCAGCATGCCCCGGTATAGCAGCTCATTAATGAGCGGTATATAGTCTTCACGGATTTTCCCAATCAAGAGAGGTTCAAGCTCGTTGCCGTCTTCCAGCCATTTAAGAACACGCATCAGGCCTTTCAGGTATATTGCATCTTTGGTAAGCCCTCCCCCGCGGTAAACACGCATCGTAATTGTGAATGCCTGACTGGCATCGAACCCGTGATCTTCATGCAGAAGATGAAAGGCTTCGACGAAACCTGCACCTCGCATGATAGCCTGAACGGTAATAACCCTTGCCGCAAGCAGCCGAAGACGGCTTGACGTGAGTCCGCCAACCAGATATTCACTGAGAACAGCGAGGCCTTCTTGCAGTTCTTCGTACCGGGGCATTCCGCAATATAGAAGTTTGAGTGGCTGGGCGCGGCCATTGTAATAGGTCAGGATGTGAGTACCCACTTCATGCTGAATCAATGCCTCTGCCCGAATAGTTGATATATGGGCATCTGTTCCTATATACAAATTTCCGTTGGAAACGAGCAGGCCGGCGATATCGTCCTGCACACACACCTCGGCATCAATGGGTTCATATTGATTACGGTAGTAGTCTATCTCTTTTAGGGCCATAACGGCAAAATCCTGCGGTGATATCATGCTGCCCTCATTACTGTCAGAATTCAGGGGTATGGTCGAAAGCAGATTTGAAGCAAGTTTGGTCACCGATTCTTCAATCGGGCCGTAGTATTGCATACTCCCCGGCAAAAACTCGGGTTTCCCACGTTCTGTGAGTAATGTCAGCATTTTGTCGAGCTCGCTCCGTTTTTCCCGGAACATAAACTCCAGGGTAGGATCTTCCACGCTTTCAATGGATATATTATATAGTTCGCGCTTGAGTATTTCCGGGTCTTCTGAAATCAACCGATAATGGAAGGCAGGCTTTCTTTTAAAATGAATTTTCTTGAAGTAATCCCAGGCTTCCTGAATATTTATGGGTGTTACCAGCAACAGAAAACTGAAACTGTCGTCGATTCGTGCCAGTTTTATATCTATTTCACGAGCCGGACGTGTCATGAGCCGACGTCCCAGCATATGAAAATGCGAAACCTCCAGATTCGTTTGAACCCTGATGAATTCGAAGAATGTATGCTGTAATGCCTGAGACAGCTCCCTGGCCAGAGTTCTTAGCAAAAGGGGGTACGGGTTACCGGTTTCGGCATTGATGTAAAACGGACGGATCTCCAACCCAATCAGCAGGGCTCCCTGTTCTTTGAGATCATCCGCTTTCAGTAATTGATTAAGCCCGAGAGGATGGCGGTCATCGAATGTAATTTCTGCGGTTATATTTTGATAACCAATCTGGATGTTCTCGAGGTTTTTTTTCAGGGAGCTTATACTTGAATAGGGCACCTTTTTCGGTGCCCGGATTTGAAAGTCTGCGGCAGGTTCGGCTTTTGTTGCAGTTTGCTCTGATTCGCCAACATCCTGATGAGCGTTTTCCCCGGTTTTGGATCCGGGTTGTGCGGCCCATATTTCAATGATCAGAAATGCACCACTTGTTTTGGATATTGTTTTGGAGATAGCTTGTAAGAGCGCCTTCAGGTTCTCCGGGTTGCCATTGGCCGGTGCAATCAGAAAGGATGCCTGGGATCGCACTAGCAAGCTAACCGGCCTGTTGTCACCATCTGCTGTCTGGCGAAAAACCACCAGAAAAGGCAAGGGACGGTCAAAATGAAGTAATCCCTCACCGGGTAATTCAATTCGGACATGCTTACCGCCTTTTAACTTTTGAATGACATCCGCTATTAAACCTTCGAATGGTTCGCTTAATGTTTGACTCTTTTTCATCTTAGTACACCCATATGCATTTCTGCAACCTCATTACTGTGTATCAACACTCCCGGGAGGGTACAGATCAGGGCGTTGTATAGTGCATTGAGTTTTACCGGGTCGTGATCATGAGTCCATTCATTCATAAATATTTTTTTAAACTCAACAGCGATAGCACAGCTCCGGTCGCCGAACTCCTGTTGTATCCAATGTGAATAATGCCCACCCCTGAAACGGATATTCTCGCCCACAGTCAGTGGGCCACCCGGATAGTGATACGTTCGGAGATCTTTGGACAACCCGTCTACGACATGTCCCCAAAGATCCCTGTTTAAATTGGCTGTACCAAGATTCACATCAGGATTGGCAGCCGGATTGGCCGGTTTTGCATATGGCCCCTCGCGCATATGATTGTATGAGTGAATATCATAAACTACAACGTAGCCATATTTGCAAATGACGCTGCTTAGAAATACTTTCGCATCTGCATAAAACCTGTCATAAATAGCCAATGATCTCTCTACCAGTTCTTCGTCAGGTTTTTCTTTCCAGACATTGAGGCCCCATGCATCCTCCGGGGTTCGGTACACAGCTAAACTGCGTTCACGGTTCAAATCTACCTCGAACCGTGATTGCCGTACAACAATACGGGCAGGCACTATTGCAGTGAAGATGTCCGTATAAGGATCTTCTTCACGCAGCCGTTCTGAATCACTGAGGTTGAAAAGGGGGGCCAGCTCGCTTCGTACATCATGGCCGCTATGGAGTGAAACAGCCACAACAGGACCTTCTCCTGAATAAAAATTGTATGAATCAATGGGCACTTTATAACTCCTGATTTAATGAATTTTCTCTTTATTTTTTCTTTTTAAAACTACCTGTTAGTCTGTATAAACAGACCTGTCTCCTGAAACTTCTCTTTTTCTAATCTCTTTTTGCCCCTGTAAAAATTTCAATCAGGTTGCATGCAACACATGTCTCACTTTAACTCTCAAAAATTATCTAGACGGTTTTGAAAACCAAATGAACCAGCTGATTCTCATAACCCGCGACGGTGAATATGAAAATAAATGACTGACTTCTAACAATTTAAACGTTTTGTTGCGTTGAAACGTATTGAACAATTCGGAACGGCCTGTTGCAGCAGATTAGAATCTTACTGGATAGTAGAGGTAAATATCCCCGGAACCCTGAGTATTGTCCCCCTGTATATTGTGATTGACGGAATCATAACAGTCATCTTAAAGGGCAAATTTTTCGAAAAACTCGTCCGTTGACTTACCCTTCATTTCACTAGTAGAAAATGTTTAATAACACCTAATGTTCTCACATAAATGTGTTGATTATTTGATTGTTCAGCGAATTCATTTCATATCTCTAATTTCAGATAAAAAATAAATTTGACTACACTCCGGGTCAATCCACCTCACGAACCAGCCATGCTGAAGCAGACCGTTTCTCAGGAAGTACAGCATATCCACCGAGCACCAGTACATCGCCTGAATCAAGAAGTGTTGCCGTCGCAAACTCATGGCGTCCATACATTTCAACCTGAATTGGCCTGAATACTTTTTCACCGGGTTTCCAAATCTCCTGTTGTTGCGATCCACCTGCAAGTAGCACTGCACCTGACTTTAGCATGGCCACAGCATCTACGATCTTGTGTCGACCCCACTGCATGGCCGGTCCGGTCGTAAACCGATCTGTAGAAGGATTGTAGATTTCTGTACTGGTATATTTATCCATTTTATCCCGCCCCGGCATTTGACCACCGATCACAAGCACTGTTCCGTTTTGTAAGAGCTGAGCAGCATGCCGGTCACGTGGGAAGTCCATATTACCGGCCGTTTGGAATGTCTCCGTGGCCGGATCAAAAATTTCTGTTGAACGGTGCTTCTGCCCCGAGTGATGTCCACCACTTATCAATACGCGTCCATCTTCAAGTGTTGTTGCCACAGCCAAATCACGTGGCACATTCATCGAGGATGTTCGTGAAAATGTAGCCGTTGCCGGATCAAATATTTCCGCTGAATCTAATTGATTCCGGTTATTATAACCACCACCTCCTATAAGAATCCGGCCGTCCGGCAGGGTCGCGGCAAATAAATTCATCCGTGCATCTGCCATACTGCCGACTGATGACCACTGTTCTGTTATCGGGTCAAATATCTCAGCCGTTGCAGTGGCATTGGAACCACGGCCATTCCAACCCCCCGCCACAAAAACCCGGCCGTCATTCAAACTTACAGCGGTATGGGCTGATCTTGGTTCGCTCATAGATGCCACAGTTCGAAATGTTTTCGAATCCGGGTTGTATATTTCAACCGACGATTGCACACCGTTACAAAAGCCTGTGCATCCACCTGTAATCAGTACTTCACCTGTTTGAAGGAGAGTAGCCTGGTGAACCGCACGCGGTACAGACATTTGATCAATCTCTTGGATCATCGCGTCTTTGTAATATGAAAACACCGGTTGATTATTTTCTAGTACTGCCACTATAGCGAGAGAAAGAGTTAGTATCCCCCCAATAGTCATCAGTAAATTTTTCATAGGTCTCCAATTTTTAAAATGGACAAATCCATTCCTGCCATGCTGCCAATCAATATTTCTTCTATATCACCAAAAACGGCCTCTATTTCAAAAGATATTTGGGACAATGACTCTGTTTTAACGGAGTAAACAGCTACAGATCCACTAAAGGGACACTTTCGCTACTGAAGTTTTCACTGCTAAAATGGTGTAGCTCAATTTTTTGATTAGGGTTCAGCAGGTCATAAAAAGCGTTATTCTTTACTTCGCTAAAATCATACCAGCCAATTAGTCCGGGTTCGTTACCTTTCACTGCCCGCTGCCAGTCGTTTTCCAGCTCATCATGAGTGAGAGCACGATTCCAGAAACGTAATTCATCCATCAGTCCTTTATAATCCTCATACTGTGTGAACACCGTTTTCCAGGCAGTCATCACTTCAGCGCCCCATGTCCAGCCTCCAAGTTCCGAAGGATTGTCAGGATGCGGCAGATTGTGCCAAAATACTGTCATGTCAACTCGTCCAGGGATGGCTGTGTCTGCAATCATCCGGCCGTCAACCCAAAGCTCCAGTATGGTACTACCATCTTCTGCCCACCGCCGTACACATGCAATGTGGTGCCATTCCCCATCCAGTAATGATGGAACGAAGGAAGAAGGGTATGCCTGAACAGCATACACCTTCCCGGGGATTTCCAGGTCATCGTCTGCAAACATCCACCGAATTCTTCCGCCACCGTAAAATTGTAAACTAAATGTCCCTTCGCGGGTATCAAATGCATCAAAACCATCTGGCCGGGTATGCCCATCCAACAGCCAGTTACCTTCATACCACCACCCGTGTGAAGAATATGGTCTTCGATCCGATTCAGACCAATTATTAAGTTGATCATAACTGCCTCGCCATGTTTCGCCAATGGGATACGTGTAATCCGGTTTGATCCATAATTCCATAGTGAACTCTCCTGCACCAAAACCCTCCGGCAGTGCCGGCTGATCTGCAAATTCATATTGCATCGGCAGACTGCTTGTAAAATTTATGGAGCTGACAGCATTTGTTTTTACAGGCTGAGACTGGCTGCACCCTGCTAAAGAAAAAACGAAGATCCATAGAAAGGATAATTTTTGATTCATCAATGCCTGAAAATTTAAAATGAAAAAATTGAAAAATTATCTAATAAGCGATCATTCATCAATGCTTCTCAGCCAATCTATAATAGCAGGCACCAAATCATTATGGAAAGCACCGGATTCACCCGCACGGGCTGCCTGCTGATCGCGGGCAACACGCAGGCCGTGGTCCATATTCTCAAACAATAAAAATTTCGCAGACCCCGGCCGGAGGTTATTCAGATTATCCACCACATAGTTGTGTTCGTCAATACTTATGACATAATCAGCACCTCCGGCAATAAGAAGTGCCTGTGCTTCCCGGGAACGTGACCAGAGGTCCAGTGGTTTGTAATCAGCCACTTGCTGGAAGTACGTGTAGTGGTGCGGAAGCTGGAAATTTCCTGCCCTGTCAGGATATATTTTGAGTATCTCTTCCGGTGATTTTTTCTCTACTGTGTACAAATAATGCACTTTTACTGTTTCACTCATCCTGTTCTCAATTTCGGAGAGAGACAATCCAGACAAATGCAACTGGCGGCGACTGTTAGCAATGAGGTATTCAAACCAGGGCACTCCGAATGTAGACATAGCAATGATGGCATGAACAGGCTCTTCCGCTTCAGCGGCAAGAATTGGCCCTGTAAGACCACCCATACTGTGTCCCAGCAGTATAATTCTGTTCTGATCCACATCAGGCATTGTGTGAACCTGAGCAAGGCCGGCGCGGTATCCGCTCAGTTCAACTTCAAAATTGATATCCATGCATGGAATCCCCTGGCTGTCGCCCATGCCGCTCTTTTCCACCCAATACGTCAGATAGCCGGCACCTGCCAATTCATTTAACATATCGATATAAGCCAGGCCATCGCTGCTATCAAGTGAGTAGCATCCTATTCCGCCCAGCATCACGATTGTAGGAAAGGGCCCGTCACCTTGTGGCTTTCTGACGATGGTGCGCCGAAGCGTGCCATCATCAGTTTCCACTACACTATAAATAAATTCGAAGTCCGGATGATCGAGCCGCGGAACTTCCACAGGACGAACTATGATAATCTCTTGCCGACCATCGCGCTCTATTGAAAATTTTATAGTGGAAGGACGCTCATTTTGCAACTTCTCAATCACATCCCACTGGGTTTTTACAGGTTCTCCATCCATTGAGCGGATAATATCACCCTCCCGGATACCGGCCATACCAGCAGGTTGGTGTCCGGGTGCAAAAGTCACCTGAACTCCATTTTCCACAGGTTGCATTGCCAATCCGATTTGCACCCTGCGGGGCAATTCCTGCGCGGTCAGGGTTTCTGTAAGAAGAAGAAAAACAGCCAAAATCGTTAGCAAGCTCAAAAAAGAAAGTGAGGTCATCCTTCTCTTCTGAGACGATAATAGCTGCTTTTTTAAATAGTTGATTCTTTGTTTCATTTACCCAAACCAATACGATGCCTTTACAAGAAATACATTAGTTGGTTTTGACCGGAACAATTCCCCCATGTCACTACCAAAGTCGAAATCTCCCGTAGCTTCAAAACTACTTCGCTGTTGCTGCCACACAAAGTAGAGTGTAGAGCCAGGCCGATATTCCCAGCGGAATACGGCATTGCCCTGAATCGAGCGGAAGTTGAAATCAGGGTTTCTGAAATCTATACTTGAAGTGCCGGAACCGTCAGGATCCACAGTATATTGATCATCAATTAAGATAATCGTACCCATATCCTCTCCATAGACATCAAAATCAAACGTACGAGGAGTAGTGAGTTCTTTGAAGTTGCTGTATTTGCCTGATGAAACAAAGGGGCGAATATAGGTCTCTAAGCTCATGGTCGGCGAGAACGTCCAATTCACCCTCGTATCCAGTGCTATGGTATTTTGGGTGATGTCTGCAAACAGGTACCTGCGGCCATAAGTATGTGTAGCGTTGGTATCAGGCACTGTACTAACATACTGCATGGTATTTTTGTTTTTTACGATGAGTGGGGACAAACTCATTGTAAGCCATGGGGAGGGGCGGGCAGTTATGCTTCCCAGATAGTCATAGGTGCTACCCCCATTTTCGTCTCGTATGTGAAGTAGTCCTGAACCGAAAGAAATAGTTTTATTTGGGTTTGTGCTTATAAATAGGTTAAGAAGCAAATCGGCCGGTTGCTGCATAACAGGGCCGCCACGGGTGAGCCTGTCCGAGTCCCGCCTCAGGTTGAAACCCGCATTATAATTTGCAGTCCAAAGATTATTAAACCGCATAAATCCCATAGACCTGATTCCATTATGAATTCTATCGCCATCATAATTCCACCCATTTAATGACGCCACCGATTGATCAAATAATTGCAGCCATGATAAATTGGTATTTCTGTAAATCATACTGCCCGCCAATATTCTGTGATCAGCCCTATTCTGGAAACCAAGATCATTTGTTTCGTAGCCGGGGCTCACGTCAGAATAAGTCATTGATCCCAGCCATCTGCTTCCGCCTTGTCTGCGAATACTCATTTCAGTGGCATACCCGCTAAGGTTAGTCTTTTCATTATCGATATTCAGCTTATCAGAATCTACACGGTTGAAATACCGAACAGGAGATCTCTGGGCCAATCCTATAGCTTGCTGCGATCCATTAATTGAACTATAAGTAACAACGCCGCTTACTACCCAATTACGGTTGTCAAAATTGTGTTCGAAATCCAAACCGCCCAGATAGGCTGAAGTACGAAGAAAGTTTTCGAAATAGGTTCCATTTATATTTCTGTTCACCGCGCTGACAAATCCGCCTACATACGTGTTTCCTGCGTTGAAATCCTTCATGGTTCTTGTAACCAGATAGTTGGTAACCGGCTCCACCGCAATATTTTCTTCGGCACCGGAAGGGGTAATGAAACTGGCAGTTTCCTGCAGGGTAAATGCATTCAATGCGCCGATTGACCACCCGGTATCTGTTTTTCCGCTGAGTTTTACCGCACCTGCAATCGTGGTTTGATCTGGCTGATCCGTGAACAGGGCAGGTTCACCGGCCCGGCCGGGGCTTCCCTGAGGCGCACGCCCGATTCGGCGAGAGTAAAAAGTTTGAGGATGACCCATCTTGAAAAAAGACTTCGTGCCTCCAAATTGGAAAATGTCATTTCCTTCCTGGAAAAAGGGCCTGCGTTCAGAGAAAAAGCTCTCATTGGCAGTCAGGTTAATAACAGACGGATCAGCTTCTACCTGCCCAAAATCGGGATTGATTGTCGCAGTAAGGGTGAGGTTTGATGTGAGTCCATATTTAATATCAGCACCAATATTACCACCATATTGATTTTTGTTATAATACGGATTGGAAGAGCCCAAATCGGGAGCTCGTAGCAGGCTACCTGCTGAAAATGGCATGATCTCCAGCCTCAGCGGTTCATTAAGTCCCCGGATTCCATCCAACCGGCCGAACCTTGAAACAATGCGACTTTCATTAAATGGGGTTGGGGCCCAAAATGAAATTTCTCCTTTTCGGGCTAACGATCGTTGGAAATTAACACCCCACGACTGGATGTCATTAGCCCCACTGAATCGGAGTTGTGAAATCGGGATTCGGATCTCTGCAGACCATCCATTTTCAAGAATTTGTACCCTGGCATCCCAAACAGCATCCCATTGTATATCTGTACTTGAATCATTGTAATAAAGAAAATCTCGTTGAACTCCTCTGGGGTTAACACCAAAAATAAAACCTGTACGGCTGTCATCATAGCTGTCGAAACCCACATATACCCAATCGCTGGGTTGGTTTCCATCCCTTCTGAACAATGGCGCCATAATGGAGTCCGGAGCTGAATCATATGCCATGAATCCCACATAAATTGCATTATCGGTGTATAGAATTCTTACTTCTGTTCTTTCAGAAGCAGGTTGACCGTCGTTTGGAGACCGTTGCGTAAATTCTGTTGCGATGGATGACATTTGCCAGACGTCTTCATCTAAAAAACCATCCAGTGTAATTGTTTTGCCTTCTGGTAACCGTATGGCGTTCATGACCGGGTTTTCTGCTGTACCGGGACGTATATCCTTTAAATAAACGGTTTCTGCATTTATAACTGTAAGTCGATCAAAAGGTGATTGTGCTGCCGTTTTGATGTTGCAAAGAAAGAAAATCAAAAATATCAGAATAGATTTCATACTTCGTTATGTATTAGAATTAATTTCGGTGTCTCTACTAATGAGTAAATACACTTTGTAAATAGTGTACTTTACCGTTTGCATAATCAATATTATCGCATTATTATTTATTGGTCAAATAGGATGATATCCTTAATGAGATAGGTATTACCAATGATTGATAATGTTGAATTACGCCATCTTCGTTACTTTGCTGCAGTTGCTGAGGAGTTGAGCTTTGGGAATGCGGCAAAACGATTGCGAATCACACAGCCCTCACTTAGCCTCCAGATCCAATCACTTGAACAGACAATAGGTGCTGAACTATTTGTACGCAGGCCGCATGTACGACTTACCAAAGCCGGTGAAGCACTGCTTTCACGGGCAAAACCAATACTTGATCAGACAGATGAAGCTATAAAATTGACCCGCAATGTTGCACAGGGTAAAGAGGGGATATTAAGAATGGGCATCGTTCCCTCTGTGTTACTGGAATCATCACTTCCCAGGGCGATACGCAGATTTCGTGAACGTTTTCCCGGTGTGGAGTTGCGTTTACTGGAGATGTCTACTGTAAACCAGTTTGAAGCATTGCGGATTGGCCGGATTGATGCCGGGCTCATCCGCCAGCCACCTAAAACAATGGAGTATTCTTTTGAGATTGTAGCTAGAGAACGGCTCATGGTTGTGCTTCCAACCTCGCACCCTCTTGCAAATCGTTCACGTGTATCTCTTTCCATGCTCGCCGATGAGTCCTGGATCATGTTTCCCCGTTCGGTTAATATTAATCTGTATGATCATTTACAAAAGATATTCCGAAAAGCCGGCGTATCCCCCAATGTTGTACAAGAAGCTTCAGTTATTCAAACTCAAATTAGCCTGGTAGAGTCAGGGTTTGGAATTACAGTGGTGCCTGTAGGAGTTCGTCGTATTCAGGTACCGGGTGTAGTCTATCGTGCTCTCACTTCCAAAGATTCAAGGACGACCATTGCCTTTTTTTGGCGTGAAGACACATCAACACCAATGATACAAGCACTTCGGGATGAAATGTTAAAAAGTGAAAAAGAGGTGGATACAACTATATCACAAGTTTATGATCTGAAAGCCCTTTAGATCCCTCATCTGTGAATTGCTAAAAAATATGATTGAACAGTTGCTATAAGGTTACCGGTAATTGACTAAAAAGCAACAATAAACTTCAATTCAAGCCAGCTTTTTAGAGATAAACGATCTATTTGATTTTTTAGATTAAGTAAGGTTATTATCTTTGGCTCTGAATTTAATAGCAAAACAAGATAGTAAAACAATTTGGATATAGACTTTTTTGAAAAACACAAAACCAGAGAAGCACTTGTTAATTACTTAAAAGCGCAACAGGACAATGCCCTTTATCAAAAAGTTCTTGATCAATATGCTTACGAAAATGAACTTCAACTATTACAGGCTGAATTGGTTTCCCTGCAGCAATGGGTTCAAAGAGAAGG
>SLJB01000172.1 GCA_007135335.1 Balneolaceae bacterium
AACATGGATGGCCTGTTGAATGTGCTCAGCATTGCGAGGGAAAAATCCCTCGAACGTCTGTTTTGGCCCAGTTCGATTGCTGTATTCGGGCCGGATGCTCAAAAAATCAAAACCCCTCAAACTGCAGCCTGTAATCCCACCACGGTTTATGGCATCAGCAAACTTGCGGGCGAGCAGTGGTGCGCCTATTTCCACAAAAAATTTGGAGTGGATGTTCGCAGCCTTCGTTATCCCGGGCTTATCGGGCACAAATCTATGCCGGGCGGAGGTACAACAGATTATGCCGTGGATATCTATCACAAAGCAGTAAATGGTGAACCGTTCGAATGCTTTCTCAAAAAAGAGAGCGCACTGCCGATGATGTATATGGCCGATGCGGTAAAAGCAACTATCAAACTTATGGAAGCACCTGCCGAAAAAATCTCCATCCGTACAAGTTACAATGTTTCAGCAATAAGTTTTTCACCGGAGGAGATTGCCGCGGCCATAAGCGGGCAGCTGGAAGGTTTCGAAATCTCCTACAATCCCGATCACCGGCAGGCTATTGCCGAATCGTGGCCCGACAGCATCGACGATACTCCGGCGCGGGAAGACTGGGCCTGGGAGCCCGAATACAGTCTGGACGCCATGACGGATGATATGCTTAAACATCTCATAGAAGCAGCGAGAAAAGAGTAACTGATGAACTTCTCAGCCGCTGAGATTTTACTCATCATTGAAGCTGCCGGCACATTTGCCTTTGCTGTTTCAGGAGCTACGGCCGCTATTCGAAGCCGATACGATCTGTTTGGTATTTTTGTACTCGCATTTGTCACGGCTATTGGCGGCGGAACCATTCGTGATCTGCTTATCGGAAATCTGCCAGTAAACTGGCTTACCGATTCCCTCGCTATTTTCTCCGTAATTGCAGGTTTTCTCTTCACTTTGATTGTTTTTCGGCGGATGAAAAAACTCGAGGGCTGGCTCTTCTCTTTTGATGCTGCAGGGCTTGGCCTGTTCACCGTTATGGGAACGCAGATAGGGCTTGAAGCGGGAATGGGTGCCGGCATCTCCATAGCCCTGGGAACCATTACCGGCTGTTTCGGAGGCGTACTTCGGGATCTACTTGCAGGAGAATTACCTCTCATTTTCCAAAAAGAGATCTACGCCATTGCAGCTGTTGCCGGGGGGTCCATTTTTGTGGGAATTTACCAGCTGTTTGATGCGCTGCTCATCGCACAATTGACAGGAATTTTTACCATCATACTGATACGTTTTATTGCCGTAAAAAAGCAGCTGGGGCTGCCAAAGTTTGAGCTTCCTGATGAATCATCAACATAACCCATTATCAGCCATTCCAGGGTGTTAAACGCGGCAGCCATCGGGGCACATTCTGTTTGTACACGATGTATTCATCACCAAAACGTTTCTCCAGCCCCGGCTCTTCCAAGTATTTAAAATAGAGGGTGTTAATAATAAAAAAGAGACCTGCCCAAATCGTAATGTTCACAGACTTAAAAATCATCGCTTCTCCAATCAGAACTGAAAGCACACCCATAATCATGGGATTTCTCACAAAGGCGTAGAGCCCGCCTGTGATCAGCTTTTTAGTGGGATCCCATGGAGCAAGGGTTCCCCGGCCGATAGCCACAAACATACGAATGGATGCACCCATCACAAGAAGGCCGGCTGCAAGGAAGAGTGCACCGGGTATCATCAGCAAATGTAAGGCCGGCTCACTGTTTTCCACAATCAGCCATGGCACAAATACCAATACAATAAGCGGCAAAAGCAGTGATGTACCATGCCGAAAAAGCTCGCCCATTTTACCCTTTGAATTGATATGTTTAACCCATTCGTTAATCTACAGAGCAGCTGAATCATAACTGCAAAAATCTTTCTGAATATATGAAGCTCTTTCAACTTCTCCCGATTCTCTTTTTATTTACTCTTTCCTGTACTCAATCTCCCGAGCGCCAACCCGCTGATATTCACATTATTAACGGAACCATTGCTGACGGAACAGGCGGTAATTTCTATCAGGCTGATATTCTAATCAGGGATGGCTTGATTATTGAAATAGGAGATATTGATCCGCAAACCATTGATGCCCATACCGTAATTGATGCAACCGGAAAACTGGTCAGTCCCGGCTTTATCGATTCACACTCGCATGGCGATCCGCTTGAAACCCCAAGATTCAATAATTTTCTTTCGATGGGTGTAACCACCATAAGCCTGGGGCAGGATGGACGAAGCCCCGGCGGAAGTGATGTAGCCGGCTGGATGAATCAGGTTGAGGAAGCGGGTATCGGCCCGAATGTTGTTCATTTTACGGGACAAAATACATTGCGGCAGCTCGTGAACGCCCCGCGTGAAGTCGGTCTTGATCCAACCTACATTGAGCAGATGCAGCAGATCATTCGCAGTTCGATGGAGGCGGGATCTTTCGGAATGACCACCGGACTTGAGTACGATCACGGTACCTTTGCAGATCTGCCTGAACTTGTTGCCCTCGCAGAAACGGTAGCGGAGTATGATGGCCTGGTAATGAGCCACATTCGCAGTGAGGATGATGATAAAATTGAGGAGTCTATCACAGAGCTGCTGAATCAGGGAAGGGGCTCGGGGGCTGCGGTTCACGCATCGCATCTTAAAATTGTATTTGGCAACGATCCCGCAGGTGCGGATGAGGTACTTGAACTGCTTCAGCAAGCTCGTGATGAAGGTCTCACCGTTACCGGTGACGTGTACCCATATATAGCCAGTTTTACAGGTATTGGAATTGTATTTCCGGAATGGGCTCTGCCACCGAACGATTTTTATGAAGTGGTTGAAAACAGACGAGAAGAGCTGGAGGAATTTCTGCGAAACCGAATTCATATGAGAAACGGCCCCGAAGCCACGCTTTTTGGCACGGCACCCTGGGCAGGTAAAACACTGGCAGAAGTTGCCGAAGAGCTGAACAAACCTTTTGAGGATGTTTTGATTGACGACATTGGCCCGAGAGGAGCCAGTGCCGCCTATTTTGTAATGAATGAAAATGTTATGCGCCGGTTTATGCAGGCCCCGTATGTTATGATCAGTTCCGATGGAAGTCCCGAAATGCGCCATCCGCGAGGTTATGGAAGCTTTGCAAAAATCATACGTCAATACGTAAATGAAGAACAGCTTCTCACCCTTGAAGAAGCCATTTATAAAATGAGCGGACTCCCCGCAGCAACAATGGGATTATCGGATTCGGAAAAAACCGAAACTCCTCGAGGACTCATTAAAGAGGGTTTTGCTGCTGATATCCTGATTTTTGAACCTACAGCAGTTCGTGACAATGCCACATTCGAAAATCCTCACGCTTATGCAGAAGGTTTTGAGTGGGTTTTTGTGAATGGTACTGCCGTAATTGAAGATAGGGTGTTAAATGAAGCTTTACCGGGAACTGTAGCCCGAAGAATCTACTAATTTTTCATCTACCGGTAACAGATCGGAAATCGCTACGTCGGCAGATCTTACAAATCGCTACATCAATTTGCCAGCAACCCGGTTCGTTGGCAACCTTTTTTGATCTGACGATTCTTGAGATTTCACGATTTAGCGACGTAACGATCTATAAAACCTACCCGTGACCGTTTTAAATAATACATCCAGTGGCTC
>SLJB01000084.1 GCA_007135335.1 Balneolaceae bacterium
GGTGGCAGTACGATCACACAACAACTTGCAAAAAACTTATACCCGCGAGAAAATGGTGGGGTTCTCTATCTGGCTGCAGATAAGTTCCGTGAGATGATTATTGCCAGACTCCTTGAAAATGTTTACTCAAAAAACGAACTATTGGAGCTTTATCTCAACACCGTCTCTTTCGGAGAGGATGTATATGGCATTAGCATGGCATCTAACCGTTTTTTTAATAAAACGCCGGCAGAACTCTCCATTCATGAAGCAGCTACGCTAACAGGCATGTTGAGGGCAACATCGTGGTATAACCCCAGAAGAAATCCTGAGAGCGCAATCCAGCGAAGAAATCTGGTTATCTCCCAGATGGAGCGGTATGAATTCATTACGGCTCAGGAATCAGAATTGGCTAAACGAATGCCCATCTCAACAAATTACAACAGACTTACCGATAGTGAGGGGCCTGCACCCTATTTCCGGGAGCATTTACGGCAGGAAGTTTCCCGCCTGTTGCGTACAACCCCGGCTCTCGATGGCAATACTTATAACCTTTATTCAGATGGCCTGGTCATCCACACCACACTTGATTCACGGGTACAACGGGCCGCAGAGTCTGCTGTAGAAGTTCAGATGAAAAATTTACAAGCAGCATTCAACCGGCAGATCGAACAGCAGCCTGTGTTCACAGACCGGGATGATCCGGTTATTCTTCAGGCCTGGCGAATTTCAGAACAATACAAACACCTGATAGAACAAGGCCACTCTGATGATGAAGTTGATGAATTTTTATACACACCTGTTCCCACACAGATCTACACCTGGAATGGCTATGTAGATCGCACTCTCTCACCTTACGAATCACTCGTTCATTATCAATCATTTCTAAACACAGGTTTTTTGGCGATGCATCCCGAAACAGGTAATGTATTGGCATGGGTTGGCGGGGTGAATCATGATCATTTTAAATACGATCACGTAACCTCTAAGCGGCAACCGGGATCGGCATTCAAACCCATTGTTTACAGTGCGGCACTTGAATATGGCATTGAACCCTGTGATTATCGAAGGAATTTATTGACAGTCTACCCCGAATATGAAGACTGGACTCCCCGTAACGTTCGCGATGAATATGGCGGCAGATACTCTGTTCAGGCTGCCCTTGCAAAGTCGGTCAACACTATAGCCGTTGATCTTGCTTTGGAAATCGGTCTCACGAATATTCAGCAGACCGCTCTGAAAATGGGTATTGAATCACGAATTCCAAGGGAGCCCTCCATCGCTCTCGGTACAGCTGAAGTTTCCCTGCTTGAGCTTACCGCATCGTATACCACGTTTTTGAATAACGGAATACCCAAACAGCCCCGGATTATCACTGCCATCTACAACTCTGCAGGAGATCTGATATACGACTTCACAGATAATACTGATACAGATGCTATGCCTGCCATTTCCGACCAGTCTGCCGCGGTTATGGTGCATATGCTGGCACAGGCTATTGATAATGGCACGGGGCAGTCGCTACGCCATCAGTTTGGCATTACCCACGCTTTAGCGGGTAAAACCGGTACCACGCAAAATTTTTCTGATGGCTGGTTTATCGGGATGACCCCCGATCTGGTTTTTGGAAGCTGGGTTGGTGGATCCACACAACGTGTGCGTTTTCGTAATAATCTCGGTTATGCCTCACAAACCGCCCTGCCAATTGCAGGTCATTTTTTGAATAATCTGGGCAACCAGTCTGATATTCCATCACAGCGAAACTTTTTCTACCCGCATCAAACTGAAACTTTGGTACGATTAACCTGTTCTGATGAAGAAGACGACCGGTTCAGAGACCGCCTCAGAGATTTTCTGTCAGGCAGAGATCAGGAAACACCCCGCGTTGTGGAAACTGAAAAAGAGGATCGATCTGTTATCCGAAGGATCAGAAACATTTTTTCGAGAGACCGAAACTGAGGTACCGGTTCGCGGAAATTCTTTTCCCGTTTCTTATGTTCTTTTTGCATGACTGAACAACAACTTTACACGATTACTGATTTCAGCAATTTTGCAGACCAGAAGTGGCACATTGTGAATGATGGTGTGATGGGAGGCCTCTCGCAAAGTCATTTTCAGATTTTAGCTAACAACCATGCACTGTTCTCGGGAACGGTTTCTTTGCAGAACAATGGTGGTTTTGCTTCGGCAAAAAATCACCACTCACTCAATCTTGATGGCTACCGAAAAATTCTGATTTCGCATAAAGGAGACGGTAAACGTTATAGTTTTCGTTTCAGAACCCAAAACAATAATCAGTTGAATAACTGGGTTTACGAACATCGTTTCGATACGTCTGAGAATATTCTTACCACCTCAGAGCTTTATCTGAACTCTTTCGTGCCGGTATATCGTGGCAGAAAAGTTACTGACGCTCCGCCACCTGATTTGTCAGCAATCAAAGAGTATGGATTCCTGATCAGTGACCAACAGCCTGGTGATTTCCGCCTTGAAATAGCCTCGATTACTGCTGCTGTCTGATCACGAAAAAAACAGCTCCTCATCCACTTCCTGTACCATGCGCCACGTGAGAGTTTGTGTATCAAAAATGAGATGGAAATAGCGTTCCGTCTGGGTTTTTACCACAAAATGATAGTGAAAAGCTTTTCCAACCCGCTCGCGATGTACCTGCCGTATTTGGGCAATCCTGTGCTTTTCTCCCTGCCGCGTTTCAAAGCGGTAGGGAGTAATGTGATGAGGTATGTCCGGATCATGAAATCCGCGTATCACATTAAGCACATTTATAGGTGGAAATTTCTGATTGTCCATGAATACAGATTACACATATATTGCACATATATCAAGAACCGAAAGAAATTCACCCGGAAAAAAGATCGCGGTACGGCTCGGCAAGTCCGGCACCGGTGTTGCGGGCATTATTAACTTCCTGCCCAACTCTGTAGAAGGCAAGAGTCTCATCCGGAGAAGGCCTCAACAGATCCTGCAGAAGAGTTTTATCCCTGTTTTCAGAATCGAGCCAGATATCCAGCTCTTCCGGCAAAAGAATGGCCGGCATACGATCATGCAGTTCGCGGATAGTATTATTGGCTTCCGTTGTAATAATGGTAAAACTTTCAACAGCCTCGCCCGAACTGCTTTTCCAATGTTCATAAAGCCCGGCAAAATGCAGCAGCGGTTCATGTGGCGAAAAGATATAGTGAGGCACTTTATCGGAACCGCTCCGTTTCCATTCGTAAAAACCACTGGCCGGAACAATACAACGCTGTGAAGCAAACGGTTTACTGAACGATCTCTTTTTTTGCAGCGACTCTGCCCGGGCATTTATCATGGAATAACCCGTTTTGGGAGTATCTGCCCAAAACGGCACCAATCCCCACTGATAGGCAGAAATAACTCGATTTTTCTCCTCATTCTGAAGAATTACCGGCATGCTGAGAGAGGGTGCAACATTATAGTGAGCGTTAAACTCGTATAGGCCGTCGGGAACGGCATTGTACGTTTTCTTAAGCTCTTCAAGTGTTGATTTTAAAACATATCGGCCGCACATGGTATGATCGATTGATTGAATTGGATAATCTGAACCTCCGTTCGATTAATAAAAAAAGTTTAAATCGTCATGCCTGCGCAAAAGCAGGCATCTCCGAGTTTTGCTCCGTGGCTGTATCGTATCCAGCTCAGGAGATTTTACTTCGAGGAATCGTTACATTCTAAGCGCTAACGCGGGTAAAATGAGCCTGCATTCGCATGAGAATTAGACGACAGTAAAGCTCTTAAACTTATTAAAAAAGCAATCAAGCCCAGGTTCAAAGATAACGTAAATAATGCGGATATAACGCCCGCCGCCACGAAACAATCAAATCTTTTCCGGCACATTTCTTACCTTTGAGTGAAATTTTGACAAAAGAGGACTATGAGAAAAGATGATATGATTAAGAGCATCCGCTATATACTGAATGTTGGCGATGGTGAGATTGCAGAAATATTGAAACATGCCGGTTACAAACCTTCCCGTGAGGAGATTGCCTATATCTTTGAAGAACCGGCTGAGGGAAAAGATAAAATCGACATAACCCACGAACTCACTGCCTACTTCCTGGATGGCTTGATCTTCTATAAACGCGGGAAAAGTGATAAACATCCGCAGCAGCCAATCATCACTCCTGTTACCAACAATATGGTCATGAAAAAGCTGAGAGTGGCATTTACACTGCGCGAAGATGAAATTCTTGAGATTCTCAAAAAAACAGGATTTACTATTTCTGCCTCTGAGTTAAATGCTCTCTTCCGAAATAAAAGTCACCGAAATTATCAGCCCGCCGGCGATCAGGTACTTCGCTATTTTTTAAAAGGGCTGACAATGACGTACAGAAAAGAGTAGGTACATCACACAGCCCTCCTTAATGCTTACTCGCTGAGTTCGCTAATGGGGGTAAGAAACAGATTGCGAAATTCCATCTCGGAACCCTCAGCCTGAATGGCAAGCCTCCCGTGGTCGGCAGTAGCGTCAAATCCAAAGTTTACCATGTCATCGTTTACCCAAACTTTGATTGAATTTCCGAGAACTTCAACAACCATATGATTCCATTCCCCAACCGGATTTTCAGAATCATCCGTTAAATTCAGTATTCGCCTGCGATCTCCTTCGCGAATACCCCACTCTTCACGCGGCCCTCTGCGTTCTTCCATATCGGGTACCGTAATATCTTCGACTATACACCAAAAATCCCCGGCATTTCCATGCATCATTTGCACTTCTATAGACTGGGGAAACATGTTGTATAATGCCCGCGGCGTGGAAGCATAAATTAAAACTCCCCCATTTCCCGGGGTTCCGGGAAACCGATACTCAACTTCAAAACGGTAATTCTCAAAACTATCGTCAGTTATGAGGTGTCCTCTCGGTTCGCCAAGGGTTACAAGAAGGCCGTCTCGCACAAGAAAAGGAGCAATGGTATCGGGTACCTGATCCATGACCGGCACATCCATGTGCCAGCCGGTTAGATCAACCCCGTTGAACAGACTTATTGTTTGATCTTGTTCGGTAGCACACCCGGCAAATAAAAGTACAGTTACAATCAGTAGAACTATTTTTTTCATCATCACTATTTTTATGTTTACATCCATTCAATTAATGTATATCGGGCTTTCAGAACTTCCAATAGCCTGATTGTAATTTTATCTCTTCGATTTTGCGTCCTTTTTCTTACCATTCTTAAAAGAAACGATAACTGTAAAATCCCTGCTTTTGTCTGTAGAAAACCTTGTTTCTGATAGAATTAAAATTGGCATCGTATCAGCCGGTGTTGATCAGCTACCATCTGTTCACACTCTTTTGGAAAGCCGTCTTGAACCATTACTTGAAACCCGAAAAACAGCATTGACTGTGCGCGAAGATGATTTCCGGAAGGCGTGCCGCGATATGATGCGAATAGGTAATTATAAACCTACGGGACGCGGCAAACCGGCTTCTGAATATCTGCTAAAAACTGCAGCCGATGGACGTTTTCCCAGAATCAACACGGTAGTGGATATCAACAACTACATCTCACTGAAATATCTGGTTCCCATTTCACTTTGGGATACAGATAAAATTGAAGCCGGCTCATGGCTGTTCAGGACGGGAAAAGAAACTGAGAGTTTTGTTTTTAATGCATCCGGCCAAACCATAGGCCTGCATGATCTCATCACCGGATTTGCTGTTCAAAATGGTAAAGAAACACCCATAGTGACCCCCATCAAAGATTGTCAAAAAACGAAAACTGATGTATCCACCACTAAAATTATGGCGGCTGTTTACTATCCCGCACACTGGCACGAAACCCCCCGACTAAACACCATCCTTGATGAGTTCAATGAATTGTTATTAAATTAAATTGATAATCTCTATCCGATGACATCTTTAGTTTCAATACAAAATTTTCATGGTGAAGCAATTTTTCCTTATCTGAGGGATTTGGCACAGTTAAGAATAGAAATCTTCAGGGAGTTTCCTTATCTCTACGATGGCTCGCCTGAGTATGAAAAAGAGTATCTGCAGACCTATGTGAATTCGCCGGAAAGTATTGCAGTTTTGGTTTTTGATGGAGACCAGCTTGTGGGGGCATCCACAGGTCTGCCATTGGATCATGAAACTGATGAGTTCAAGAAACCTTTCCTGAAAGCCGGACTTGATACAAATACTATTTTCTACTGTGGTGAATCAATCCTGAAAAAAAAGTATCGCGGTCTGGGAATTTACTCTGAGTTTATGCAACGTCGCGAAAAACATGCCAAAAGTCTGAATCAGTTTGAAAAGATCTGTTTCTGTGCTGTATCAAGGCCTGATGATCACCCTCTTCGTCCCCAAAACTATACACCACTTGATAAAGTCTGGAACAAATTCGGTTACCTCAAACAGGAGAATCTTCGAACTTTCTACACCTGGAAAGATGTGGATCAGAAAAAAGAGAGCAGCAAAGAGATGATTTTCTGGTTAAAAGATCTTTGATTAAATTGGACATTGAAGAGCGAAACTGAGATTTTCAGGCCATGGCTAATCAACTACCTTTTGCTTTCGATGTACCTTCGGTCTCTGAGCTCACGCTACAAATAAAATCAACACTCGAGAACAAGTTCAGAGACATTCTGGTTGAGGGAGAAATAAGCAACGTAAACCAGAGCAGGAACGGCCATTACTACTTCACCGTGAAGGATGATGACGCCCAGCTTCCCTGTGTTATATGGCGCAGTACAGCTTCCAGAACCGGAGTTGAGCTGCGCGACGGGCAACAGGTGGTGCTGGGTGGTGACATACAGCTGTACGCTCCCCACGGACGATATCAGATGATTGTGAGCCTTGTGCAACAGGCCGGGGTTGGCAAACTTCAGCAAAAATTTGAAGAGCTTAAACTTAAGCTTGAAAAGGAAGGTCTGTTTGACGCTGCATTTAAAAAACCTTTACCCTCCTTCCCTTTTCGGATAGGTGTTATTACATCATCTACCGGCGCTGCTTTCCACGATATTCGCTCTACATTTGAGCAGCGCTGGCCGGTGGCCACCCTCTACCTTCACCATGCAAGTGTGCAGGGATTACATGCGGCCAGAGAACTGGTACAGGCTCTAAACTATTTTGCAAACCGGCCAGATCCGGTTGATCTGATCATCATAGGACGGGGCGGTGGTTCGCTTGAAGACCTTTGGCCATTTAACGAAGAGATTGTGGCGAGGGCCATTTTTGAATCGCCCATTCCAATTGTAAGTGCTGTTGGCCACGAGGTAGATTATAGTATTTCTGATTTTGTAGCCGATGCCCGCGCTGCCACTCCAACACAAGCCGTTGTGATAGCCGCTCCTGATGTCAACGAACTTCGTTATCAGATTGATGATCACACGGCAACCCTGGAAGCCACACTACAGCAAAAAATTCAGTATTACCGCGATTATGTTCACCGCCTTGCGCATTCCCATGCACTCCTTGTGGTTCAGGAAAAACTGAAGTTTTTTAAAAATCGTGTGGAGAATAGTTCTGAGAAGTTACATTCCAGAATCAGGATGCTGCTTGCGGCAAAATCATCTGTTTTCAGTAAAAAAGAGTATAATTTCCAAAGAATTAGCCCGGATCAAACCATCAAAAACTACTCTGCACGAGTTGAAAACCTTTCAGAAAAACTGCGAAACAGATTTGAAAAACTGCTTTCTGAAAGATCCACTGCTCTCCAAAAACAAGTTTCGGATCTTGCAAAACTTAATCCGAAAGCACCGCTTGAACGTGGATTTACACGCATTCTTCAAAATGGAAAATGGATTCGGTCAGCAAATGATTTTTCGGATGAAAAGAGTCTTGAAATTGAGTGGAAAGATGGCAGAAAAGTTCTGAAAGAATAGCACGACTACTCGTCGAAAACAGACTGATTAACACTAAATTATCTTCCTGAAAGTGTCTGATTTTTAGTAGATTCAGGGTAGAATTTTTCATTTGGAGTTTAAGGAGTATGAATTCATTAATTGTAGGTTATCAAAAAGAATCCATAAAAATTCTTTCCGGTGCACTGGAAAAAAGGAATCACTATTTCAATGTGATTAAACCGGTAGAGGAGTCTCTATCCATACTTGATGAAAAAAACTATTCACTTATCCTATTAAGTGATTTTTCTGAAGATGTAGTTCATTTTTGCCGGCAGGTTCGGGCCCGGACAAATGGCCGTAAGTACACTATTTATGCGGTAATTAATACGGATCAAATTGATGATCTCTACACCCTTCTCGATGCCGATATTGATCAATATATGCTCGAATCGATGTTTGACGAACAGCGCCTGGATGTGCGCCTCTCCTTTGCCGAAAAAATGACGAGAAATAAAGAGGGGCAGTACCTCATCGAACAGAAATTACGCGAAAGTGAAGCCCGGGCTCGCAGTATTCTCCGAACTACCGTTGATGCCATTATCACAATTGATGAAAAGGGAACAGTCAGAACCTTTAACCGGGCGGCAGAAAAGCTTTTCAAATTCGCCTCATCTGAGGTAATTGGTAAAAATGTACACATGTTAATGCCTCAGCCTTACAGACGTGAACATGATGGGTATATGAAAAACTATCAAAATACAGGACAACGCAAAATAATTGGTATAGGGCGAGAAGTTACCGGCAAGCGTAAAGATGGAAGCACATTCCCCATGTACCTTGCCGTGAGTGAAGTGAACGCGAACGGCCAAAGACTATATACCGGGATAATCCGTGACATTACTGAACAGCGAAGACTTGAACAGGAAGTACTGCGCATCAGTGAACATGAACGCCACAGAATCGGGCAGGATCTCCATGACGGCCTTGGGCAAATGCTAACCGGCATTACGCTCATAAACAAGAATATCGCTGCCTCACTGAGTGAAGAGGGGCACCCACTTGCTAAAGAGGTAAACGAAATAACCGCACTTGTTAAAGAAGCAGATGAATATGCGCGAAGTTTATCACGTAATCTTATACCGGTTGAACTGGACAGCAGCGGACTTGTAACTGCGCTCCACCGGCTCACTCAAAACGCAGAACGTCTGTTCAGTATAGAATGCACACTTCATAATGTGCTTAATATACATTTTGATGATCCCACAAGCTTAACCCACATGTACCGGATTGTTCAGGAGGCAACAAGTAATGCGGTTAAACATGGAGGAGCATCGAAGGTAGCCATTTCAATGGAATCTGATAACACAAAGCTGGTTGTTAAAATCAAAGACAACGGCACCGGTTTCAATAAAGACTGGGACAAGCAAAAAGGACTTGGAGTAAGAATCATGAAATTTCGCGCACGACTGATTGGTGCAAATTTTGAAATTGAAAACAACGCGGCGGATGGAGCCACAATTATTATTACCTTACTGTCGGTCGGCTCGCCCTACAAAATTATCGACTAACCTTTTATTGTATTAATAAATCTGATACACCATGGCAACAAACAAACAAATTTACATTGTTGATGATCATCCGCTCATGAGAAAAGGCCTTGCCATGACTATTGACAAAGAGATGGGTTATGAAGTTTGCGGGCAGGCTGAGAGTGCTGAAGAAGCTCTTGCAGATCTTGTTAAGCTCAACCCGGATGCTGCTGTTGTGGATATTTCACTGCCGGGAATGAATGGAATTGAGCTGATTAAAAATGTACTTCACCAAAAACCGAATCTGAAAATTCTGGTTGTATCACGGCATGATGAGGAACTCTATGCCGAACGCGCTTTACGGGCCGGAGCAAAAGGGTATTTAATGAAACTGGAAGCCGCCGAAATTTTGATCACTGCATTGCGGCAGATTATAAACGGCGGCATCTACCTGAGTGAAAAAATTGGCGCTAAAATGATTATGAAAATAACATCAGGAAATGCTGCCAAAAGCGACAACCCGCTCGACCTTCTCAGCGACCGGGAACTTGAAGTTTTTGAACTCACCGGTAAAGGGCTTTCCACAAGAGAAATCGGAGAAAAACTGCACATTTCAGTCAAAACGGTTGAAAGCCACAGAGCCAACATCAAAGACAAACTCCAGGTTGAAACGGCAAACGACCTGATGAGACATGCCGTAAGGTGGGTGGAAGGCACATCTCAGTAATTTACAGCTATTAATACAAGTTATTCTCATTTTATTTACAACAATCTCTACAGGCAGTTTAAATGACAGACTTGTTAAATGAGATCATTTTGAAAGTGCTGCTTTAAATCATCTCTAGGCATTTTCTGTATCGGTTCTATGGACATTCCCTATCGATATAGGGGATAACCTTAGTTAACGATCAGAATAATACCTGTTACTCTTTTATCGGATGGTAAGGATATTAATCCCGTTGTAATGAAACAAATCAAACAACCATTTGACACTTCAGAAAAAAATTTATTACTAATCACAAATACAAATAACATGAAGACACTATTAGCATTACTTACAATCCTGATCCTATCCATGACAGCCATGGAATCAACAGTACAGGCTCAAAGCTCAAGAGACCTGCAATATTTCAGAGCACCGGACAAAACCGGAATTAATACATTTGAAACTACCAAAGACAATGATGTAGAATTTGATGGTGTAACCGTTCGCATCGGCGGCGCCAATACGTTACAGTTTCAGGCAATCGATCACGAAAATGCCGGGCCGTACAGAACAGGAACCGATGAAGACGGTAACCCGATTATGAGTAACATCTTCAACATCGGCCCGAACTTCAACCTGGCCACATCAAACCTCGATTTCGACGTTCAACTGCACAATGGGTTGAGAATGCATCTTAGAACGTATCTCTCTTCACGCCACCACGCACAGCCTTACGTAAAAGGCGGGTATATGCAGGTAGACCGACTGGATTTCATTCAGGAGGGTTTTGCAAGTGAACTTATGGACAAGGTAACCATTAAGTTTGGACATATGGAGATCAACTACGGTGACGCCCACTTCAGAAGAAGTGACAACGGCCAAACCATATTCAACCCATTTGTGGGCAACTACATAATGGATGCGTTCACAACTGAAGTTGGTGGTGAAGTGTACTTCCAGAATAATGGCCTCCTTGCAATGATCGGAATGACCAATGGTAAACTAAACCAAAGTGTGCGAGAAGTAGCTCCAAACCAGCTTGCAACAAGAGTATCACTCGTTGGTAAAATTGGATATGACAGCCAAATTAGTGAAGACCTTCGAATAAGACTAACAGGATCAATCTATCACACTGGCCAGTCAAACAGAACGTTTCTATATGCCGGGGACCGCGCAGGTTCAAGATACTACAACATCCTTACTAATAACCCAGGTGAATTCAGAACACCACGGTTTGACCCGGGCTTCACCAATGAATTAACGGCAATCATGATCAACCCGTTTGTTAAGTTCCAGGGTCTTGAGTTCTTCGGAGTGTATGAAGTGTCATCCGGTAAAGCAGCAGCCGAGGCAGATTCACGCACTTTCACACAGATTGGTGCCGAGCTTCTCTACAGATTTGGCAGCAGTGAAAGTATTTACCTCGGCGGACGTTATAACCTGGTAACAGGCGATACAGCAGCCGGTGAAAGTGTTGACATCGACAGAATTAATATCGGTGGCGGCTGGTTCCTTACAAACAATGTTCTTGCTAAAGTTGAATATGTTACACAATCATACAGCGGCTTCAATCAGGGAACATTATTTGACGATGCCAAGTTTAACGGATTGATGCTGGAAGCAGTTATCAGTTTCTAAATAAAATTTGTAAGTTTCAAAAATGGGCTTCAAAACATGAAGCCCATATTTAAATAAAGATGAGTTATGAAAATGAAAGCATTTATATCAACCCTTTTAGCCTTTGCATTTGTATTTACAACAGCAACGGCTCAAGATGTTACCTACAACCTGAAAGATGTAGCCGAATTCCGAATTGACGGAGACAGCAACGTTCGCACCTGGTACGGTGACATTACCGACGCAAATGCAACGCTTGTACTTTCCGGTATTGAAAACCTTACTCTAAGTGAACTGACGCCAGATGCCTTTTCATCGCTCAATATTAACATTGCTGTATCGGGCATTGAGTCAGATTCAGGAAGATTAACCAGAAACTTACAATCGTATCTTAAGGGTGATGATTACCCAACGATAACGTTCAAACTGAATGAGATTACTGCGATTGAAGTCTCAGGAAATAGTGCAGATATTACTGCAAATGGTATTGTAAATGCAGCCGGGAAAGACCATTCCATAACAATGAACGTTGAAGCTATAGTAAACAATGATGGTTCCATTCGATTTTCGGGTAAACAAGATCTGTTAATGACCAGTTTTGACATTGATCCGCCCACAGCTGTTATGGGTACAGTACGAGCCCGCGATGAGATAGAAATTTTATTTGATGTAACATTTGCACGATAGTAACCTCAGAGAAACATGAAAATAGCCTCAACCTTAATAACAGTTCTGTTACTTGCAGTATTCACCATATCTGCAATAGTGGAAGAGGCTTTTTCTCGTCAGGTTACCTACATCCCGGAAGAAGTTAGCAAACTCTGGATTGAAGGCCGATCGAACATTAATGAATTTGAATGCCAGGCTAACCGTTATTTTGGGGAAGCCACACTTTTTGATGAACCAAACCCTGATTTTTTAGAAGAAGCAGATCAGAGGGTCTATCTGAGAGTTGAAATTCGGGTAGATGGTTTTGAATGCGGCCGAAGCCGTATGAACCGAGATCTTCAGCAAGCCTTAAAGTCTGATGAATTTCCGGAAATTGTCTTCATGTTTGATAACGCAACCATGCTGAACGGCCCGCAAGAGGACGAAGATGCTTTCGAAATTGAAGTGCATGGATCTCTCACAGTTGCAGGTAATACCAGGAATATTCGCTTCGTAACCAGAGCTTATTACCTTGAGCATGATAAAGTACGGGCTATTGGAAACACCAAGATCAAAATGTCTGATTTTGATGTGGAACCACCCACTGCTCTCATGGGTCTTGTAAAAGCTGATGATGAACTCAAAGTTAATTTCGATCTGATTGCATCTGAAAACAATCATATGTGCAGCGTTTGCGGTTCAGAAGAGCCGTTAGATTCAATAAGATGATCGAACCAGATCCTGATTAGTTACTCCTTCGTATAGGGAATTACCCTACCACCAAATCAGAATTCCACCCTTCTTTACTTACTTCTAATCTGTTGATATTAGAGGTATGTGTTCAGGGTACGGAGAATTATCACGAAAATACTCTTTATGGGATTGGTCTGTCTGAAGCCCTCTAATTATTAAATTAATAATCACAAATAGCGATGTTGGAAAAGTGGATTCTCGAAATTCGCGGAAATGCCGATACATATCTTTCGCATACCTGGAAATATCAACTTTCCGGCAATACCGTTGAATTTTCTGTACTAAGGCCCTTTATAAAAGATAAGGAAGCGTACCGATGTGCAATTATTGCAATTGGGAGAGTTCTCAAAGTCTTATCTGAAAAAATAGAAGGATGCAGTTCTCACTTTCTCATTCAGAGTTTTCCTACAATTGAAAACCCGGAAATAATTGCATCCATACGAATGGTTAAAAACAGTTATCCGGACCAGAAAAAAGTTTTACCAGACGAAAACTCGGAGAACAACACATTTGAGGAAAATCTCACCTA
>SLJB01000189.1 GCA_007135335.1 Balneolaceae bacterium
AACAGTGGAAGAATTGAGCTTAGATTTAATTCGCATGTAATCGCAAACGCTACCTTCGATGCAGCAGACCCGGGTGTGTCTCTGTATATTGATAATGTAACTAACGCTTTTGATGGATATACCAGTATGAGAAACTTGCTGCCATCTGAAGAGGTTATATTTAATGATATTTTTGGGAGTCCCGGGTACTTTTCTGAAACTATTTCTCTTTATAAAAAAACGATAACAAATGGTGGCTGGCATTTAATCTCATTTCCCGGATTCCTGAATGAACGGCTAAGCAGGAGTTCTGATGTTCATTACTATGCAATAAATGGAGAACGATTGATGCCTCAGGATATCTTACCGGCTAAACCCATCTTTGTATATAAACGAGGGGATGAATCATTCACATTCTATGTTGAAGAAGATATCAGGCATCGGCAGAGATCATCCGAACAATCCACTCTGAACACTTTTCCCGCTTTCGGTATGAATTCAGTTTCTTCCGGACAGCCCCGCCGGGTTAATTCACCGATCGTAAATTTATGGGATTCACGGAAAAATGATTTTAAACTTTCATTTACTGAAGACTTGGTTAGTGATATATGGTCACCGCTTTTTGTGAATTCGGAGTTGAATGATACTGATCAAACCAGATCTGGAAGTACAATCGGTATGCATATGGATAGATACATTCCTTTTACTTTAAATGAAGGAAGTGGAAATCAGATGCGCCGGCTAGACAGTGCAATACTGGGATTTATGGAACAACCTGCGGGAATGGCTCCGATTCGTTATGATCTGCCGAAATTATCCTTAACGTTACCGCATGTGGAGACATCAGAAGCTAATCACCTGTTTTTAACTTTTGAAGAATCAGGATTCATAACAAACACATTTACACACCTGCCATACAATCCGGAAAAGGTCTACAGGGTGGGAATTGGAACTGAAATGGTAATGCAATCAGCAAATATGGTTATTGAGTGGAATTTATCAGAAAATATCCCTGATGATTGGATTTTGACTTTTGAAGATTCTCAAACAGGTATTTCTGTTGACATGAGAGAAGTGAATCAATACAGGTTCAGAAGCAGCGGAAAGGCTGAAGAACTAACCGAAGTTCCCGACACTGACAGAACCGAAGTATCCATTTTGCGAGCCACTGACCGAAATCGATTTTATATAAATATGCAGCCGTTTGAAGCAATTATTGAAGATGAGAATAATTCAGAGAAACCCGGAGTTGCAGAATTACGGCCGAATTATCCAAATCCATTTAATCCTACTACTAATATTACGTTCTATTTGCCTGAAGAGAGACCGGTACGCTTGGGGGTTTACAATATTGTAGGCCAGCAGGTTGCATTGTTAATGGATGATACTGTTCGGCAAGGGGAACATTCAGTAGTTTGGGATGCCACAAATAAACCAAGCGGAATTTATATTGTACAGCTTGAAACCGGTAACAGAACCTTGACGCGTAAAATAACTTTAATTAAGTAGCAGAAATCAATAACTAACCTAAAAACAGAGTTTAGATATCATAATGCAGTTTAAGACAGCTATGGAAACAGATGTGCCTGAAATTGGATTGGGCACATACAGGTTGTATGGGAAAGAGTGTAAAAAAACAGTTGCAGATGCCTTGGATATTGGATATCGGCACATTGATACAGCACAAATTTATAAAAATGAAAAAGAAATTGGTGATGCCTTCTACTCTTCCGGGATTAAAAGGGAGGAGATATTTTTGACAACAAAAGTATGGCATACCAACCTTGATCACGATGATGTGCTTCAGTCTGTGGAAGAGAGCCTCAGATTGTTACGAGTTCCATATATCGATCTTCTTTTAATACACTGGCCAAATAAACTTTATTCTCTTCAGCAAACACTGGAAGCAATGCTAGCCCTTCGCGACCAGGGTAAAGTGCTGAATATAGGTGTGAGTAATTTCCCTTTATCACTAATTAAGGAAGTTATTGAAGATCTTCGAATACCAATACTTACGAATCAGGTTGAATTTCATCCGTTTTTCGAGCAGTATAATTTACTTGATTACAGTTATGAAAATGAGTTTCTGATAACCGCCTACAGTCCGCTTGCCCAGGGCAGGGTTACAGAAAACGAGACATTGAATTCGATAGCTGCTGAATATGGGAAAACAGCATCGCAAATTTCTCTCAGGTGGCTTATTGAGCAGGAAAATGTTATAGCCATTCCTAAATCCTCTTCAAGAGAACATTTGGAAGAGAATTTGAACATTTATGATTTTCAACTCTCTGATGAGCATTTCGAGCAAATTGATGCTTTAGATAAATCGATGAGGATGGTGAATCCGACGTTTGCTCCCGATTGGGATTAGATTAAACGGAACGAATTTTACATTTTGACGCTTATTTAGTGTATAAAATAAACAGAAGTAGATAATTATTTGCTTCTCAATTTCACTAAATAAACAAAATGCTAAACATTTCGGACTATTTTATATTAGCATCTGCCCTTATTTCCATGGTACTATCAATTGTATTATGGTTCACTATTGACCAAAATGCCGGGCTATTTGTTGGAATCTGGGTTCCATCCATACTTGGTTTTGGCGCATACTTTAAAATCGTGAAATATGGTGGGCGTTCATGAACATGCCATTCATATTTACATCCGGTATTATTGTGGTTTTTATATTTTTAATCGGACTTATCTTTACTTTTAAAGAGTTCAAAACAATGAAGGATCATCCCGAGAATTACAGGAGAGACAGCTCTGATGACCCGAAAATTGTAAAGTAATAACTACTTCCATTTAGATACAGCCAGTGCAAGATCTTTTCCATCTGTTTCATTTCTGATGGAGTGACGGATCAGAACGGAGTTTTCCATTTCAGTTAATTCGTATGAAACATAAACAGGTTTGTGGAACTCTGCTTCTGCCTGATACTGAACTTCTATTTCATGGCACGATCTATCACGGATAAGTTCTGAATCGATGAATCCGGTTAGCCATTCAATGTATGAAACGTTATTAGGGTGATTGTTCATATCTAGATTATATCTGCCAACCTTTGCAATTTGCCGGTAATCTTTGTTTGACAGAGGTAAAAGGGTCTCTGTTTCAGGTAAGACATGAAAATCAGTCTGAAGCCCGAGCTTTTTTATTTCATCAGGTAATTTAACGGGCCTGCGCCTATTTACATCAAGCACCATCCATTGGCTTACACCTAATGCAATTTCATTCTCTTCAGAATCGAGTAATTTATAATCTCTGTAAGCTCGAATTCCATCACCTACGGATGGCCGTGTGTGTACTGTAACCGTTTCCCAGCGCCTCGGATTCCGGATAATTTTGACGTGTAATCTATATAGAATCCATGTGAGTCCTTTCCTGTTAAGATCCTCAATATCAAAATTTAGCCGGTGTGCATGGAGGCCTGCAGCTTCCTGGAAATAATTACATACCGATGGAAGAGTTGCATTTCCTGAATGATCTACTTCGTAGGATCGAACTTTGAAAGTTGCTTTAAAAGAGTGTTCAGTATTATTCATCTAAAATGATCGTAAAATATAGATATAGTTAAATAATAAAATATAAATAAACATTTTTAAGTTAGTTAATTGATTGCAAGTTACAGTAATC
>SLJB01000178.1 GCA_007135335.1 Balneolaceae bacterium
AAAAAATAGCCGCCAAAATATTGGCGGCTAAAATTAAAGCCCTAAATATATTTAGCGTTCTGTAATTGGTATAAAATCCCGCTTATTTTCACCAATATAGATTTGTCTTGGACGTGTAATTGGCTGCTTATCTTCCATCATCTCTTTCCAGTTAGCTATCCAGCCCGGCAGCCTGCCAAGAGCAAACATAACAGTAAACATATCCACCGGAATTCCCATTGCCCTGTAGAGCAGTCCTGAATAGTAATCCACATTAGGATAGAGTTTTTTATCAATAAAATATGGATCGTTCAATGCCGCATACTCCAGTTCTTTTGCAATATCCAGAAGAGGGTCATCAATATTCAGATCATCCAGAACTTCGTCTGCTGCTTTTTTGATGATGGTGGCTCGCGGATCAAAATTCTTGTAAACTCTGTGGCCAAATCCCATCAGCCTTTGCCCTGATTCCTTATCCTTAAAACGAGCAATCCATTTATCAATATTCGCCTTGCTTGCACCTCCATCATCGTAGATCTGCTGAAGCATTTCAACCACAGCCTGGTTTGCACCACCATGGAGCGGACCCCAAAGTGCCATAATTCCGGCTGAGATTGAAGCATATAAACTGGCCTGCGATGAACCCACCACACGGGTTGTAAACGTAGAACAATTTTGCTCGTGATCTGCATGGAGAATCAGCAATTTGTTCAATGCACTAACCACTTTATCATTTATTTCGTACGGCTCTGTGGGTTTGGCAAACATCATGTATAGTAAATTTGAACTGTAATCCAGCCGATTCTGCGGATACATAACCGGATGGCCCACACTATTCTTATACGACCACGCAGCAATAGTAGCCGTTTTGGCAATGAGCCTGAGTATAGTCTGATCGATCGACTCTTCATCAGCATTTGGATTCAACGACTCGGGATAAAATGATGAAAGTGCACAGGTCATTGATGCCAAAACACCCATTGGGTGGGCATGCTGCGGGTATCCCTCAAAAAACTTCTTCATGTTTTCATGAATCAGTGTATGGTTAGTTACCCCGGAAGTAAATGTATCAAGCTCTTTTTGGGACGGTAGCTCACCATAGATCAGCAAATAAGCCACTTCAAGAAAACTGGCCTTCTCTGCAAGTTGTTCAATAGGATATCCTCTGTATCGGAGTATTCCCTCTTCCCCATTCAGAAATGTGATACTGCTTTTGGTTACTGCAGTATTTTTCAATCCATAATCGAGTGTTACATAACCTGTATCGGCTCTTAGTTTACTTATATCAAATGCTTTTTTATTTTCGCTGCCTGTAATTGTTGGAAACTGAATCGATTTGCCATCTAAGTGCATTTCTGAGTTACCCATTATTATGCTCCTAATTTATTTGCTTCTGTTTTTTATTATAAAATCATGATACATAATTTTTAGATAAAAGGGTGTAAATATCGTTTAGTTATCAGAAAACCGCTTTCAAAGCAACTTTTTTCATAATCTGATTTGATTAACAGATTGTCTAATTAATGTATTTTAATTTTTAAATTATCACATTTTGAGATGTTAGTGAATCTGTATTACATATACTATTAAGGTGAGTCTATCTTATTGAGATACTTCGACCATACCTGTTATTTACTGTTTTAATTCAGTAGTGCACAACTAAAATAATTTCAGTTTTCTGTAACTCACTGCAGAGCTTGCAAATAAATACTGTTAAATTCATTATCGACTTCAATTTCTAGAATATAAATGTCCGTGTTATTTAATTTTTGATCGTTAGATGTAGTCTTGTGCACCTACTGAATGGTTTTATCGAAAATCCTCCACAACCATCGACTCCACGGGCGACTTGCAAAGTGATAAAATGATCCATTTGAAAGGGTATCAGAACAGGCATCATTATCCCGAGTTTCTGCGACTTGTGCGTTTGGTTGATCAATTGAATGATCATGACTTTGTTCTGTTGATCAACATAAACTACTGTGATGCCAGCCAGATCGACGACTATTGTAAGAAGGTCGCTGGAACCGAGACTTCGAGGAATTGTTCTACAAATGGATCAAACAAAATCTGAGAATCAAAGCGTTCTACGGGAAAGGTATAAATGATGAAATATCAAAATTATAGACTTCCATCTGCACCTTTTAGATCATGATAATTTGCCATAAAACCATTCAATTCAATATTACATTACACACGCAGATGCAAATATTAAGTGTGGCCATATTAAGGCATATGACACTTCAATAGCTATTTTCTGACAAACCAATCACAATCTCAGACCAATAACCGTAACCAATTGTTAATTTTTGACTAACAATTTGACATTACTGTATCTGAATAATAGAGTGTATGATGGCTAACGTTTCATTATTTTTATGAGATCTATGTTCTTGATCATCAAAAAATACCATGAAGGCTCTCCCATCACAAAACAAGAGTGAACCTGATCTCTCCGGCGATCGTCATACTTCAGAAACCGAGAAGCCTTGGTTCATAGCAGTCACCGGGAAACGGGGAAGCGGAAAAACACATCTCTTAGCAAATTTAATGGATTACCTTCGGCGCGAAGGCAGATCATACGATGGTGTACTTGCAGAAGCTGAAGGACGGAGCCATCCCGGAACAGGGGCAGAACGCTATGTACTGAAATGGCCCTCAAAAGATCACGAGGTGCTACTTTGCGAACGAACCGGCAGCGGAACTCCTCCTTACGTCTTTTTTGATAACGCCTGGAATGAAGTTGAAGCATGGTTAAAAGAGCTGCATGAAAGTGCTCAAAAACCCGAAGTTTTACTTCTTGATGAACTTGGCCGGCTTGAAGCCAACGGCAAGGGTTTTGCAAAGTACTGGAGCCGTATTTTGGAGATAGAACCGACCATAATTGTTGCAGCCATCAGAGAAGAATCCAAAGAAGACATTGAAAAACAGTTAGGACAAGCTTTCGACCTTGTGATTGAAGCACGAGAAGAAAGAGCCCTTGAAAGGCTCTGCTCTTTAAGTAGTTCCGCAAAAGATTGGCAGAGAATAGGGAGATATGGGGCTGCAGCCGGTGCAATCGAAGTAACATTAGGTACTGTTTTGAATGCCCCCAAAATACCGTTTCGCGGTGTACCTATGGCGATAATACAGGCAATGGTGCTATTTTTTGCAGGAAATAAACTAGCCCGTCCGTGGCTGGTCATTTGGGTTTCATATGTAGCCGCAGCACTAAAAGCGCTCTCTCCTGCCGGGAACAGGCTTCGCCCCATGGTTGCTATTGCAGCACAGGGTAGCCTGTTTGGCTTGTCAGTCCGCTTGCTTGGCTGGAATAAAGTTGGCATCTCTATGGGTGCCTGGCTGATAGGAGCTTGGGCTGCACTACAGGGATTTATTTTCCAGTATCTGTTACTTGGAAATGCACTTTTTGACGCTTATGGAGAACTGCAGCAATGGATTTCAACAAATACAGGCATAACCATTGTATCTTTACCGCTGCTGGTTACAATCTATGTGTTTGTTGTTGGATCACTTGCGGCAACTGTAATAGGTTATTTTCAATGGAAAAAACGACCTCCGAAATTGCTTGAAAAAACTCTTTCGCGTCCTTATAAATCGCCGGATAAAAAGAAAACTGAATATTCATCCTGGTACAAAAAGCTCTGGTTTGAGTACAGACAAAAAGCATTTTGGGTGCCGCTCGCAGTCGTATTTGTAGTACTTCTATTCAGTGGGTCTTCGGCGGCTGAACTCGCAGGGTTACCCTTGAGGGCAATTGGAATTATAGCAGCCATATTTGTGATTTTCTCAATTATGAAACCTGACAGATGGATAAATCATTTACGTAACCTTGGTTTCTGGGGTGCAGCTATCACGATTGAGCGTATTCTGCAAAAAGACAAATCACGGGAGTAATCAGACTCTTTGTCGATATGGCAAAAATTGAAACACTAATTTTCAAATTTATCAGCTACTTAAAAAATCTTTATTTTTTTCTCTCTTGCTAATTTAACCGGCTGCATCCCACAAAGGTTTTCCGAGAAATTGCGCAAGTGTTTCGGCATCCCTTCTGATTTTAGTTTTAGCACCGTGTTTCATAACATTATAGCGTTTAGTGTCTTTCATTACGCAGTTGATTTCATAGCTGTAGTATGAATTTTTATCTCTTCGAACGTACTCAGAAATGAGCTGAAGGGCATGAATATCAGCTGTATTTTTTACCTGTTCGGCATTCATCAATTCCGGTTTTACATCAGGTCCTTCTTTCCCTTTCCAGAATTTGCCGATCATCTTATCAAAAACCACAGGAGAAGCCCCTCTTTTATAAGAAAAGTACCCGGTCCCAATAAAAACCAGCCCAAATACTACCACAAATGCCACCATTTTCCAGGCTTCTTCCTGAGCTAAATCAATACTCCCAAAAATGAAAAAAACCGGTATAAGCAACCCTGCAAGCATAAACACAAAACTGAACAGCTTGCTGTTTAGTGACTGCCTGAACTCCATTCGGTTTGGATTTACTTCAACAAGGTTATGAGATCTGAAGTTGCTTCCACCCGATTTCAGCGAGGTCCATTGAATTTGATTTGCAAGCGGATCATTAAAGCGGGAAGGATCAAATGAAAATGCATGTTTACCTTGATTGATGTGTTCCTTCATCCGTTTGAGCTTATCAAGCATTGTAATTCACCTATTCTATATAACGTTGTTAAGGTATTTTTTTTGGAGATATTCTGTAAATCATTGCAAGAGTTATTACCCCGCGAAATTTAATGGCACAAAAGTATTCAATACACATGTAAAAAAAAATCGCAGAGAAGATTTTTCAATATTTCTGCTTCCGAACATTTCTTACAATATTTTAATGCAACCTAACTTCGTATAAGCAGCAACTCATCTATAATAATAGCAGATATAAACCGGCAGCAATTACAGCCCCCACAATCGGTGCAGCTACAGGCACCCATGAGTAAGCCCAATCACTGCTGCCTTTATGTGGGAATGGCAGAACAGCATGCGCAATTCTCGGACCCAGATCCCGGGCCGGATTGATGGCATAACCGGTTGGCCCGCCCAGAGCCAGCCCTATACCAAGTACAAGCAAAGCTACAGGCAGCGCAGCCAAAGCACCAAGCCCAAAACCAACCTCTTCCCCGTTAATTATAATTGCAGCAAGCATTTCACCATCGGCGTTCATAAAACCGGGTTCTACAATATAAAGCACACCATAGACAAGTATAAATGTACCAATTACCTCAGTCATAAAATTTGCAGGGTAGTTTCGTATTTCAGGTGCTGTGGAAAAAACAGCCAGTTTTGTTCCGCCATCTTCAGTCGCTTTAAAATGTTCTTTGTACGCAATCCAAACAAGTGAAGATCCCAAAAATGCCCCCACAATTTGTGCAACGATATAAGGGAAAACCAAACCCCAATCAAACAGACCGGCAATTGCCAATCCTACTGTTACCGCAGGGTTTATATGAGCTCCACTGAACTGACCCATTGCAAAAACGGCAATAAAAACCCCCATTGCCCAGCCCCAGGTTATCACAATCCACCCACTTCCATTACCTTTAGTTTTATTCAAAATTACATTGGCAACTACTCCCGAGCCAAAGAGCATTAGAATTGCTGTACCGATTATTTCTGCAATGATTGGAGACATAGTTTTCGCTCAGTTTTATGTTAGTTATATAATAGACTGAGCTTAATAAATGATTTTTTGGCAAATAAAAAAAATCATTTGGCACGTAGTTTTACTTGAAAATCATCCAGCTCGTCCTGTTTAATCAACTCATCTGCTGTCAGTACAAATGTGTTACGTATTAGCCGTTGTTTTTGAAGAGTACCATTGTAGAATGACTGAAGAACCTCTATTCGGTCTTTAATATATGTACACTCAAATGAGGTCTCCGTTCTTAGTGCCATGCTTTCAAACAGATTTAAAATCTCATCGCTTTGTCCTGTGAACCACTCATCGAGTAATTCAATAAACCGGAGCACCTTAACTTCTGCTACAGAATAAACCGGCAGAAAATATGCTAAGGGTGCTAAATTTCTGGTTAGTACGTGAGGAAGGCAGTGAGGATTTACCTTTCCGGTAAACTGCATACACAACAACTGAAGCAGAGCACCAAAAGATTTCCTGACTGTGACGTGACCTTTAAAACATCCATAAACTTTTTCATAAGACGGTTCTGAAATGATATCAAACCCTGAAGAATACCGCCCCTCATCGTCTGTAAAGAGATGGATTTTCTTCAATCCTTTTTTTAAATCCGTTGCCGCACTCATAGAAAGCGTAAAGAAAATTCCACCCTGCAAGGCCATTATCCGTATAAAGTAATAGGTTTCAATCTGCTTATTCACATGGTTAAACAGAGGCCTGTATGTACGAATCAGTCGATTCTCCTCCAGGAGGGCCTCAATTTCGGTTGTAAAAACCTCAAATGTGATGACTGAAATCTTACTGACAAGCGCAGATAACTTTTTTCCGGCAGAATTGGTTTTTACCCGTTTGTATGAATTGAGTCGTTTTCGAAGATTTTTAGACTTACCAACGTAAATTAGTTCATCATCCTTGTCATAAAATCTATAGACACCCGGAGCATTTGGCACTTCCGGGAAAATCTGCCGACTGAGCTTTCTTTCTAAGTATGCATTCAATGGGAATAAATCTGGTTGCTTCATCAGCTGCTGCGAATTCAGTTCATTTTCAGCTAACATAAAAATAGCCGGCGACATCCTGTTGTCATCAGCTGTTTAGTTTTTATTTAAGAAGAGAAGGAGTTTATCCGGCCTTAAACACATCAATCAAAAAGGTGATATGCTCTGAAAGTTCTTTGCTGATGAGGTCCGCTCCTTTCTGAATGTCATCGCGCGGTACATTTGCTGCAAAGCGTTTGTCTTTGAGTTTTTTTCGAACCGATTTTGCCTTCATATCCTCAAAACCATTTGGCCTCATTAGTGAAACAGCATTCATAAATCCGGAAATTTCATCACAAGCAAAGAGATATCTCTCTATTTCGCTTTCCGGCTCCTTTCCGGTTCTTTCAGGTGCGTGAGCATTTATTGCAGCGATTACATCAGCAGAGTATCCAAGTGGTGGCAATATATCATTCACTGCTTTTTTGGGGTGTTCATCAGGATACTTTTCCCAGTCCAGATCATGAAGTAATCCGGCTGTCCACCACTTTTCAATTTCGCGGTTAGATTTTTCGAGGGTTGTTGCATATGCTTCCATAGCAGCAGCTACCATTTCGCAGTGTTCCCTGAGGCTATCTGATTCAATATATGAGTGAAGTAATTTTACCGACTCTTCGCGTGCAGGCATCTGTTCTATCATGAATTAAAATCTTTAAGAAGTTCTAGAGCAACTTTCCGGTTATATTCAAAAGCAAAATTTTTGTAGTTAATCATATCTACAATCGTGCCGATAAAACAGAGGCCCATTGTCAGAAAATAGAGAATGCCCATGCCAATGTGGCCTATAAAGAAGCGGTGAATACCGGCTACCCCAAACAAACCTATCAGGGCAAGAATCAACAGCAAAATCGGATCCCTGCGCCGGGATCTGTAAATGTTTGCAAACATTTTTGCTTTTTCATCCGGCATATCTTCAATGATCTTACTAATATATTGCGATTCATCGCCTTCGAGCTCGGGTAGAAATTCAAGTATCTTTTTCATGATTCAACTCTTTTTTTAGATTATAATTTCTTCTAAGTATCAGTCCAATTCTTCCGCTTAGTATCAGTACAGCTAACATTCCTGCCGGATGCATGGCAAAAGAGGCCATCAGATCACCCCGAAAAACATAAGCTACAGATCTCCCCAAACCACAACCCGGACAAAAGGAAAATCCAAACCGGTCAATAAAACAAAATGATGCTTTCTGCACAGCAGGGTCTATTGATGCCATGAGCAGAAGTGCCGTTCCAAGCAGAAGCCATTCAAAATGCAAAAAAAAGTAATATTTGTATGATCGTGAGTACAATTTGACGATTTTTACAGGTACGTAAGAACTTCTATTTAAAAACAAAGTCTTCATGAAATCAACAATACGCAAGTTCACTATTAAAGTTTTACTTGTAGCTGCACTTTTTATCTCCTTTTCACCCGCATTATTTTCCCAGGAGGCATCAACAGATACACTTTCAGTAACTTTGGATCAGATTCAGGTTGAAGCTGCTCACTCTTCTATTACCATCGGGAAATCACCGATCTCTGTGAGTTATCTGAACCGAAGTGAAGCCGATGTTACCGCACGGCCGGCCGCAACCATGGATGAACTTACGTTTACACTACCCGGAATTTGGATAAGTAATCGTGAAAATGCAGCTCTTGGCGAGAGGATGACAATTCGCGGTATGGGCTGGAGAAGTCCGTTTGGCCTGCGTGGCGTTATGGTAGTGATGGATGATATACCACTGACCGTTGCCGACGGGCAAACCATCATGAATATGGTTGATCCGGCCATGGTTCAATCGATTGAGTTGTTAAGAGGGCCCTCTGCTACTTATTGGGGAAACAGCAGCGGGGGTGTTTTATATATGCGAACCCGTCCCCCGGCTGATTCGCCTAGACTGATGCTCAGAAGTTATGGGGGGGCGTACAATACTATGAAATACGAAGCACGGTGGCATGATGATATCGGGGGTGTTCGATGGAATGCGTATGGATCGTACTTCGAATCGGACGGGTTCCGGGATCACAGCGCTTCAGAGCTGATACGAGGCGGATTATCAGCCGGTTTCGATCTTTCACAGAACTCCTCGCTGGAAACACGAATTGCCTTTTCAGGAATGCCAAAAGCTGAACATCCCGGTTCATTATCAGCCGAGGACGCTTCAGAAAATCCATCTAAGGCATGGCCTCCATTTGTAGATGCATCTGCAGGAAAAGATTTTATGCAGTGGATGGCCTCGGCAAGATATCTTCACAATACCTCGAGTGGACTCCTTACTGTTTCCGCACATGGCACGCTTCGCGATTTCAATAATCCGCTTTTAGCCAATGTTGGGTATATCATTGTTGACCGGGTTGCCGGTGGCTCCAGAGTTACGTATGACTTCGACAATCTGCCTTTTAATCTTCAAATAGGTGGAGAATTAAAATTTCAACGTGATGAACGCGAGCAAAGAAACAATGTTAATGGAAATCCGGGGGATCAATTGCGAATTGATCAAACAGATAATGTTTCCACACAGGCTCTGTTTGCTCAAACCGCATTCGATGTAAACCGGTTAATCATTAATTTTGGCCTTCGGGCAGACCGGATGGTATTTGGAGTAGATGATTTCATTGCAAATGAAAACTCAAGCAGGTCATTTTTCACCTTAAATCCCAGTGCGGGTATTAATTACAATTTGAACAACGCACGGTTATTTGCAAGTATCAGTTCTTCGTTCGATGCTCCCACAACCACCGAATTCAAAAACAGACCGGGCGGCGGCACCGGATTCAACCCGGACTTACTGCCCGAACGCACCATAGGCCTGGAAACAGGTATTCGGGGAGTATCAAATAACAGCCGGGTTCAGTATGATTTTACTCTCTTCGGCCTGAATATAACCGATTTGATTGTACCTTTTATAGAGGTAGATGGTGGACCAACATTATTCAGAAACGAAGGAAATACCAGACATTATGGCCTTGAATCCCATGTACGGTTTCAACCCGTTGATCGCTTTTCTCTTGATTTTATGTACACATGGACAGAGGCAGAATTTGCTGATGGAAACGTTGAAGGGAATCAAGTTCCGGGGGTAGCTCCTCATAGGATCGGCACAATGCTAACCGGGTATTTAGGTCATCACGCCATTGGAACAGATCTCGAATGGATAGGAGAGTACTATGCTGACAGTGCAAATAGTGCTAAAAATGACTCTTATTTCCTGGTAAACGGCCGCTGGTCATTTTCCGGCCTTCATTTTGAATCATGGAGATTGCAACCGTTTATTTCGGTTCAAAATATCTTAAATCAGCGATATAACACATCTGTATCTGTCAATGCGTTCGGAGGCAGATATTTCGAGCCGGGTAGTAATAGAAATGTACGTTTCGGTTTACGATTAGATTTTTTCTGATACTTCGCCTGTTACTTGTTTTATGCCGTTTTTTCAAATTATAACATGCTAATTATCAATGGGTTTTACATAATTTATAAAGTTTATTGCTAAAAACGATCCTTCGAATTATCTTAGTCGTTGATGGTTATGGTTCTTAACTTTAAAAACCATGCTGTTATTAACTATCAATGGGAACTTAGTTGGGATTTAATTATGGAAAACCGTGAAGTTGGAACTGTTAAATGGTTTCATAATGGTAAAGGCTACGGATTTATTACCCGTGAGGGTGGCGAAGATGTTTTTGTACACTATTCAGAGATTCAAAGCGATGGATTCAGAAAACTCACCGAAGGTGAAAAAGTTGAATTTACGTTAGCTGACGGTGACAAAGGCCTCCAGGCAAAAGAAGTGATTCCGATACAATAAACCGGTTACTGCAACCGGGTTACTTAATTTTTTACTAGCATATCTTTCTCATTTGCAATGCAATGGCTTAAGCATGTTACTGTAGATTTAATTGCAACCATTGTTATTGCACTTGTCGTGTTTTTTGATGAAACCATGGTGCTGGAGTATGTTCTCTATACATACACGGTTCTGATGGTTTTAGCAAGATCATTCACTCTATTCAGCAGTGACTTCAGGCAGATCACCAGAAAAAAAGTTTCAGAAGCGCCCGATTGGATCTATCACATCTTATACGCCCTCAATGTAATCTTTTTATCATTCGGGGCATTTTATTTAACTGCCGCTGCATGGGTATTTATATGGGGAGTTGCAGCTTACATCTCTCAGCGAAAAAAACTCTGACCCGGCACTTTCCACTGCAAAAGATTTATTCTTTTACTGTGATTTAATTTCCTGTGAAATGAATGCCACAAAGATTCGTTTTGTTTTGTAGAAAAATCAATTACGATGAAAAAAATTATCCTGCTCTTGATCTCAATGCTCTTTGCAGCCTCTTGCCAGTCCCAAGGGCAAAATCCGGTTGTAACTGCAGATGACCATCTGCACTTTTTAAATAACATCACATACTCTATTGCCATGGCCGATTCATCAAAGAACGAAAAAATTGAACGAACAGAAGAAGAGTGGAGACAACGGCTCTCGTCAGATGAATACAGGGTGCTTCGAAATAATGGCACCGAAATTCCTTTCATGAATAAGTATAACAGCCATTATGATGATGGGGTGTATCTTTGTAAAGGCTGTGGACAGCCGCTGTTTCATTCAGAAACTAAATATAACAGCCGCTCAGGATGGCCCAGCTACTGGGCGCCCATCAGAGAAGATGCTGTTGAGGAAAAAGAAGACAGAAGCTTTTTCATGGTGCGTACCGAAATTGTCTGTAGCCGCTGTGATTCCCATATTGGCCACGTTTTCGATGATGGTCCTGAACCAACAGGGCTGCGCTACTGTATGAATTCCGCTGCTTTGCACTTTGTGCCGAAAGGAGAATAAAACATATAGAGAGTTCGTCTATGTTCTTCATAAGATTAACATACTCAATTCGTTAATTGGGTAGAAAATTTCAGTATCTATTCTTATGAAAATCTTTTCTTTCCTTGATCCACTTATCATAAAATGGATGGCCGCAAATGGGATTAAACTCTTGCGCTATAGTATCGGTATCATTTTTATTTGGTTTGGCGGACTAAAATTCTTCCCCGGTCTCAGCCCTGCCGAAGGCCTTGCAATGGCAACTATAGAACGGCTCACATTGGGCATAGCTCCTCTGTATATCATGCAATTTACTCTTGCCCTGTTCGAGGTTATCATAGGCTTACTGATGATTTCAGGGAGATTTATACGATTAACGATTTTACTCCTGCTTGTTCAAATGGTTGGTACAATGAGCCCGCTTATTTTGTTTCCGGAACTTGTATTTACTCAGCCTCCTTTTGCGTTAACTATTGAAGGACAATACATTATCAAAAATGTAGTAGTAATAAGTGCCGCTATTGTTATCGGCGCCACTGCCCGTGGAGGAGGTTTGTTGCCAGACCCTCAGTAATTCTCCTGATCCAAATTGAATCAATCACATTTGTTGTTGAGATTATTCTATTTTAAGTTTTTAAAACAAACTTAAATATTATAAACAAGTGATAGAGATGGATAAAGTTACAAATCCACAGCGGGCACGTCAGCTCTTTGAAGCAAAATTCAATCCACAGCTTAAAACATATACATACATTGGGGGAATTCTGCTCTTTACCATCACAATTGTTGGAATTTTACTCCTTCCCTTTTGGCTTATTTTCGGTAAAATGTATATTGACCGACATTTCAACAGTCTATTTTGCGAGCTTACAACCCGGGCACTTCACTTCAAAAAAGGGGTTTGGTTTCAGACAGAGCGAACGGTTCCGCTCGATAAGATTCAGGATTTAACCTTCAAAGAGGGGCCCATTCTCCGATACTTTGGCCTGAGTTACTTAAAAATAGAAACCGCCGGACAAAGCGTTCAGGGTGCTGCAGATATGTCTCTAACCGGCATAATAGATGCCAGAAAGTTTCGCGAAATGGTACTGGAACAACGAGACAATATCACCGATAAAGGCCATGAAATTTCCGCACCTGTAAAAACCGAAAGTGAAAATGAACTTATACCACTCTTACAAGAGATTCATAAAACGCTGAAAAATATTGAAGCGAAGGTGAATTAATTCAGCATTGTTTTTTTAGCAATCTTGCTGTTATATATCTTAAACAGTGTCATCATAACACCCCATTGCAGCAGCACAGTTGCAACCGAAAACGGACTTAAAGGATTGTACCAGGTATCCGGTGCAAAACTTGTGGCACTCAGATAGATCCACCAACTCAAAAGTGTTACCACCTGAACAGGAATAACATATTTAATAATGACCACCCACCATCGGCCGAGCTTAACCCTGCTCTCATCCGTATTTACAAGTGTTTTCCTGAATTTATCTGCCCCAAAACTGATCACCGCAAATGAGATAAAGCCGCCGGAAAGCATCAGTCCCACTCCCCAAACAAAATCCTGATTTGCAAATACATCCAGTGAAATAGCAGATGGCAAACCGAAAATAAAACCTGCACTGCATACTGCAATTGTAGCTTTTTTACGGGTGATGCCCATATCCACAAATACTTTTGTAGCCAGTTCTATCATAGAAATAAGCGAGCTGAAAGCAGCAAATGTTAACCCGAGGAAAAAGAGTATAGCGAAAATCTTTCCCCCTGCCATCTCGCTGAACAGCTGTGGCATCCACATAAAGGTGAGCCCGGTGGATGCAGGCCCGGATGTTTTCATTACGTCCAGTATTTCGCCGTCACTCATCTGTGGGCCAAGTGTGCCAAAAACAGTAGAAAAAATAATAACAGCGGCCACAAGCGAAACAATATTGTTCCCTATTCCTGTTTGAAATGCACTTATGGTTATATCATCTTTCTTGCGCATGTAAGCTCCATACGTAAGAATCAATCCCCAGGCCGCGCCGGTATCCCAGGCATTTTGGGTGAGCGCTTCAAGCCATAAACCGGGCTGTT
>SLJB01000298.1 GCA_007135335.1 Balneolaceae bacterium
GATCGGCCCTACCGGTGTTGGAAAAACAGAAATTGCGCGCAGACTGGCAAAACTTGCCGGTGCACCCTTTATTAAAGTTGAAGCCTCCAAATTCACAGAGGTTGGATATGTAGGCCGTGATGTAGAATCCATGATTCGAGATCTGACCGATCTTGCTGTTAACATGGTAAGAATGGAGATGCAGGAACGGGTAAAAGAAAAAGCTGCTGAAATAGTTGAGGAAAAAATACTCGATATTCTCATCCCGCCTGTTCGTAAAAAAACTCCTGCCACATCAACCTCTGTTTCAAATGAAGTAGGGTTTAATCCGGAATCGGCAACCGATGAAGAACTGAATGAACGTACCCGTGAAAGATTCCGTGAAAAACTGAAAAACGGGGATCTGGAAGACCGAAAAATTGAAATTGAAGTAGCTAATAAGAAAACCCCGATGATGCAGGTTTTCGGTCCACAGGGTATGGAAGAGATGGGAGTAAATCTGCAGGATATGCTCGGCAATCTTACTCGTGGCAGTAAGAAGAATAAACGAACTCTGCCGATCACTGAAGCTCGTGAAATTATGATTGAACAAGAATCTGAGAGGCTTATCGATCATGAAGCAGCCGTTCAGGAAGCACTCTACCGCGTACAAAATCAGGGCATCGTTTTTATTGACGAAATTGATAAAGTAGCAAGTGACTCAAGCGGGAATAAAGGCGGAGGCGGTGTAGATGTGAGCCGTCAGGGTGTTCAGCGCGATCTGTTGCCCATAGTTGAAGGCAGCACAGTAAATACAAAACACGGTATTGTAAAAACAGATCACATTCTATTTGTTGGTTCAGGCGCTTTTCATGTCTCCAAACCATCCGATCTGATTCCTGAACTGCAGGGACGTTTCCCAATTCGGGTTGAACTGAATTCACTTACGGAAGAAGATTTTGTTAACATTCTCACTCAGCCTAAAAATGCACTCACGAAACAATACCAGGCAATGCTTGCTTCTGAGGGAGTGAACATTGAATTTACAGAAGGTGCCGTTCGTGAAATTGCAAAAATAGCTGCCAGTGTAAACCAGCAGGTGGAAAATATTGGTGCCCGAAGGCTTCATACTATATTATCATCCCTGCTTGAAGAATTACTCTTTGTGGTTCCCGATGATATATCCAGCGGTGATATCATCATCGATGAAGCATACGTTCACAAGCAGCTGGACGGACTCGTGAAAAACAAAGATCTGAGCCACTATATATTGTAGCTCTACCCGATACCGGCGCTCTTATTTTCAATCTTTAACAGTTAATTAGCATCTTAGAGAAACGTTTGTTGGTTCTTTACGTTCTAATTATCATAATTGGCAATTAGAATTCACGTTACGTATAATCTTTGATGCCAATTTTGCGTTACTTCAGAATTAAGCTCAATCAAATATAGATGTCAGTGAAAAAATTTATTGCTCCCCAGCTCGCCTTGCTCCTAATTCTCTCAGCTGTCTGGATTGCCGGGATTGACAACGTCGTTGTTAAAAACGGCTTTCATCAGGACAATCTTCACAAGTACCTCCAGGTACAGCGCAGGGTAATCGACAACTATTTCGGCGAAACATCCATCAATGAACTGCATAAGCAGAGCATTATTGGTATAGTTAAGCATCTGAATGATTCAACTCTTTCTCTTGAAAACACACCCATCGATACCACGCAAGAGTTTTCCATCCAGAATCTTCGTGACTCTTACAATAAGTTTGAGGAAGCTTATCTCTACGTAGCTAATAATTTCCCCGACACTGATATGAATAAACTGGTTGAGGTATCCATCAAATCGATGCTTTCAACTCTTGATCCTCACTCGGTTTATATTGAACCGGAAGAGAGCGATCGTATCCAGGAGCAGTTTGCCGGAAGATTTCAGGGGATAGGAATTCAATTCAATATCATTCAGGATACAATTACGGTAATTACCCCGATTTCAGGCGGACCTAGTGATCAGCTAGGTATTATGTCGGGCGATAGAATTATCGCAATTGATGACTCCAGCGCTGTGGGATACAGTAATGAAGATGTACTCAGGAAACTTCGCGGTGAAAAAGGCACCACTGTTGATGTAAGAATTATCAGGCCCAGAAATTCACGGCCTCTTAATTTTTCCATTGTACGTGATGATATTCCCATCACCACTATCGACTCTCATTATATGATGGATGATAAAACCGGATATATCAAAATAAACCGATTTGCTGCTACTACACATGATGAGTTTCTTGCATCTGTAAGTGATTTGGAGCAACAGGGAATGGAGCGCTTAGTACTCGACTTGCGCAATAATCCCGGTGGATATCTGAGCCAGGCCATTGCCATTTCTGAGGAATTTTTCCCGAGAGGAACCAAAATTGTCTCCACACAAAGCCGGCATTCCAGATTCAATCAGGAAGTAGAGTCACGTAAAAATGGTGTACTCCAAAAAATGCCTGTTATTACACTTGTTAATGAAGGTTCTGCGTCAGCTAGTGAAATTGTTAGCGGTGCCATTCAGGATCACGACCGCGGACTTGTTGTTGGACGCAGAACATTCGGAAAAGGGCTTGTTCAGCAGCAATACGAATTAGTTGATAACAGTAATATCAGGGTTACAATATCCAGATATTACACACCGTCCGGCCGTCTTATTCAGAAACCATTTGATGGCAGCAGCGAAGATTATGCTTATGAAATTCGCCATCGGTCAACGGATGCATCTATGGATGCTTCAGTGTTTAAAGATATGGTTCCGGATTCACTCCAATTTAAAACTGCCGGTGGCCGTGATGTATTCGGCGGCGGAGGTATTGTACCTGATATTATTGTGCAGGAAGATACTACCTCATCACCCTACCTTTTTAACCTTATGAGAATTGAGCGGGTTGAATTCAACTTTGTAAGAGAGTTTCTCGATACATACGGTGATGAATTCAGAGCCCAATGGGGAGATAATTTCAGAGGATTCAGAAGTGATTTCAGCTGGAGTGAAAGTAACGAAGCACAGTTTCTCAGTATGATGAAAGATGTTGGCCTGAAAATAACGGAAGGTATTGATGAACCTGAAATTAATGATGATAATCTTCTTCTTACCCGCGAGATGTATGATGAGCTTAAGTGGATGAACTACGGATTTATGAAAGCAGAGCTTGCCAGACAGGTTTGGGGAAGTGAATTCTTCTACCCTGTTGTGAATGATTACATGAACGAGACACTCACCGAAGCCATGAAGCTATGGGAAACAGCAGAAAATCTCGACATGCTGGTACAAACCCCAACAGGATCCATTCGCTGATTTACGCTTGAAACTATTTTATGAGGTTGCTTTCTGAAGAGGAAGCAACCTTTTTTATTTGGATAGATTCTTAAACCTATCCACCATTACAATTGCAGCTGTTTCTGCTCGAAGACGTTTGTTCCCCAATGAGTACGTTGCTGTAGAAAGATCCTGCAAATAATTCCGTTCCCGTTTTGAAAACCCACCTTCCGGCCCAACAATCAACATAAAATTATCAACTCCTGTAAACCTTTCAATCGGGCTTTCTTCAGTTCTCTCTTCGTCCGCTACAAATATTTTGATATCCGGCTCAGCTAAATCCAGTACCGCTTTTA
>SLJB01000265.1 GCA_007135335.1 Balneolaceae bacterium
AAGATTTAAACATCCCCATGAGACCCGATCATGGCCATCGAATGCTTTCTGATTTCAAATCGAAATCCAATCCGGGCTATTCTCTGATCGGGCGGATGAGAGGCCTTGCTGAGTTACGCGGATTGGAAGCCGGTATTCGGGCTATGATTTAGCAGAATGATATTTAAGCCGCAATTTTAAAAAAAACCGGACTCTCCTTTACAGCCTAATGATGATAAGTCCGAGTTAGGGTTTGTTGAAAAGTGTCCCTCCGCCTGAGACGGAGGGTAATGGGGATAAAAAGTTGTTAATTCAAAGCTAAATAATGAATATTTGAGCCAAATCTTCACTCAGAAGTCATCCCCCTCGGCTCTTACGAGCCTCTCCCAGATAAAATCATAAGTCGAACTGACTTGAATCAGTCTCTCAGGTTCTGTCAGCACTTGGAGTAAGATCCGTCAGATCGCTAATCCTGATGAGTTTTCCGCTATCCACACTTTTTCTTGCCGCCACCCCGGTCAGGATCGACATCACCCCGTCGCGGGTTCCTGCCTGCTGGCCAAGCGGATCGTGACGATCTGGATCTTTAAAAAGCTGGTCGTTCATTATAGGGTCGCCGCCCCAGTGTCCGCCCTCACCGTGCTCCACATTGAAAATCTGTTCCTCGCGATTTGAATAGCGCCGGTTGGGCATAAAAATGACATCTTCACTACTTTTTCGCGGCCATCCGCCTGCCCGCACCTCTACGCGCCCCTCCGTTCCGTTGATGGCAAGCGTGTACCCTTCATACTCGGTATCGGCGGTTAATGAGTAGTTCAGCGTGGCTCCGTTCGCATAGTTCACAATGGCCGAATGTTTGTCGAAAATGTCGATAGTTTCACGGAATACACAATTATCGCGTATGTATCCATCATATTGTTCATTATCTGCATAGAGCCCCTTAAGATGGGCATTATCATTGATATCCCAGTGGTACTCACACTGATCGGTAAATGCACAATTTCTGCAGTTTTTACCGCGAAAAGGTCCCTGTTTACCAAACCGGTCCAGGCTTGCATTGGCATACACTTCAACAGGATCGGAATTGATGAACCAGTTCACCATGTCGAAATGGTGTGTTGATTTATGCACCCACAGTGATCCGCCAAACTGCCTGTGCCCGTGCCAGCGCTGCATGTAACGCATCAGGTGGCTGTGGGTAATATGCCAATGAAAATCCACACTTGTGGGTTTGCCAATCCAGCCGTCCATTACCAACTCTTTGATTTTGGCACGATAGGGCGGATAGCGATAATTAAACGTCACAATGATCTGTTTACCATATATTCTCTCAGCATCCAGAATTTGCTGTGCTCTGGTTTCATCGATCGTCAGGGGTTTTTCGGTGATAATATCACACCCCATTCGCATTCCGGTTATGATATGCTCGTGATGAACATCATCGCGCGATGTTACAATGAGGGTATCCGGTTTGTGCTCACGAAGCATCTCTTCCAGATTCGTGTAGGCCGGCAGATTCCCGCCAATATATTCACGGGCGTAACGAAGCCTGCCGGGATTGATGTCACAAATTGCGGCAAGATCTACGGTATCGGGATATACCTCTCGCACCCGCCGCCCAAACATACTAATACCGCGAACACCGGTTCCTACCAGACACATTTTCCTCTTCTCTCTGAAGATGGTTGCTGCTTTACCTGCAAAGGGACTTGCAAACATTGCTCCCCCCGCTAGTGCACCTGTTGTCTTGATAAAATCTTTGCGAGAGAAATTTTTTGATATCGACATAATTGCTAAAGTTATTTTATGAGTTGGCTGCGTTTACGCACATTTCAGTATTAATAGTATGATATTACCTCTGATTCGCCTAAAGAATATACTTTTCAGGGCATCTCACCTCTTTACCTGTCTTTGCGGCTTCTTCTGCCAGCAGCGTCCAGATAGAGGCATTGTACCCCTCAATTGTAAGCTTTTCAGGGGCATTTCCTTTTCGCACAAAATTTATGAAGCCTTCGAGATAGAGCAGTGTATCGTTCAGTTCATAATCAGGCGAGATATATCTTCCGCCAAGACGTATCGGGGCATTGGGTATCCAGGTGGCCCCGCCGATTGGGATGGTTGCATTTTCATCATCTGAGATATTATCGATCAACTGTTGAACAGCAGGCGGCTCTACAGGAAATTCTTCAAACCACATATTTGATTCCAGCTCGATGGTGCCATCGTTTCCAAGTACCTGCACCTGCATGCCATTGTGTTTGTTGCTGGTAATGCAGTCGTACGTAAAATGGATATCGTTCGGGTATTTAAAAATCAGTCCGAAATTGTCGTACACTTCACGCCCGTCATCGAAATGGTTGATGCTTCCGGCCCCCATCACTGAATCGGGTATTCCGCCAAGCACCCAGTTGGCAACCTGGAAATGGTGTGAACCTAATTCCGTGAGCATTCCGGCTGAATATTCATCATAAAATCGCCAGTTACGCTGCCTGTCCAGGGCAGTCCCCCTGCCGCCGGTATCATCATAAAATACCCATGGCGTGTTACGGTGCCACCAGCCTCGCAACATGGTAATTGGACCAATATCACCTCTCTCAATTTTTTCCATCGCCTGAAGATAGACAGGATTGAAAAGCCTCTGATGCCCGATGAGCATAATTTTACCGGTTTCGATATGAGTATCGTACATCGCTTTTACATCGTCCATAGTGCGGGCCATTGCTTTTTCACAGAATACGTGCAGACCGGCATTCATGCACTCTATGGCTTGATGTGCATGTTCATGTAGCGGCGTTGCAATCACTACGGCATCCAGCTCTACATTTTCTATCATTTCCCGAAAATCCAGGAAAGCCTCAGCCTCACCATTCGTAATCTCAATGGCTCGCTCATAGTGCGGTTCGTAGTTATCGCAGACAGCAGCAATTTCAAGATTCATGCTATTTTTCAATTCCTGCAGGTTGTAAACCAGAGCGGTGCCTCGTGATCCAACACCAATCACTCCAACCCTCACACGATCGGATGCTCCGCTGCCAAAAGGAGCCGGATTGTTAAAAACAGAGAACCAGGGCATAGCCGATGCCATTACCGTAGAACCGGCCATAGCGGCGGTCATTTCAAGGAATTTTTTACGATTGAGAAACATAATTTTTGTTTTTTAAGATTCAACTAACTCAGAATGTTCTGTATTCAGAAGGGTAATATTAAAGTGGGTATTGTTGGCTTTACCGGTGCTGTAATCAATTTTCACGGCAGATAAACTTTCGTATTGGCTGATTACATCGAAAATATCATCATCATCCATCGACATAAAGGCTGTGGATAACATCTCAGCCAGAACGGGAGATTCCGCTGCCACGCTTACTGCAATGGGTCGGGAATCTATCTCTCCGCTTTTCGGACTGATAATGTGGGAATGATTGCGGAGTATATCACCATCCAGATAAAAATTACTGCTTGTGGATACGGAACCACCCGATACGCTGAACTGGTGCGCCGACTCCCCCGGCTGCAAGTAATTGTTGATACCAATTTTCCAGGCTCCGCCGGCAGGATGATCACCATGAGCATAGACGGAACTTTCTCCAAAACTGACAAACGCACTTTTTACCCGGTTCTTCAGCAAAACTTCTTTAACCTTCTCAAGTGCATACCCTTTCCCAAATCCACCGAGGTCTATTTCAAGAGAGCTGTTTTCGAATGAAACATATTGTTTCTCCTCATTCAGACGCACTTTTTCGAATCCAAGTCTCCTTTTCAGGTCGAAAAAAACCGGGTCTGCCACAAATGCTCCTACCATTTTATGCTGATACTCATAAAGCGGACGCAATGTAGGGTCAAACGCCCCGCAGGTTACTTCGTAACAAAGTTTGCAAGCTTTCAGGATATCGAAAAGCTCATCATCAACCTGTGCCGTATAATGTTTTGCAGCTTCATTCAGGCGGTGAATATCACTTTCGGGAAGAAAACGGCTTAGTTTTTTTTCAACTCGATTTACCTCATTCTTCACTTTCTGAAAAATGATCTGCCCGAAATCCTCATCTATGCCCGGCAGCATCAGATGAAACCGCGTTCCCATGGAGTAAAAACTGTTATGTATCGTTCTGCTCATCTTTTATTATATCACATTCAGGGCATATTATCAGGGATAATTGCTATTCACTGAGAATTTCTGAAGGGCTCACCGCCCGCAACTCATCGGCAGATCTGTAAATTGCCTCAGCAATGGCCAGTGATTGCAGGCTATCTTGCCCGGAAACAACCGGTTCATGCCCGGACAATATTGCACGAACGATTTCCGCATATTGCCGGCGGTGGTTTTCAAAACCAAGACCTGCAAGCGGATGTGCTGAACCCGCACCCTCAGAAGATGATTCTTCTTTAGAAGATCCTTCAGATGATAATAACTGAAAATCATCCCCTTTCAGAATAGCAGTTCCCTTGTCACCGTGAATTTCGATAGTTCGTGGTTCGGCAGGTGTGATGGATGTGGAGGCTTCAAAAACGCCCAATGCACCACTTTTAAATCTGAGAACAGCCACTGCATTATCCTCCGCTTCAATTTGAGGATGGGTAAGCGTGGCTTTATAAGCTGAAACGGAATCCACATCACCCATAAGCCACCAAAGCAGATCGATTGTGTGAATAGATTGATTCATGACCGCCCCTCCGCCATCCAGGGCGAAGGTACCACGCCAATCCGAACCGCTGTAATAGTGCTGATCACGAAACCATTTTACGGATCCGCGTGCCATCACCGGTTTGCCGATAGCTCCGGATTCGATCGCGTTTTTCATGCTGAGAACCGAATCAGAAAACCGATTCTGATAGATCACAGCCAGCTGAACACTATTTCCCCTGCAAACGCGAATAAGCTCCTTTCCTTTCTGTGATGTAACTTCTATTGGCTTTTCAATAATCAGATGTTTTCCTGCCATTGCAGCGGCACGCCCTATTTCAAGATGTGTACCTGTTGGCGTGCAAACAGCCACTGCATGAAGATTGGGTTGGCTGAGAAACCCATTACGTTTTGAAAAGAGAGGCACATCAAATTCATCGCCAAATCTTTTGAGTGAATCCTCACTCCTGCTAAATGCTGAACAAAGTTCGGCGTCCGGCAATGCATTTATTGCACGCGCATGCGTTGTTGAAATATTTCCAAGTCCTGCAATTCCTATTCTCAGTTTGTCAGCCATTTTATAATAAATCCATTTTTTCTCACTCAAATAAAAGAATTTTAAAATGGAAAACCGATTTCTTTAGAATTAATCTCAGAATCAAATACCAGAAAGTTAGGGTTCCCTTGCTCATCTTTGCAGTTGGATATTTCAGCACTCTTCAAACAAGCTCATTTTTAAGAGTAAAATTTCGCTACATACCATTTCTCTCATCATAAAAGTGGTATTTTAGTTCAGTTTTTGATTTAATAATTATAATGATTTTCGTTTTATGGATATTGTCTGGATTGGGCTGGCATTTCTTCTTGGTCTTTTACTTAACCGTTATCATATACCTCCATTAGTAGGTTACTTACTTGCAGGCCTGGGATTGTCGTTTACCACTTACGAACCCGGACCTATGTTACATGAAATTGCTCATCTCGGAGTTATTTTTCTGTTATTTACGGTCGGTTTACACATTAGCCTGAAAAATATACTGCAGAAAGAGGTTTTGGGTGTCGGGCTGATTCACCTGATGATATCATCAGTAATTTTTATTCCGGTAAGCCTTTATTTCGGGCTAAACACAGAAGCGGCTGTCATCGTGGCAATTACACTTGGTTTTTCAAGTACAGTTCTGGCTGCAAAGGGTCTCGAAAACCGGAATGAGCTCAGCTCTTACTATGGACGTTTATCCATTGGCATTTTAATTGTTCAAGATTTAGTTGCCATTGGAATAATTGCTTATGCAGGTGGCGGAACACCTTCTTCATGGGCTTTATTATTACTTGCCTTGCCTCTTGTTCGTCCTCTTTTATCAAAGTTGCTACACATTATTGAACGTGAGGAGCTATTACTTTTAATGGCACTTTCACTGGCAGTGGGAGGTAGTGCACTTTTTGAGTCTGTAAGCCTGAGTGGTGAGTTGGGTGCACTGGTAATGGGTATGCTATTTGTGAATGATGATAAAGCTGAACAGCTTGAGAAAAAGATCTGGGGAATAAAAGAGGCATTTTTGGTAGGCTTTTTCCTCGAAATAGGGCTTGGCGGTTTACCTGGATCAGATGGTTTCCGCTATATTGGAGTGTTACTTTTGCTGCTTCCGTTAAAAGCTATACTCTTTTACGGTCTTTTTATAGCATTTAAACTTCGGGCCCGAACCGGTTTTTTATCCACAATAACCCTTACAGCCTATAGCGAGTTTACACTTATTGCAGGGGCTGTTGCAGCTTCTTCGGGTATTATTCCTCCTGAAATCATTATAATTTTAGGACTTCTTACAGCGATATCATATGTAATTAATTCGATTTTGGTTAGATATGAAGATACAATTTGGCAGAAATTCAACGACTTCCTTCGAAATTTCGAACGAAAGGTTAAACACCCTGACCATCAACCGGAGTCGCTCGGCGCAGCTGAATTCCTGGTCATAGGCCTGGGGAAGACCGGAGAAGCGGCACTCTCAGCTTTCCGTGAACAAGGCAAAACAGCGGTAGGTATCGACATTAATCCTGACAGAGTCCTGAATTTGATGAAAAATGGTTTCAGAGTTCTATATGCTGATGCTCAGGATGCTTTTTTCTGGGAAGAACTTCACATGCCTAAACTCAATTCCATTCTTATAGCCATGTCCGGAGAAATTTATACTAAACTATTCATCGTTGAACAACTCAGGAAGAAAAATTTCAGTGGAAATATTCATGTGTTAACCCAAAACGAACGCGAAGATGAACAGGTTTTACAAGCAGGCGGAAATCCTATTTCAGTACCGGCCATCCAAATGGGCGAAAAAATGGTTCAGATTAGTATGAGCCAATCTTAAAAAATCACATGACGATCATGTTTATACATAGTGCAGTGCAAGAGAAACTAATCTATTCATTACTGACTCCTTTTTGATATTTTAAAAGCTATAATAAAATGTAAATCATCTCAGATAACATGCCCTGGTCTTTACGAATGGTGACCTATGCCACCATTATATTATTCATCATATTTATCTATTTCGGCTACCGATATTTCCGAAGCGTTCGATTAACCGATGTATCAAAACCGGGTTTGTTTAAACTTCTCTATCTGCTTGCAGCCACATCATTTTTTGCCTACCCCATTGGCGGGCACATCCAGTATCAGCTCAGCGGCTCATTCAACAGAACCGGCTGGCCAGATCCAATGATCTATCTTTTCTGGTACGGACTGGTTTTTATGGGAGTGATGCTCAACTGGCTGATCCTGCATGACCTCCTGCTCCCGTTTGCCAAACGTTTCTCCGCAAAACCGATTGAGGTTATAAAACGAAATTTTGCTAAAGGTTTTTTAGCCATTGCAGCTTTTATCTGCCTCTACACTGCCATCAAAATGGTTTGGGATACAAACCGAATCATCACGGAAAAAATCAGTTATTTGCTTCCGCTTGATGTCAATTCATTTCAGCCACTAACGATTGTTCACATTGCCGATCTGCACGCAGATCAATACACCTCAGAAAAGAAAATGAATCGCTACGTGCAAAAAGTGAACAGTTTTAATCCGGATCTTGTGCTTTTTGGCGGTGATCTGATTTCTTCGGGCACAGATTACATCACTGCCGGAGCAGATGCTCTGGCCGGTATTGAGGCCACCTATGGCACCTGGTTTGTGATTGGTGACCACGATCACTGGACGGATACAAATCTTATTATCCGGGAACTTGAAACCAGGGGAATTCCTGCTCTCGACAATCAAAACGCATGGATAGATCATCATGGATCCGTGATCAAACTAACCGGTGTTACCGAAATCTACAGCAGGCAGGTCCAACCGGACTCACTCACTACACTACTTGAAGAATCCCGGGATGAAGTGCTGCGAATTCTCTTAAGCCACCAGGCATCGGACAGACTCATTGAGCAATCGCTTGAACACGGAGTCCATCAATTGTTCGGAGCGCATACACACGGCGGGCAGATCCGAATTCCAATTTTCTTCTATCCTGTTACCGCTGCGCGTGAAGAGACAAAGTATGTTAACGGAAACTGGATGCTGAATGGAATGCTCCTAAATGTTAACAATGGGCTTGGTTTTACTCTCTCACCGGTTCGGTATAATGCACCTGCACAGATTTCCGTGATTACCGTAACTTCAGAAAATTGAATATCATTAAATAAACGAATGAGCCGAACCGAGCCAACAGATAAAGAAAAAGAAGAGTTAATAGAGCAAATTGAGCCAATTTTAACAACTGAGGTTCACCATTTCAAATCAGAACCGAAGTCTTATGCCCGTATCGACAAACGTGAAAATATGTATGGAGGTGAAGGTGTTGTGTACCTGCTTCAACTGTTTAATGAGGGTGAGCTTGCAAATAACCGGATAGGCGCGTATATGATTTTACCTGAAAAAGGAACGAGTGCCGGATTTCACACACATGGCACACGAAATGAAGAGGAGCTCTATGTTGTGATTCACGGTGAAGGCAACTATTTTGAAAAACAAAACCGGGATGCTCCCGCTGTAACCGTACCCATTAAAAAGGGTTCAGTCACATCTGTCAGGGGTGATGGATTCCATGCGGTTGCAAATACCGATAGTGAACCATTAATAATTTTTGTGATAACAACAAACGAACCTACTCACTATCCCGAAGCTCTCAGTTAAAACTGGTAAAGCTAAATCATGCAAAAAAATCGAACAAAACTAAAAACTGATCAAGATTTAAACAAAAAAGAACCCGGATCCATCAACCAATCTGCATCAAAACCACTAAAAGGAGTTGAGAAAAAAGCCGACAGTCTCATTACCCATTCTCTGAAAATAGCCACTGCTTTACTTCCTGCCTTTTTTCTCGCAGGCGTTATTTCCGGCATACTGGGCACCTCAACAGGACTTGATATTGAATTCGGATCGATGGAATTTTATCTGATTTCTATTCCGCAGACAGCACTTTTTTTCTACCTTTTCCTGAAAACATTCGACTATTTCGGCCTCTTTGAACATCCTGGCAATCCAGGCCAGGATTCTTCAAAAAAAGGATAAAAGCTGCTCACATTAGAGGCTCACTTTTGTTACTTTAAATCCTTTACAAGAGCGGATTTTATTCGTTCGGTTTTGCTCATATCAAATGTTTTACAGCTAATTTCAAGGTTCTATGCCCAACAGTAACGGCTCAAATTCTCAGATTAACTCTCAATCAAATCGCCAGGATGGCGGGCGTGTACCCCCGCAGGCAGTTGAGGTGGAGGAAGCCGTACTCGGTGCCATGCTGATTGAACGCGAAGCGGCAACCATTGCGCTTCAGCTCCTGAAACCGGATGATTTTTATAAGCCGGCAAACAAGCACATTTTCGAAACGCTGTTTGATCTCTATGAACGTGGCAACCCGCTCGATCTCCTCACTATCGAAAATGAATTGCGCGATAAAAACCTGCTCGATGTAGTAGGCGGAACCGGCTACCTTGCCGACCTCACTCGCTCGGTTAGCTCTGCGGCTAACATTGATTATCATTCTCAGATTATCTCGGAAAAAGCGATCAAACGAAACCTGATCCTTAACTGCAATGAAATCATTAAAGCTGCTTACGATACCACAACCGATGCAAATGATGTTCTGGACGGAGCCGAACAGCGAATTTTTGAAATTGCCAATACAAAATCGCGTGCTCAGGCAACGGCAATCGGTGATATTCTCAAAGATACCCTCGGTTACCTCGAAGAGCTTCGCGGCAAACCCGAAGGTGTAACCGGAGTGCCCAGCAGCCTCGATGTGGACAAATACACGTCCGGCTGGCAGAAAGGCGATTTGATTATTATTGCAGCGCGTCCTTCTATGGGTAAAACGGCTTTTACACTCACAGCCGCGAGGAATGCAGCGCTTCACCCCGACGAAAACCTGCAGGCGAATGTTGCAATTTTCAGCCTTGAGATGTCAGCACAGCAGCTTGTTCAGCGATTTCTTACAATGGAAGCACGGGTAGATGCCCAGGCTGCCCGTACAGGGAAAGTGAAAGATGAAGATTTCAAGCGACTGATCGATGCGGCAAGCCGGCTGTTTACCGCTAAAATTTTCATTGATGATACTCCAAGTTTGAGTTTAATGGAACTTCGAACCAAATGTCGCCGGCTCAAAAGTGAGCACGACATCGGCCTTGTTGTAGTGGATTATCTTCAGCTGATGACAGCCAGTTCCCGTGATATCGGTAACAGGGAACAGGAAATTGCTACTATTTCTCGGGGGCTCAAATCGCTCGCAAAAGAACTCGATGTACCGGTGATTGCGCTATCACAGCTCAGTCGCCAGGTTGAGCAGCGCGGCGGTGATAAACGCCCTCAGCTTAGCGATCTCCGGGAATCGGGCTCGATTGAACAGGATGCCGATGTAGTTTGTTTTCTCTACAGGCCGGAATATTACGGCATCACAACCACGCCTGAGGGTGAATCAACCAACGGACTTGCTGAACTTATTATCGGCAAGCAGCGTAACGGTCCGGTCGGCTCCACCCGAATGTACTTCGTGAAAGAGTATGCACGCTTCGAGCGCCTCTCACGTGTTCAAACAGGGCCCGGTGGTAATGATTACCTGGAGGAACCAGCTGAATCAAATCCGGCACTTCCCCCGCCCACTTACAGCCCCGGCGGAGATGAATCAGCTCCTTTTTAAAAAGCAGCCAGACTTTTCGTTTTTTTGAGCTGATCGAAGAGGGAATCGTAACGGTCAATCATCCTGCTCCAGTCCAGGTGTTTATTGATGTTCTGCAGCGACGCTTTCGGCAGAGGCTGAGTTTTCCCGGTAAGCAGGTCTTTCAGATTTCGGAACAGGTCATCTTCCGTATCATATATCACGGGAGCGTGAAGCAACGGTTTGTGGAGGGATTCGGGAATCAGCTCGGGATAATGCAACCTGTTCGGTACCAGCGGGTGGCATCCGCAATAGATCGCTTCCATAATTGCCACACAGAAAAACTCGTGCGTAGCTGTGGAAACCACAATATCGCCCGAATGAAGCAGTTTGCTGTAATTCTCCACATTTTCAACGTATCCGAAATGTGTGATCTGATCACCAAACCGTTTCCACGCTTTTTCGAACTCTTCCGGCTTTTTATGCTGTGTGTCGCCGGCAAGAATCAGGTCGAACTCCAGATCGATATCATTTAATCGGTTGAGCACTTTAAAGAACATAGCCGGGTTCCGGTCGAACTGCCAGCGCTGGTTCCACACAATCGCCGGCCTGCGGTTTTGCCGGCGTGTGTCGGGCTGTTCATCAAACACGGATAGGTTTAGCCCGGGGTACATCACCATACTTTTCTCGCGGATCTGATCCACGGTTTTGTAGTGTTTATCATCCGGAAAATTCTCCAAAAATCTCGGGAGCTCTTCCAACAGATCGTTCATGTGAAATTTCGTAGTGAACAGAAGTTTATCTGCAGATAACATGCTGATGTAGTTCACATAACAGTAGGTAATATCGCGCTCCTCTCCCTCAGGCATCGGTTGTGTAAGCTGATTTTCATGCATCATCATCACCTTGGGAGTGTGTGCAAAGCGGGGATTGGTGAGTGCCAGGAATGCCGGAAGATTCGCCATACTGCTCACCAGCAGCAGATCGATCTCCTCATGGATGTCCGCCGACATCTCAGCCAGCTTTACGGAATCACCATGCATACGCCATTTCCAGCGCCGGTAATCCAGTTTAATGGGAAGTATGTTATGGCGGGAATTCTCCTTAAGGCCTTTTAAAAAAGCCCGGTGCGATCCGTTATAAAAAGGTTCAACTGCAAGTATGTTCACGAGAATTCAATGAGTGATTACCGTTTCTATCGAAGTAATGGAGTAACCCGGTCAGAAGCAACCTGAAAAGATAATTTTGTGAGACATGGTATTTCTCGTGCCAACTAAATCACTAATCACTTTATCAAAGCCCTGAACTAAACCAAAACCTGTTCCAATCCCAAGAAATACCATGTCTAAACTGAGGTTACCGAAAGCGGGCTTTTAATTCGTCAAGCGGCATATAGATCAGCGTAGGTTTTTCAAGGGGATCGCTGTAGGGTTCATCACAGGCAAAAAGCTGGTCAATCAACAGTTCCATCTCCACTTCTGTGAGTCGTTTTCCGCGCGGAATGGCTGTACGTGATGCGAATGCGATGGCCACTTTTCGGCGGGCATCCAGTGCCGGCTTTTTACTCAGCTCTCTGTATTGCTGCAACATTTCGCGTAACACCTGGCGCTCATCCCCAATTTCAATATCAGCGGGTACCCCGTTGATGATGGCTGTATTCCCGCTTAAAAGCTGAATGCTGAAACCCATTCGCTGAATGATCGGCAGCAACTCCTTCAAAAGTGAAAAATCCGTTGCAGAAAGGTCAACTGTTTGGGCAAAGAGCAATTGCTGGGTGCCGGGTAACGTCTCTTCAGTAGCACTCAGCGCTTTTTCGTATATTATTCGTTTATGAGCCGCGTGCTGGTCAATCAATGTTAGGCCCGAACGCGTTTGGGTGAGAATGTACCGGTTATGAAGCTGCCAGAATCCTCGTTCAGAATGAGCACGCTGATTGCTCTCCGTACCGAAATGGTGATCTGATTTTCTGCTCTCAGATGGAAAAGCGGAATCACCCCTGCTGTATAACCGTTGAGCAGCTTCATCTCCATCTACCCCGCCGGATGGAAAGTTGATACGTGATGAAAATTGAACCGGCTCCTCTCCGCCTCTGTAATGTTCCGGACGATGTGATTGCCCGGTAATTTGCTGAAAGGAGAGGTCAAAATCATTCTGAAACGTGTCTGATCTGCCAACATCCGGTACTGCAAAATACTGGTTTATCGCCTTTTTAACGACTGACCTGGCCAGCTGAATAATGCTTTTCTCGTCATCAAATTTTACTTCCATCTTTGAGGGATGCACATTAACATCCACTTGAACCGGGTCCATTTCAAAAAAAATAGCATAAAACGGATATTCGTTTTGTCGTGTCCATGTATCAAACAGACTGAGCAGCACATACGTAAGATATCGATGCTGAAACGGGCGCCCGTTTACAAATAGAAACTGCTCACCGCGGCTCTTTTTCGACAGTTTCGGGTCAGCCAAAATACCGCTTATTTTCACATAGCTTGTCTGCTCTTCAAATGGAATGAGACTGGCACGGTACTGTTTCCCGAAAAGTGCGGCAACTCGCTGCTGAAGGGTTTGTGCCGGCAGATGGTGGATCTGCTCTCCGTCCGCATGCATCTCAAACTCAATATGCGTGTGGGCAAGTGCAGAGGTCTGGAATGTTC
>SLJB01000288.1 GCA_007135335.1 Balneolaceae bacterium
AATATACATGAAGTGGGATTTACCTGGCAGCAATTCTACTCAGCTCTTCCTGAATGGCACTCTCCGGCCACCATATGCCGCGCACCATTACCCCTTCACGTTTCCGGATATTTGCGATATCATCAAGCGGATTGGCACTCAGTAAAATCAAATCGGCCCGGCGATTTTCCTGCACGGTGCCAAATTCATCAGGAGTATCAAAATAGAGTGCTGCATTGCGTGTGCCGGTTACCAGTACTTCGTACGGTGTGAGGCCGGCAGCCACCATCATCTCCATTTCATGGTGGATGGAAAACCCGGGCACATTGAAAAACTGGGGGGCGTCCGACCCAAGCACAATCAACGCACCGCCATCATGAAGCTGCCTGGTAAGTTCCCGGCGAATTTCCACGAGACGGTTTGCCGCTTCGGGCTGAAAATCATCCCTGGCCTGGAAGTTATGCTTGGATTCAACCCAGCCTTCGATAACTGACGATGGCAGATATCTCATCTCCGGCCATTGCGCCATCTCTTCAGCAGGCTCAGGGGAAGCAAGATGCTCAACAAGGGTTAGCGTAGGCACATTCCAGGTTCCGGCTTCAATTGTCAGGTCAACAGCTTCCGGTATTCGGCCTTCATCCGCCAGGTGCACCACTGCACTGCCAAAAAAGCCGGGGCTGCTCCCATCCCACCCTGCATCTTCAGGAACAAGAAATTCGACATAACGATCGTAATGATCGATAGATTTTTGCCGGGCTTCCAGTGCGTTAACAAGGCCAACATCCTCGGGTATATGCCCGGCAAATGGCAGGCCTATTTCATGGGCCGTTTCGGCCACTGCCCGGTAGGTTTCAAGAGGTATGTTCCCCATTTTCATGTGATCGAACCCGGTTTCCTGCAGCTCCCGAACAACTCTGTCGGCATCTTCCGGGCCGGGAATCGTATTCGGGTTTAACCACGGTGAGGCCGCAAAAATTGTGGGGCCCGGAATACTGTTGTCATTAAGCCATTCTCTCAGCTCAATGTGGTAGGCATTACCCGCCATATTCCGCACCGTTGTAACCCCGTTGGAGATATAGAGAAAAAGTACATCTTTGGCATATTGGCGGTTATCCGGGCCGGGAATATGCCCATGCATTTCCGCCAGGCCAGGCATCAGGTATTTTCCGCTGCCGTCTATTTGTTCGGCATCATTCGGGATATCGGCTTCATCACCGGCTGAAACCGAAACGATCCGGCCATCGCGCACTACAACGGTTTGATTTTCCAGGATGCGTTCTTCATCCATGGGAACAACGTTTACATTTACAAATGCATAAAGGCCTGAGTTTTGAATAGAGGTTATTTGAGGTTCCTGTTCATCACATCCGATAAGCCCTGCACTTAGAAATAAGTAAGAGACGATTACACTGATCATCATCAATGGGTTGTTAAGTCTTTGCATAATGTTCACCTGATTTTGATTTTAGACGTATGCGATTAACCTGCCTGCGGCAATCACACTAAACCACAATAGTATGGAGATTATTCCTGCCAATTTAGCTTTTAGCGGAGGTATTCTGTCCACATTCCACTCTTCAATCGATTTTCGTGTAAAAAGATGAAATAGTGCTGCGTTTAAACCGGCCAGCAGAATCAGAATCAGTTTTAGCCTGAAGGCGGCATTCATACCAATAGAGGTTGCATCAACCATAAACAGAAGAGTGCCGCTCGGTAAAACCAGCGCAAAACTGATTAGGGCCCAGCGAATGAAATGCTTGATGCAATCGGTGACCGGCAGCTTGCGGGCCATGCCGAGGAGGCGCAGATCAAATAAAAAAACTGCCCCAACCAAAACGGCAAATCCAATGATATGAAGGATCTCAACTGACGGGTAGAGCCAAACAGATTGCCGCAAAAAGATCGCCGGTTCTGTGTTCTCTATCCACTGTAAAAAAGCAAAATTGGCTGCAAAAATAATCATTAACGCAACTCGATGGTCACATCACCGATAATAATCCGTTCAGCACGCATTTCATTTTCGATAGTTCGATGGGGATATCCAACAACCCGGACGGTATCGCCCACAGCCAGCATGGAATCATCCGTCATGCCGCGATTTCTCATTCGTGTAAGCGGGGCAAGCACTACTTCCCACTCTGTTACCTCAATCTCGTCATCGCTGATTATTTTGAAATCGATGTAGGTATGCGGATTTCCGATATCATTACTCAGAATAATACCTGTATAATCCATCTCTCTGTCCTGATGATAATTTGCCCAGCCGTGGTGAAATGCTGTAGCAGCAGTAAAAAAAGCAAAGCTGATTATGATGTATTTAACTGATTTATATTTCCTGCTCATAACTATCCTGATTTATTTAATGGTTTAAATAAATAAACTTTTTTTTGAAGTCGTTCGCAAGTGATGGTTTGGAATAGTTTTTTTTGATCATTAGCATTAGGTGCAGTTATTTAGGTAAGGGTATTAACATCTGCAAAAAAACGGCTTTAATCTTCGAACGCTTCATCATCAATAAAAATTTCAGCTTCTCCGCTATATCTGCTTAATACAAGCCGCTGCTGAACCGATGAAATAGAAAAATCTTCACCCGCTTGCTGAGAGTGATCTTCTCCTTCTACATACCCGATGTGTGTAAACCTGAACTGAACTAAATCGCGGGTAAATTCTTCACATGGAACAGGCATTTCAAATGGAGACGGCCAGAGCAAACTCGAAATAGTATTGGGGCTCCACCCCAATACCAGGGTATTGGTGTCAGAATTATACTCCTCGAAATCTCTTCTTGGTGTCCATTGCCATGTATTCGATGTCTGTATCGCCACTTCTGTATCCAGCCTTTCGCCGGCATCCAGATCTATATTCGTGAGTTCCACATAAAACCGTTCATTGCAGGTTACCGTATCTGTAGAAACTGACATCAGCGTCTCTTTTGTTGTTACGCTGACTAAACTGTCGCGAAATCCACGGTGATCTTCAATGTCAATCCTGTATCGAGTATCGTACTCAATAGGTCTTTCAATCTTAAAATTATGGGTATAGAGATTATCAAATACTACCACACTGTCGCGAAGCAATTCGGACTCCATTGTAGTGAGGTTTGTGAATACCATCTGTACGTCAAGTTCCCGGGTGGTTTCTGGATTTAACAGCGAATTCACATTGTGCACTCGAATATAGTTGGGCGACCTTTGAAGGTCTAATGGGCCGGACATAGAATATACAGGATCACTGTCTGCAATCGGTTCGATGGTCGTATCGCATGCCGATAAACAGATCAGCACGGTGAAAATCAAAAAAGTGGTTGTTTGTTTTTTTCTCATTTTTCCGTTCATCGAATCGTTGCACTTACCGAGAGATATGGCATAAAGCCGGTTTGCGTAACCACTTCGTAGGAAACCACATCGAGATAGAAAATATTGGCTCTGTCGTACAGGTTTATGGCTCCCACCTCAGTACCCAGCCTGAATCCGGACGTAAAGTCAAAATATCGTTTCAATGAAAGATCCAGGCGGTGATAAAAGGGCAGCCTCTCTGAGTACGGCCTGGAAAAATATCCGTATGCAATTCCTGAAACT
>SLJB01000098.1 GCA_007135335.1 Balneolaceae bacterium
AGAAGAATAACAAATGCTTATCTGCGAAATCTTTATCTTCAAGCCGAAGCAAATAATGAAATTGAGTTATCTGACGTTACAATAATCGAGCAGGCACTTAATAATATTGAAAATTAATATATACGAATTAATGAATCGTCTATCTATCCTCCTACTACTACCACTACTTTTTTTATTCTATACATCAAATCTGCTGGCACAGCAGAATCAGGTTACAGACAGAATCGTAGCCATTGTAAACGACCGTATTGTGCTAAAATCTGATGTAGACAGCGAAGTAAATAATTTCCTTAGACAAGCCGAAGTGGAAGGAGCTGAAATAAGTTTCTCTGAAGATTTATGGTACAGTGCTTTACAAAGCATGGTTGATAATTATGTGATGCTCGAAAAAGCAGAAATTGATTCCATTACTGTAAGTGATGATGTTGTCAACAGAGCAATGGACCAGCGAATAGATCAGCTGATTCGTCAGGCCGGCAGTGAACGTGCACTCGAACAAGCCCTCGGACAAAGCCTTATCCAAATTCGTGCGGAATTTCGCGATCAGTTTCGTGAGCAGATGGTTGCTCAGCAAGTACAAGATACCCAACTGCGCAGAATTTCAATCACAAGACCGGAAGTCATTGAATGGTTTAATCAAATACCTGAGGATCAGCGACCCATAATACCTGAGCAAGTGTCGCTTTCTCAGATCGTTGTAATACCAAAACCGCTAGATGATGCCCGGCACGAAGCCTTTTCGCTTGCGCAGTCGTTGCGTGATTCTGTTACAACTTATGAGAAAAATTTTGAAGAGATGGCAAGACTTTACAGTGAAGACATTTCAGCCCAGCGCGGTGGTCTTCTGCCGATGATGCCATTGGACGATCTTGTGTCTACTTATTCTGCTGCAGCATCTGCATTACAGCCGGGAGGAATATCTGAAGTGGTAGAAACTGAATTTGGGTTTCATGTTATACGATTGAACAGACGCCAGGGTGATAACATCGAAACAAATCACATTTTGATTAAAATAGACGAAGAAGAAGTGGATGATCTTGGTGCCATGGAAAGATTGAATGCCATCAGAGACAGCGTTCTTGTTCATGGTGAAAGTTTTGCTGAAATGGCTCGCAGGCATTCAGAAGACGAAGAAACAAGACCGTTCGGGGGGCGAATTACAAACCCGCAAACCGGCAACAGATTGATGCAGATCAGCCAGCTTGAACCTGCTCTCTACAGAATTGTGCTGCTTATGGATGAAGAGGGTGAAATTTCTGAACCAAGATCGTACAATCCACCCAGGAGAACGGTAAATCGTGCATTCAGAATTGTTCGTTTAGACCGGCATATTGATGAGCATGTAGCAAATATCGAACAGGATTACGACAGACTAAGGGAAAGAAAAAAAAAAAAAAAAAGATCAGAGCATTTAAGTAAATGGATTGATGAGATTAGGAAAGAGATCCATGTTGAATTTCTGATACCAATGCCCGATGAAATTGACTCACAAATGCCAACTGAAGAAACTTCTGTATCCCTATAGTTAAATATATATGAGTGAAATTATCCCCGGTTCACCCGAAAAAGCAGCTGAGTTTTTTAGTGAATCTTTTCAAAATATTAAAGTTGAAATTTCAAAAACCGTTGTAGGCCAAAAAGATGTTGTAGATCAGCTTTTAATATCGCTTTTTTCGCGTGGACATTGTGTTCTTGTAGGTGTGCCGGGTCTTGCAAAAACGTTACTGATTCAGACACTTGCAAAAACACTGAATCTCTCTTTTAACAGAATTCAATTTACTCCAGATTTAATGCCAGGCGATATTACCGGTACTGAGGTAATTGAGGATGATAAAGAGACCGGACGCAAAAGCTTTAAATTCATAAAAGGACCTGTTTTTGCAAATATTGTACTGGCTGATGAGATAAACCGTACACCACCAAAAACTCAGGCTGCTCTGCTCGAAGGCATGCAGGAATATAGTGTTACCGCATCAGGGCAAACATTCAAATTGGATAAACCCTTTTTTGTGCTTGCAACTCAAAACCCAATAGAACAGGAAGGAACCTATCCCCTTCCTGAAGCACAGCTTGATCGCTTCATGTTCAATATATGGCTCGATTACCCTTCACTTGAAGAGGAAAAACAAATTGTAAGCCAAACTACCTCTCCAAGAAATGTGACTATTCAATCTATTCTTGAAAAAGAACAAATTACTCAAATTCAAGAACTCGTACGGGAGGTACCTCTCCCCGAGCATGTTCTGCAGAAGACTGTAAAATTAATTTCACAAACCCGCCCCAACACTGAGCACTCTCCAGATTTTGTAAATCAATACTTAAGCTGGGGTGCCGGACCAAGAGCTTCTCAATATCTTGCATTAGGCGCAAAAACACGTGCGTTATCACAAGGCAGATACAACGTTGAAATGGACGATATAAACGCCCTTGCGGTTCCAGTACTTCGCCATAGAATTGTAACCAACTACGCAGCCGAAGCAGAAGGTTTAACCACAGTTGATATTATCAACAGGCTTCTAAAAAATCTATAGCTTTATTCGCTAAGCTGATGATCCATGCATTTTTCCAGGGAATAAACCCCATCCTACCCGTTTTACTCATCCTAGGTATCGGGCTTGTATCTCTGTTTGTTGCCTGGTGGACCTACAGCAATCTTACGTCTCTTTCAGCCGGGAAAAAGTATGGGCTTATTTCTCTTCGTGCCTCAGCCTTTTTTATACTCACCCTTCTGTTGCTAAACCCTTTTATCTCGAGACTATTAACTGATTCTCAAAATCAGCGGGTTGCCGTCTATCTGGATAACAGCCAAAGTATAACCATTGAACGAGGTGATTATGATGGGCTAAATACATTCAGGCAAATAATTGAAGAATTCGAAAATTCTAAAAGCAGTGATATTGAGTATGAATATTTTCTGTATGATGAATCCATAACCTCATCAAGTGAGCTGATAGGTACAGGAGTTCGAACCAACATAAATAATGTAATTGAGCATATTCAGGAAAATGAAACGAATTATCTGGGAGCTCTGCTATTTTCCGATGGAATCATTACCCAGGGTAGAAACCCTGTATTTGCCGCTCAAAATGTAGCAATTCCAATATTTACAGTTGCCCTTGGCGATACTTCCCGGGTAAATGATATCGCAGTTTCTGATGTAATCTATTCTCCAACTACATTTAGTTTTACATCACAAAACATACGTGCAGAAATTCAGCAAACCGGTTATGAAAATGACAATGCAACTGTTCAATTCATCAGAAACGGTGAACTGATTCAAGCTGAGGAGATTGAATTCACAACCGAAAGAAGCAGCCATCTGATTGAGTTTACAGCTGAATTTGAAGAGCCCGGTTTTTTTGACTTTGAAATACATGTTCCCCCAAAAGAGGACGAACTCACGGAACAGAACAACAGATACATTTTTAATATTGAAGTTCTGGATGAGAAAACCCGAATCTTATCCCTAGCTTACGAAATTCATCCGGATGTAAGTGCTATTCGCCGGTTTATTGCCACTGATCAGCAAAATGAACTCATTCAATCTAC
>SLJB01000202.1 GCA_007135335.1 Balneolaceae bacterium
ACCGATGTAAATTTCTTCTTTAATCCTTTATATATGTTTCGAACAAATACCTGGCTTGATGGATTTTTTTTTTTTTTTTAGCTATTTGCTGCAATAAGTATTCGCATTAAAACTCATAATTGAATATAGTTGAAAGAAAATTTCTCAACGGGTTTTTAATGTTAAAGTAACTAAAAAAGCATTCAACGGGTAAGTATGTAATATGCACTTAATGAACATATCAGGGTAAAAATTGTTTATGCCTTTTTGTATCTTAACACACCAAAGAAACTACAGAAATCAGATTGGATTTTATAAAACATTATGTTGCGCTCATTCAGAGTGAAATTCATCAGCTAGATCTGCCGGATACTCCAGAAACGCTCTATGAGCCACAGCGCTACATTCTAAGAAGCAAAGCAAAACGGGTGCGCCCGGTGTTAACTTTGATAGCTGCGGGTATGTGCGGTAAACCCATCGAAAAGAGTTTGCCGGCTGCAATTGCAGTAGAACTGGTTCATAATTTCAGTTTAATTCATGATGATATCATGGACCAGGCAGAAAGCCGGAGAGGGAATCAAACTGTTCACATTAAATGGGATGCTTCAACTGCAATTCTATCGGGTGACGGAATGCTGATTCAGGCTTTACTTCAACTGCACAAATTAGCACCGGAAATTGATCATAAAAAAATAAACCATGTTTTTTTAGAGGGGATCAACAGAGTATGTGAAGGTCAGGCACTTGATATGGAATTCGAAGATCGTCTTGATGTAAATACAGAGGAATATCTGAATATGATATCGGGGAAAACGGCCGCTCTTATAGCTGTATCGATGGAAATGGGTGGAATCTGTGCAAATGCAGATAGTTACAAAATCGATACCCTTCGTGAAATCGGGTACTCCTTAGGTATTGCGTTTCAAATTCAGGATGATATTCTTGATGTGACTGCCGATCCGGAAAAATTCGGAAAACGAAAAGGCGGTGATATTTATGAAGGGAAGAAAACTTACCTGATGTTGCAGGCTTTAGAACTTAGCAATAAAGTCGAAAAAAAATGGTTATCCAAGTGTCTTCAGAATAAGCCGATTCAAAAAACAGATGTAAAAAAAATTATTGATCTGTATGATAAATATGGTATACCGGCTAAAGCAGAATCAATAATGAATGGTTATTACGAAAAGGCTGAAAAAGCCCTCCACACATTTGAAGATTCCGAATATAAAGGAGATCTTTCAAAGCTAATCAATTATTTAAGAAACCGTGAGTTTTAGACCCATGCGAACAGTTGTTCTATTATTTGTTGCATCATTTATGATGCTGTCATGCCGAAGTCAGGATTTAATTCGTCCGGGTGATACACTTGAGATAGCATTCGAAAAGGCGATGAGTCAATATGAACTTGAAAATTATGGGGACGCAGCCAGAGCGTTTGAAACTGTAATCTCCATAGGCAGGGGAACGGAAATTGGACAGCAAGCACAATTCTACCTTGCAGAAACCTATTTTAATGACAGAAGATATTTGTTAGCCTCATCAGAGTATAGTCGCTACGTTCAATTTCACCCGAACTCACCAAGAAGAGAGATCGTGGAATTCCGAGAGGCTATGTCATATTATCATTTAAGTCCTCGATTTAGATTGGATCAGACCTATACGAATCGTGCCATTGAACGCTTCCGTCTGTTTAATTCACGATATCCAAACTCTGAATTACGAGAAGAAGCTTCGAATTATATATCTGAGCTTCGGGATAAACTTGCCAGAAGAGATTATAATGCGGGAGATTTTTATATGAGAACCGGTCAGTATAACGCTGCTGCCATTTACTACGGACTGGTAATTGATCAATACCCGGAATCTGTGTGGGCTGAAAGAGCACTTGTTAAACAGATTGAATCATATTTCTTATATGCTGAAAATAGTGTTGAACAAAGGCAGGAAGAGCGCTATGAAAAAGCACTTGAAAGTTACAGTACGTACCTTCAGTTGTTCCCTCAAGGCGAAAACAGGAGCAGAGCTGAAGAGCTGTATGATCGTGCAAACAGAGGTTTAGCTAATGTAAGAAGCAGAGAAGTAGCACAGTCAAACTAATCGATTACCTTGAAAAAACGGGTAGGTGTTTTTGGCGGATCCTTTGATCCTGTTCATCAGGGACACACCCATATTGTAAATGAGTTTCTGGCAAGCGGAGTAATTGATGAACTACTCATTTTATTAACACCGGACCCACCTCACAAAGACAAGTCTGCTCAGGCTTATTATGATCATCGGCTAAAAATGCTTGAACTTGCTTTTGCAGATTTTCAGAACGTGGTAATCAGCGATCTCGAAAAATCATTACCTGTTCCTTCTTATACTCTGCAAACCATTCAATATCTCAAAAGAGAAAACCCCGGTTACACTTATTTTCTCTGTATGGGTGAAGACAGTATCGCATCATTCCACACATGGTACAGGTATGAGGATTTACTGAATCAAGTAACGTTAGTAGTTGCTAACAGACCCGGTATCACGTCAAAGCATATTTCAAAAGAAATACTCGAGAAGACGATATTTCTCAATAATAGTGAAGTAAATATATCCTCAACCGAAATTCGTTTGAGTGAGATTGAAGATACTGTGGTACCACAACAAGTAGCCCAATATATACGGAAACATAAACTCTACACCTGAAATTACGATGCTGAACCGGGCACAATTTTTAAAACTCAGTGGATTTGGTACACTCACCATGCCGGGAGGTATATTTTTTGATACGTTGAATGGTGATGTTAAAAATGTTCTGCTTAAACCCAAAAAACTAAAAAAGGGAGATACGGTAGCACTTACTGCCCCTGCAGGAATTGTTCATGATGTACGGGATTTTCGAAGAATGCGAAATGAACTTGAGTTGATGGGTTTTCGAGTTGTGTTTGGTGAGTTTGTGCGTGAGCGATACGGTTATTTTGCAGGAACTGATTACCAGCGCGCTCTTGATCTGATGAGATTTTTTGATGACGATTCAATAGATGCAATTTTGGCTGTTCGAGGAGGGTGGGGCTGTTCCAGAATTCTGCCGCATCTGGATTTTGAGGTAATTAAGACAAATCCAAAGATATTCTGTGGGTTTAGTGATGTAACCACTCTTCATCTAGCTTTTTTGAAACATTGCGGATTGATAACCTATCATGGGCCAAACGGAGCCTCCGATTGGACTGAGATCACTAAAAATAGCTTCATCAAAACATTGATGGATGGTGAAGATGTAGTATATAAACCGGGCAATGATATCAAAACAATTATGCCCGGCAGGGCAGAAGGTCGTTTGGTTGGAGGAAACCTCACCATCTTAACCACGTCAATTGGTACGGATTACCAGCCGGATCTGTCCGGTTCAATTCTTTTTGTGGAGGACATTGCCGAACCCCCTTACAAAATCGACAGAATGCTGACGCACTTAAAACGTGCAAATATGCTGAATAACTTGAGAGGCTTTATTTTCGGCAGGTGTACAAATTGTGCAGAGCCAAGGGGTGCGAATTTTACAATTGAAGAAGTAATATCAGATCATATTAA
>SLJB01000295.1 GCA_007135335.1 Balneolaceae bacterium
AGGCGGGAATACAGGGCACCTTATAAACACCCAAAATCTGTATAATTACTAACCGTCAGCACATGAGTGATAATTCGATCACTCTTACATTGTGATATAGTAAATTACCTTAAGAAAGTGTTCAGCCAGCACGAAAATAATTTAAGCCGATCACGAATATTTGAATAAAAACGAAAAAGCAAAAATCAGATAATGAATAAAATCAATCAGTTTTTGGAGAAGTACAGGTTAAGAGGCGCAGATATCAATCTGGAGAGTTTGGTAAACGCGTTTATTTCGGAAATGGACAAAGGCCTGGAGGGCGATGACAGTTCGCTGCGAATGATACCCACCTACATAGAGGCAGATAATCAGTTCAGAACCGGAGTGCCTGTAACAGCTATTGATGCGGGAGGCACCAATTTCAGGGCGGCTAAAGTAATGTTTACAGATGAAGGCAGGCTCGAGATGACCGAACCGATTAAGGGAAAAATGCCCGGTCAGGATGAAACGGTTTCAAAGGAAGAATTTTTCAGGATTATCGCGGACTTCGTGAAGAAGTTCGCTGATGAGACCGAAAGTATCGGATTTTGCTTTTCTTACCCCACAGAAATACTGCCAAATAAAGATGGCATCCTTCTGCAATTCAGCAAGGAGATTCAGGCACCTGAGGTTATAGGGGAGAAGATAGGACAAAACCTGCTCAATAAACTGGGCATGCCGGATAAAGATATTGTGCTCCTGAATGATACCGTAGCAACGTTACTGGCCGGTAAATCGGCGTCCTTTGAACAAGAATACGACTCATACATCGGTTTTATATTGGGAACCGGAACGAATACCTGCTATATCGAGAACAATGAGAAGATTACAAAGAACAGAGATCTTCAGCCCGGAAGAAGCCAGATCATTAACATAGAATCGGGTGCGTTCAGTAAGGCGCCGCGAGGTGAAATTGACCTGAATTTTGATAAGACCACAGCAACGTTGGGGCAATATACATTTGAGAAGATGATATCCGGCGGTTACTTCGGGGGCCTTGCACATGTAGCACTCAAAACGGCAGCAGATGAGGGAATTTTCACCGCGACCGGATCTGATAAACTGCAATCTGCTGATGAGATGACGACCGAGGATGTGAACCGATTTCTGGATGTGAGCCATTCTGACCGTGGCCCACTGATGGAGTATCTGACAAGCGAAGAGGATCGTACTGCTGCGCTTCAGATCATACAATCCCTTGTAGAAAGGGCGGCAATGCTGGTAGCCGCTAATCTGGCTGCTGTGATTCTGAAAACAGGTAAAGGGAAAAGCCCCGAAAGGCCAATACTTATCACTGTGGAGGGGACGGCGTACTATAAATTGCACGGTCTCAAATCACAAATCGAGACTGCATTGAAAGAGTTTCTATCAGGTAAGAATCAGCGAGCATTCGAATTCACATATGTGGATCAATCCAGCCTGGTTGGCGCTGCACTCGCCGGTTTGATTGAATAAACCTGGTAAAAACGGGTTTGAATGTACCGACTGGTGAGACTCGTAATATCAAATAATGAACTATAAATCATATGAAGACAGAAAGAGATCAAATGAATCCAAAAGTAAAAGAGCTTGCCAAAATGATAGATCACTCTATTCTTCATCCCACATTAACCGATGAAGACTTGCGAAGGGAGTGCGAAGTTGCAAAGAAATACGATGTTGCCTCGGTTTGTGTAAAACCATACGCAGTAAAACAAGCCGTTCAGTTGTTGAAAGGAACAGATGTGCTGGTGGGTTGTGTAATTGGATTTCCGGCCGGAAATTCATCCATTGATGTAAAGGTGTTTGAGGCGGAAAGGGCATGTGAGGATGGAGCCGTGGAGATTGATATGGTGATCAACATCGGGAAAGCCCTGCAGGGAGACTGGGATTACATCAAAGAAGAGATCCGGAGTGTGACGGAGACATCACATAAAAACAACGCAATCGTAAAAGTGATCTTTGAAACGGATTTTGTAACCCGAACAGAGGATAAAATCAAATTATGCGAAATTTGTACAGAGGCCGGGGCCGACTTTGTAAAAACATCTACAGGTTTCGGTTTCGTGAAACAACCCGACGGCTCCTACAACTACACCGGTGCTACTCTCGATGACCTGAGATTGATGAGAAAGCATTCCGGTCCGAATGTGCAGATAAAAGCGGCTGGTGGTGTCCGAACACTTGAAGATTTGATCAAGGTGAAAGAAACCGGTGCTACCCGATCCGGCGCAACGGCAACCATTAAAATACTGGATGATGGCATAGAAAGATTTGGTGATAAGTGATCAAAACAACAAACCGGGGGGCGATTAGTCTGAATGGCCTTATTGATATTCGACAGATGAATAAATCAAAAGCATATTATGATTGAAATTTATGACGATACAGATGAACCAACTCTGCCATTTGATCTACAATGGAGTGGAAGACTGATTTTATTAGTCATTGCAACTTGTCTGATCGTCGCAACTTTAGCTGCATTGGGTAGCAAACCATTTTTTGAAATTTCAACCACATATGGACTATCTATATACGCAATATCTGGTTTTGTATCTATTGGTTTATATTTATTTATGTACGAAGTTCAAAAATATCCTTCGTTTTATGCTGCTTTATCATTTTAACACGAAGATTGTCTACTCATTTTACTGGATTTGATACCAGTTGAGGGATTACAATGTTGCTTATATCCGCAGGTTATATAGTCCTCTACCTTTTTATGATCAGAGTGTATTAGGTTGATAAAACTGAAAAATAGGTAACATCATGCGTATACTTTTTTTGACAACAATCTTACTTTTACTAACAACATTACTTTACGCTCAAGGTGACATCAAACTGAACCAAGTCGGATTTTATCCGGATGCCCCTAAGATTGCTATCCTCCCGGATGGAGCTAATGGAAATTTCAGAGTGGTTGATGTATCCACCAATGAGTCGGTTTTTGAAGCCGAACTTACTCAGCCGAAATTATGGGAGCTTTCAGGCGAAACTGTATCCATTGCTGATTTTTCCGAATTTACCATTCCCGGCAGATATCGTATTGAGCATGATGAGACCGGACACTCATTTGAATTTGAGATTCGGGACGAGATCCTGAGAGAACTTTCGAAAGCATCCATCAAAGCGTATTATTTCAACCGTGCATCGACAGAACTTCTGGAAGAGCATGCCGGAATCTGGGCACGTCCGAAGGGTCATCCGGATGATGTAGTCTATGTTCACGAATCGGCAGCAACGGTGGAGCGCCCGGAGGGATATGTTTTTTCCTCTCCGAAAGGCTGGTACGATGCGGGAGATTATAATAAGTATGCAGTCAATTCAGGAATCAGCACCTATACACTACTTGCAGCGTATGAGCATTTCCCGGAGTATTATCGCGACCTGCATTTGAATATTCCTGAATCCGGGAATGGAGTACCCGATCTGCTTGATGAGATTCGGTGGAACCTGGATTGGCTGTTGACCTCGCAGGATCCGAATGATGGTGGTGTTTATCATAAAATAACGACCAAAAATTTTGCAGG
>SLJB01000079.1 GCA_007135335.1 Balneolaceae bacterium
TAGCAGAAACTCTAAAAACAGGCCTATTGTCAATCCTATAACAATAGCATAGAATGCAGATTCAGCAAGCATGTAACCGAGATATCTTTTTTGGAATCTCGGCAGCTGATCTCTTTTCATAAAAAGGATGGCGGCGCCAACAATTGCAGCAAGTACAAATGTAGCGGTAATGGCATTTACTCCCAGTCCGCTGAAGATCGTTTTAAACCATACATCCACCGAAATTCTGACCAGGTAGTCAGAGCCGGGTTGTGAGAGTCGAATCAGTACTTCATACAAAACAAGCAGTGGCAGGCATGCAATGTAACTGTACAGAATTCCTTTAGATTGTTTGAAATAGTCACTATTTCGTGCCAAAACAGTTCTTAATCATCAAGATAAATAGTTACCATAGGCTGCTCAACAGATGAGAACCCAAGCATACTGAATGCCCTGTTTGAAAGTTTCAACCCATCTCCGGAATGCCGGTCATTTACCCGTACATACACGCCTTTCCCGTTGGATGGATTTTCTATATACACAATATTTCCAAGTGCCATATTAGAATGAGCAGCTGTAAGCTGTGTGGGATTATACAGTTCACCGCTTGTTGTGGGTGTGGCTCTGTCTGTTTGGCTATAGGTTGCAACAGGAACGGTTCCCAGGTTTTCCAGATTGGCATCTTTTCTGTAAGGATTCGGAAAGTTTCTTGTTGGCGGAAGAAGTACGGTTAACTGCTGACCGGATGCGGCGTTACGCACGTTGATATCCGGGTTAAGGGCCTGCAACTCGCGTTCACTCATCCTGAAACGTCTCATGAGAGTATTAGCATTTTCACCGGATTGAAGCCGGTATAGAGCGAATCTTCCCTGCGGTGTAGAGTTTTCTGCACCTTCAGCAATTGATGGAGCTGTCCGGATTTTCCTTACGGTTATACGCTGTCCTACCCGAAGCATATCTCCCTGAAGATTATTCATGCTGCGAAGTTCCGTGATCGACATATCATGATTGCGTGCAATCTGGTAGAGTGTATCACCGCTTCGCACAGTATATGTATCACTATCTGATGCTGAATCGTCCATTCTTCGAACGATGGATGTTCGTTCTGCCTCATCCATCTGCTCAATTTCTTCAATACTGGGCGGGGCTGTTTCGCTTGTTGTTTCCTCATCCTGTGGGAAGATGGTGAGTTCCCGGCCGGCTTCAAGTGTATTATCGCGCAGATTGTTCCACTGCTGGATTTCCGCAATGGTTACTCCATACTCTCTCGCAATGGCAAAGAGGGATTCACCCGGCTGAACGCGATGAGTTACGCTGCCTTCCCTTACTTCAGGTCTGAGTACCAAAATCTGTCCCGGCCTGAGATCATCTGTCTGCAGGCTGTTCCATTCTCTCAGATCACCTACCGTAACATCGTAATCACGTGATATACTAAAGAGTGTTTCCCCCTGCCGTACAATATGTTCCTGCTCACTCACCTGTGCAAAAGCACTATTGGTTGTTACAGTTAGTGAGGTTAGTAGAAAAGAGATTAATATAGTGAGTTTAAAGAAGCTCTTCATCATGATTCAGATCGGGTTTGATAAGTTCAAGGGCATCGTTCAGCTCAATAACGGTTCGAGTATCACTCTTTTTTTCTGCAACCATAAGGCCCGTTTTATACATACCGGCTGCTTCAGATAAACGGCCGGTACGTTCGTATAGTTTACCCAGATGGTAATAAACACCAAGATAGTCTGGATCCTGTTTCAGGACAGATTCAAACAAAACCCTTGCTTTAGAAACTTCACCGGATTTGAGCAGTTCTAAAGCAAGAGCAAATTTTGTGAAGGAATCTTCCGGATTCTTTTTCAGAAAACCTGCGAGGCGTTGTATGTTCTTTTTATTCCCTTCCATTATTTTGTTCCCTGTTAAATCGGTCCATTATTTCCTGCATGGAATCACCACCAAATTTTTCCAGAACTGCATTTGCCAAAACGGGTGCAAGTACACTTTCAGCAACAACGACGGCCCGTGGCAGTGCGCAAACATCGGAACGTTCATAACGGGTTTCCTGCTGTTCTTTGGTATCAATATCAGCCGTGCTAAGCGGTTTCAGCATAGTGGGTATGGGTTTCATTACACCGCGTACAATCAGTGGCATGCCGGTGGTCATTCCGCCTTCCACGCCGCCAAGCCGGTTAGTTTTCCGGGTGAATTTGCCGTTGTACTCAATTTCATCATGAACCATGTGGCCATGCGTTTTACCTGCTTCGAAACCGAGGCCAATCTCAACTCCTTTCATCGCCTGAGTGCTCATAATAGCCTGTGCTATCTGCCCATCAATTTTTCGATCCCACTGCACATAACTTCCCAGGCCTGGGGGCAGCCCGGTAACAATAATTTCATAGATACCCCCGAGAGAGGTACCCTCTTTTCTGCGTTCTTTTATCTCTTCACGCATCTGTTCACTTAGTTCATCATTCAGGCAGCGAACATCAGATTCATCGGCCCTCAGATAGACAGACTCTGCACCTTTATCGATGATTGTATCAGCACATTCACGAACATGTTCCCAGTTGCGATAGCCTGTTTTCCCGATTTGTATCACGTGCCCGCCAATCTCAATGCCGAGTGCATGCAGAAATTTCCTGGCTACAGAACAACAGGCAACCCGCATGGCAGTTTCACGCGCACTTGAGCGCTCAATAACCGGCCGTATATCATCGAACGCATATTTTTGATAGCCTACAAGATCTGCATGGCCGGGTCTTGGTAGTGTTATCCTGTCAACATCTCCCCGTTCGCCATCTTTGGCCATAACTACCGGCCAGTTATCCTTATCTTTTTTGAAGGCACGGTTTACCATTGTAAAAGCAATAGGAGCTCCCGTTGTATGGCTGAACCGCACACCTGATTTGATGATTGCACGATCTTTTTCAAAAGCCATTCTACCGCCTCTTCCGTACCCTTGTTGTCGGCGTATCAGGTGTTGTTCAATATAATCTTCAGTGAGCCCGAGCCCCGCAGGCACTCCTTCAATAATGCCTGTTAACTCAGGCCCGTGAGATTCGCCGGCTGTAAAATAACGGATCATGCAATAGTTGTATTTAAATTGGGTTTCATTAAGAGAACAAAGATAACAGATATAATTGCGATCTGCTTCTGAAAGTATCAGAAGAAAGAAAATATCAATCAGCTCAGATTGAAGAAACAGATGATTTTAGGTGAAATTATGAAAAGCACATTTTGAGAAAAACTTTTGTAATTTTGCATCTACTAAATTTAAGACATTGCATAAAGATTTGAATAAACAAGATTTTCTAAAGCCGGTAGCGCAATGCATGCATTAAAAGAGATTGGTAAGTACACAACGTTACTTTATCAGGCGCTGCGGTCATCAACGGAGTTTAGTACCTATCGAAAAAACTTATTCCACGAATTGGTTAAAGTCGGGTACGATTCGGTTCCCATTATTATTCTTGTAGGAATTTTTACAGGATCGGTAATGACGCTGCAGTCAGCTTATCAGCTTGAGTTTGCCTTTATACCATTATCTACCATTGGCGCAATTGTATCTGAATCGATACTGATTGAGCTTGCAGCGGTAATTTCAGGTCTGGTGTTGGCAGGTAAAGTGGGCGCAAGGGTTGCCACGGAGCTTGGAACCATGAGGGTAAGTGAGCAGATTGATGCGCTGGAATCGATGGGTTTTAATTCAGTATCCTTTTTAGTTGTACCCCGTGTATTAGCCGGTATCCTTATGTTCCCGGTTCTGTATATCGTAGCAAGTATTTTTGGAATTGGAGGAGGGCTTGCCGCGGGGTATTTTTCCGGGACCGTTCCGCCCGCTGATTTTTTGAAAGGAGCCAGGATGTTTTTCTATCCCTGGAATGTGGTTTTCGGATTCTTAAAATCGTTTGTATTTGGCTTTATCATTACTTCGGTTGCCTGTTATAAAGGGTATTATGCAAAAGGCGGTGCCGAAGGAGTTGGGCGGGCCACCACCGAGGCAACTGTAATGGGTTGTATCTTAATTCTTCTGGCCGACTTCATTTTAGCCGCACTTTTATTATGATTGAAATAAGAAATCTTACAAAAAGCTTTGGCAATCTTCTGGTGTGGGAAGATGTTACATTCAACATTGAAGATGGGGATACGATTGCGGTGATTGGCCGGTCGGGCTGCGGAAAGTCAGTTTTGTTGAAGCATATCAATGCACTTTTATACCCCGACAATGGTGAGATACTGATAGATGGTGAAAATATCCATGAATTGGATTATGTAAGTCAGCGAAGACTTCGCCAAAAATTCGGGATATTATTTCAGGGCTCCGCTCTTTTTGATTCCATAAATACATATGAAAATGTGGCTTTTCCTCTCCGATATTTTACAGATCTGAACGAAGAACAGATCAGGGAAAAAGTGATGTTATCCCTTCAATATGTAAATCTGGAAGATTCTGCTGAAAAAGAGACATCCGAGTTGTCCGGCGGTATGCGGAAACGGGTTGGTCTTGCACGGGCTATCATATTAGAGCCGAAATATATTATGTATGATGAACCTACATCCGGCCTTGATCCAAAAACGGCCGAAGAAATTAATGAATTGATAATTGCAATGGCTGAACGGCTTAATGTTACTTCTATCGTAATTACCCATGATATGCATAGTGTGCTTCAGGTTGCTGATAAAGTTGCATTTTTGGATCAGCAGAAATTAAGCTGGTTCGGCACTCTTGAAGAGATGAAAAGCAGCAACCAACCGGACCTTATCGATTTCATTACTGCAAGTGAATATCAAATAAAAAGCAAACAATACACATGAAATTAAGTAACGAAGTTAAAGTTGGAATAACCGTTCTTCTGGCCGTCATTGTAGCCATTGTAGGATTTCGTTTTATGAGAGATATCCCAATCTTCAGACAATCCATGGAAATTACCGCCACGTTCGACCGTGCCGATGGCTTAAGTAACGGAAATCTTGTATACATTAAAGGTGTACGCGTGGGATCTGTAGGCCGTATTACCCTTACACCGGAAGCTACCGTAACCATCAATATGAGAATTGATACCGATGTGCCGATACCCCGGGGTTCAGTAGCCATGTTAACGTCATTGGGCATTGTAGAAGGTAAATCAATAGTTATTGAATTAGGCACCTCATCTGAAAATGTACAATTCGGGGAAGAAATTGAAGGGGTCTATGCAGAAACCATGATGGAGGTACTCGGGAGTAAGGGCGAAGAGCTGGGAGATGATGTATCGAATACCATTTATGAACTCAACTTATTTTTGCGGCAATTAAATGAAACACTGGACGATGAAGCCCGCACCACACTGGGGGAAACACTGAACAACGTGTACGTAACTACGGGCAAAATCGCAGAAATTCTGGATGAAAAACAGCAGGAAATTGATAATGCGATTGAGTCGGGAAGCCGTATGCTCAGCCAGCTCGATACACTCGTTACTGACAGCCGTCCCCAGGTCGACTCTCTCCTGGCTACTATTGAGCATAATATTGCCGAGCTGGAAGCGGTAAGGATAGAGCTGGAATCTGCAACGGCAAACTTTAATGAGATTCTTGAAAAGATTAACATGGGTGAGGGCACTATCGGTAAACTTGTGAATGATCCCTCGATGTATGAAAACCTTGATTCTCTAACCATTGAGCTGAATAATTTAATTAAAGGGATCAATGAAAATCCGGGCCGATATTTGCGGCATATGAGTATCATTGACTTATTTTAAAATGAGAGTCTTGTTTTTTCGTTAACCGTTCAGCTACGTTGTTCTTCGTGAATGGATATCGTATCTTTCGTGGCTAAAGCCATTTTTTTAAATTAATTTCTAAATGAATTTTTGAGGTTTTTCTATGGGTGTAATGGAAAAAATGAGAAACAGTACTGCCTCCATTTTGTGGATACTGATTTTCTCGTTTGGCATTTTATGGGTGTTAGCTGATGTAGATTTTTTCAGCGGTATTACACAAGGGCCAACAAATTTAGGTGTTGTAAACGGCGAGCCGATAACCCTTGAAGAGTACAACAACAGGGTAAGTTTCTACACAGAGCAGTTTAGCCAGCAAACTAACCAGCCGATGACCCCTGAAATGAGGTCGTTATATGAGAATCAGGCCTGGGATGACCTGGTTGCTGCGCGCCTTATTCAGCAAAAAATGAATGATTTAGGGATCGCTGTTACCGATAACGAGCTGATTGAAATGATCACCGGTGATAATCCGGACCCCTTCATTCGACAGCAGTTTGCCGATTCTGACGGCAACATAGACAGAATTGCTCTGCGTGCCGCGATAGATGCACCCGAAAACAGCCAGGCCTGGATCATGATTGAGCAGCAGCTGCGTGATAACAGAAGGCAGCAAAAGATGACGAATTTTATCTCATCTGGCTTACGCGTAAGCAATATAGACATCAGAAATGAGTTTATCCGTGAAAATTCTTTTGCAGATATTCGCTTTCTTCGTTTTCCCTACTCAGAAATTACCGATGAAGAAATAACAGTTTCTGAAGAAGATCTTCGTACTTACCACAGAAACAATCCGGCTCAGTTTGAGCGAAGTGAAACCTATCGCTTTCGGTTTGTAAGCTGGGATAAAACTCCAACTTCAGCAGATACAACAAATATTGTAAATGATGTTGAAGAACTCAGAGAAGCTTTTCAAATGGCTGAAAATGACTCTCTGTTCCTGTTAAGAAATCAATCCAATACTCAGTTCCGGGGTGCCTTTGTTCCGGTTGATGAAATTCGCGAAGAGTATCGTCCCGTGATTGATCTCGAAGTTGGTGAAGTATCAGATGTGGTTATGATCAATGGAGATCCTCACGCATTCAAAAAAATTGATCAGCGTGATGACGAAATTCAGTTTGCTGTTCTCTCATACAGAGTTGTTGCAGATCCGATCTCCACAATTGACAGGCTTGCCGAGCAGGCTGAAGAATTTGGATTTTACGCTTCTTCGGATGGATTTGAGCGGGAAGCTGAAATGAGAGAACTCGAGATAAGGGAAGCAACAGCCACTAAAGGTAATCCATTTATTCCGGGTATCGGGCAAAGCCAGGCCGTTCTTGATGTACTTGAGCGTTTGCGCAGAAACCGAATTTCAGACCCGATAGAACTGAATGATCAGTTTATTGTAATTCAGCTGCTCGAAAGAACAGAAGCAGGCACTCGTCCACTCAGTGAAGTGCGCGGTCAGGTTGAAAACTTCGTTAAAACTGAAAAAAGAAAAGAGATCATGTACGATCGTGTACGAGAAATGCTTGCATCGAACGGAGATCTTGAGGCACTGGCAGAACGCGCCGGAAAAGAGATTCAATCAGCTGAAAGTATTCGCATGAGTGGAAGCAATATTCCGGGAGCCGGCCGTGAAATTAAAGTGATTGGTACTGTTTTTAGTCTTGAAACTGGCCAGCGATCCGCACCTATCCAGGGTGAAAGTGCCGTTTTTGTTGTAGTTGCTGATGATATCTCCCTTGCAAATGCGGATAATCTTACTTCTGCACAGAGACAAGAGATCCGAAACAGATTAGAGCAGCAGAAGTTTGTAGCTTTCAATCAGGTCTTTATTGACAGATTAAAAGAAGGCGCAAATATTCGGGACAACCGGCGCCAGCTGATTCAATAAATTCAGTGCGTATAGCAACGTTTTACAAAGGGCAGAGAGAAAATCTCTTGCCCTTTTTTTATTTCAGACTGTTTCAACATTTCTGCTTAACATAATGGTGTTATGTTGCCGGAGTAAGAAATGTTTTGATTCTGTTTTGAAATGAATCTAACCTGATGAGTACAAAAACTGATAAAATCTGGATGCAGAGAGCCCTGAGCCTTGCAGTGATGGGCGAAGGATTCGTTTCCCCGAATCCCCTCGTAGGGTGTGTAATTGTTTCGAAAGAAGGTGATTTAATCGGGGAGGGATACCACGAAAAATTCGGTAAAGAACACGCCGAGGTAAACGCTATAAACAGTGTTGAAGATCGGTCACAACTCGCAGGCTCAACGCTGTACGTTACACTTGAACCGTGCTCCCATCACGGAAAAACTCCGCCATGTGCCGATTTGATTACAGATCTGCCGTTCAAACGGGTTGTGGCTGCAATGAAAGACCCAACCGGAAAAGTGAGTGGAAAGGGTATAGAAAAGATTAAAGAGAGTGGTATTGCAGTTGATGTTGGAGTCTTAAAAAAAGAAGCTGAAGCGATCAATGAAACATGGCTACACTTCATTGAGTTTGGACGGCCATTCGTTAAACTGAAAATCGCACAAACGGCAGACGGATATATTGCTGCTCCGAACGGGGATTCAAAGTGGATCTCTTGTACAGAATCCAGAGAGCTGGTTCACAGATGGCGAAGCCGGTGTGATGCCGTAATGGTTGGCAGAAATACAGCCCTCCACGACAACCCCTCACTTACTGTTCGGCTTGTTGAAGGGCGCCAGCCTAAGCGAGTTGTAATTGATGGGCCATTAGAACTTCCACGGCACCTGAATCTCTTTTCAGATCAGTTTGAGGAAAAAACCATTGTAATTACACATAATCTGGAAAGGAGTAAGGCCGTTGCGGATCCCATGCTTAAAATGCTGCAAAGCAACTATTTCAGGGGAGAAGTTATGGTTACAGACCCAATGGATGGACATGTAAATCTCAAACAAGCCTTGAAAAAACTTGGAGAAGCAGGTATAACTTCCCTTCTGGTTGAAGGCGGGCAGCAGCTCTCAACAGCCCTGATCAAAAGAGGACTTGCAGACAGGCTCCATCTCTTTACTGCACCTAAATTGCTTGGGGGTGGAACTAAATCCATTTTTGGTTTGGGAAAAAACCGGATGGAAGACATTATTCCATTCAAAAATTTTGAATGGGAACAAACAGGAACAGATATGTTATTAACCGCAGATTTATAAAAATTATGTTTACAGGAATTGTTTCAGAAATTGGGATTATTAAAAATATAAAAGAGATGGATGGTGCTAAGCAGCTGTCCATTAAAGCATCATTTACAGACAATGTTCATGTAGATGAAAGTATTGCAGTAAATGGGGTTTGTCTCACGGTAGTTTCGTTTGATGAGGAACAGTTTACTGTACAGTGTGTGGATGAAACTCTGAGAAAAACCAATCTCGGAAAACTGGCGGCAGGCAGCCCCGTGAATCTGGAGCGATCATTAACGCTTGAAAAAGCAATCGAAGGCCATATCGTGCAAGGCCATGTGGATACCGTTGGCACCATCACACAGATCGATAAACAAGGAGCTGATCTCTTGCTGAGGATAAAATTTCCGGAAGAGTTTGATGATTATATTGTTGGCAGAGGAAGTGTTGCGATGGATGGAATAAGCCTCACCGTAGCGAGAGATGAGCCGGGAAGCGAATTTACGGTGGCCATTATTCCCTACACATGGGATTTTACTAATCTAAAGGACAAAAAAGTAGGAGATCTTGTGAATCTTGAATTTGATGTGTTTGGCAAATATATCATCAAATATCTCGAGAAAAGAGGGCTCTGAGCAGCTGTTGGGCATCAAAGCATTCCCATAACAATGCTCCGTTTCTAAACAGATTCACATAATTCGATAAGTACACCATGACTTTGTTTGGGGTGGAGGAACACAATCCGTTTGTTATCAGCGCCTTTTTTGGGTATTTCATTCAACAGCGTAAAACCTTCTTTTTTCAGGCGGGCAATCTCAGATTCAAGATCATCAACCTCAAAGGCAACGTGATGCAATCCTTCGCCACGTTTCCCGATGAAGGTTTCGATTACCGAATCAGGGTCTGTAGCTCCAAGCAGTTCAACTTTTGATTCACCCGTCTTAAAAAAAGCTGTTTCAACACGCTGCTCCTCAACCACTTCCCTTTTGTAACAGGGTTGGTTCAGTATTTTTTCATATGTGGAAATTGCTGAATCAAGATGTTTTACTGCAATACCGAGATGATCAATTCGCATGGCTGATAGGTTTTTTCTTAAAAAATCAAAATAGATAAAACTGTAGAGATTTTTGCAGAGCTTTTCAATAAAGATTGCCATGCAGAGGCAGTTTATATAAATTATCGGGGTTCATTTAGTAACTAATTATTATAGTCTTCACTTCAACTCGGTACTGTTTATGAGCCAATCAAATTCAAATAACTGGGAGAAACTTGCAGAACTGTACGATCAGGTTTCCGTAATGTCTGAGAAAGAGCGATCCACATTCCTTTCTGAAAATTGTCCCGATGAAGGTATGCGAAAAGAGCTTCTTACCCTGCTGAGGGTTGATGAATCATCAGAAAAATACTTTGAAGAGATGGCCTCAGATCTGATAAGCCCGGCGTATGACGAGTTATCAGATCTGCCGCCCGAAACGGGTCAGGCAGGATCATACAGAATTCTGAAAAAAATAGGCCGTGGCGGCATGGGTTCAGTTTATCTTGCTGAACGTTCTGATGATGTGTACAAGCGGGAAGTAGCCGTAAAAATTCTGCGCAGAGGAATGGACAGTGAGGATATTCTGGCGCGGTTTCATCGTGAGCGGCAAATTCTTGCACAATTCAGCCATCCCAATATTACCCACCTGATTGATGGCGGCTTAACCGAAGACGGGCGCCCCTACTTTGTTATGGAGTATGTGGAGGGTGTACCCATTACAGAGTATTGTGATGCACACCGTTTGAGTATCCGCGACCGGTTGGGGCTTTTTACCCAGGTTTGTGAAGCTCTTCAGTATGCCCATCAAAACCTGGTAATCCACCGGGATTTAAAGCCGGGTAATATTCTGGTTACAAATGAGGGTCAGGTAAAACTTCTCGATTTCGGTATCGCAAAACTTGTGGACGAAACGGATGAACCGATTCTTACACGTACCGGGTTTCGCTTGCTTACGCCTGAATATGCCAGTCCTGAGCAGATTCGCGGAAAACAGGTAAATACATCATCAGATATTTACCAGTTGGGAATGGTGCTCTATAAACTGCTCTGTGGTGAGTTGCCATTTACGTTCAGCGGGAATTCCATGCTTGAAGCTGAGCGGATTATTCTGGGTGAAGAACCCGAAAAGCCCGGCAGGAAAATCACTTCATTTGATGAGGATCAACTGAAAGGTATCTGTGAAAACCGTTCAACTACTAAAAAGGCACTTGTGAACGAGCTCACTGGAGATCCGGAAACGATCATTCTGAAAGCTCTGAGCAAAGAATCTGAGATGAGATACAGTTCTGCAGAGCAGCTGAACCGGGATATCCTCAATTATTTAAAGGACCTTCCAATCAGTGCCCGCCCGGAATCACGCACCTACAGATGGGGAAAATTTGTACGCCGCAATAAATTGGGAGTTGCATTGGGTACGCTGTCTGCACTCCTGTTCTTTGCTGGAGTGGGTGGTATCCTCTGGCAATCGAATCAAACCCGGATTGAGGCAGAGAGAGCTCTTCTTGAATCGGAAAGAGCCACAGCTGTTAAAGAGTTCTTAACAAACATGATTACAGCGGCAAATCCGTATATATCTGAAGGGGATGTTCCTTCCATATTCGACATTCTCGAGCAGGGTTCAGTTATGGTGGATAGTGAACTTGCAGACCGGCCGGTTTTAGCAGCTGAAATGCATGGGGTTATCGGCAGAACCTATTTTGGTCTGAGTGTGATCGATCGGGCACGCGATCACTTTGAAAAATCTCTTACGCTTATTGATGAGGGAGCACTGCTGGATCCCATAACTACAGGTGAAATTCGATATGAGTATGCATTTACGCTGAATCTTGCCAACCGGTTTGAAGATGCAATAGATATTGTAACGGAAACGCTGGCTGATCTGCGTGGACTCGATGAAGATACAAATCTGCTTCAAAGCCAGCTTCTGCTTGTTCTGCACGATTCGAGAAGTATTCTTGCAGATTACCGGGGGGCGTATGAAAGTGCAGCAGAAGCGGTTGATCTTGCCTGCGCCGGTACTCTTGAACAGAGCAGCGGGTGTATCTCTGCTCTGATGTATCTGAAGGATGCTAAAGGCCATCTCGGAATGCATGATCTGGAACTGCCCACAGCTGAACGCGCCTGGCGGATAGCTGATAATCTGTATGGCGGTACTTCAAACCCCATTTTAATAAACGCAACTCGTGTGTATGGAAGCGCACTCTATCAGAATGCGCAATCTGCGGAAGCTGTGGAACTGCTTGGCAGTATGGTGGATGCTTCAAAAGATCTTTATGGTGAGATGAATTTTGAACATGCACGATCATTGGAAGATCTGGCAAGGGCCTACTCTGCTGCCGGGAAACTGCATCTGGCATTGCCGTTGTTTGAAGAGGTGATGGATGTAGGGAAAGTTGCAGCCCCGCGGAATTCTCTGACCACGGTCTGGTTGATTCGCGTTTTACAAACTGCAGCTGAACTCCATCTTCCCGAAAGAGCTGCCGCTGCTGAGAGCCACTATGCGGATAATATACCGGATGCTGTTCCGCCAAGAACGGCAAATGTAACAGACCACATGAGGTTGCGCGTTGAGATGAGCGGCCCGGATGTGAATTCGTCATCGATCCGGACTTTGAATAATATGCTGGATGAGGCAAGGGAATCCGGCGATGTACTTCTTTGGTCGAATCTGCTGCTGATGCAGGGCCGGCACGCTCTTGACAGAGGGGATGCTGATCTTGCGGGAGAATCACTTGAAGAGTATGAATCCATCATTGGAGCGGTAAATATTGCGGATACACGCCCCGCAGTAGCAGATATGCTGCATGCCCGCCGCTACCTTCTGTTGGGCGATGCTGACAGTGCTATGGAATACGCTGAGGAGTCTGTATCAAAATTGATGGAGATTGGCCACGGGGATGACAGCCCGTTTGTAGCGAGAGCAAACGCAGTGCTTGCTGGAGTGCACTGTGCGAACGGCAAGCACGCAGAAGCAAATGAACTTCTGGAACGATCCCGCAGTTACTGGATTGATGTTGCAAAATCTCCTGAAGGAGCTGCACAGATCAGCCAATTGGCAGAGACCTGTAGTTAACTATTTCTCTAAGATTCAATAAAATATCCGCATTAAAGTTTAATTAAGAAAGGATGGGTTCGATTACAGCTCAGAAGAAGTTGGCATGGTTCTGCTTTTCCACACCGAGTATTAATCGGTTGCCCAACCTTTTGCTGCCAACCAGGTAAATAGTCACTGAATCCTCCATTTTTACCAATTTCCGGAGATATCTCTGCGGAGAGAACGGTTGATTGTAATAACCGGCCAGCGGGGAACCGGGAAAACTACAATGTTGCTGCAACGATTGAAAGAATCAGAGGGAAAA
>SLJB01000109.1 GCA_007135335.1 Balneolaceae bacterium
GAGCAGAATGATGCGCTTGAACAGACAGTTATCCGATCGCCGGTTAATGGAACCTTAGGCCAGCGAAATGCGGAAATAGGCATGCAGGTGAGTAATGCCACCCGGCTTTTTACTGTTGGTGATCTGAGTCGATCCAAAATTACCATAAATTTAACTGAACGAATGCTTGGATATATTCAAAGTGGTAACACCGCGAGAGTTTTCTCTGAGAACATTCAGGATACGGTGATAACCGGAGAAATTTCACGAATCTCTCCTTTTTTGGGCGCAGGGAGTTTTAGCACTGAAGCAGAAATTGATATTGATAATGAACAGGGTCTGCTACTTCCCGGTATGTTTGTTACAGTAGATGTTCTCTACGGAGAAAGCGAGCAGGTTACAATTATACCACTCAGCGCTATTTACAGAAACCCGCAATCGGGAGAAACCGGAGTATTTGTTGCTACCAGTTTTGGTATTGAAGCCGATCTGCTCGAAGAACTTGAAGCAGGTGAATCGATGCCGGGTTTAAGCAATCCAACAGATGTGGAGTTTGTCCCTATTGAAATCATAGCCCGGGGTCGCGATGCGGCCGGGGTGGCAGGTATTCGCAGTGGAGATTGGGTGGTAACCGTTGGGCAGAATCTCATTTTCAGAGATAACAGCCCGCAGGCAAGGGTCCGGCCTGTAAGCTGGAACAACATTATGGAGATGCAAAGGCTGCAGCCGCAGGATCTTCTTCGTGAAATTATGAACGGAAACGTGGCCGAACGATAGAGAAGCCTTTTAAAATATAAAGTGAATAAAAATGGGTTTAACTGATACTTCCGTAAAACGTCCGATTGCAACCACAATGGTTTATCTCATTGTGATTGTGCTTGGAATTGTTGGCTTCAGGTATTTGCCTGTTGATTTGTTGCCGCCAATTGAATTTCCGAGGCTATCCATTTCGGTTGATTACCCGAATGTTGGGCCTGAGGAAATAGAGGTAATTATAACCGATCAGATTGAAAATGCTATTGCCGGGGTTGCCAATATCGATGAGGTTACCTCACGTTCAGAAGAAGGACGAAGCAATGTAACACTGAATTTTGCGCAAAATACAAATTTGGATGAGGCTGCTAACGATGTTCGTGCAGCATTAGACCGGGTTCGCCGAAGTCTGCCTGAAGAAGCAGAAGCTCCCCGTGTTCGAAAATTCGATCCCAACGAATCGCCCATTGTTATTCTCGGAGCTCAATCAACCCGGGCGCTGGATGAATTGACTCGCCTGCTTGAAAGAGATATATCAAAACGCCTGGAACAAATTCCCGGTGTGGGCTCTATCGATGTATGGGGAGGGGTGTATCGCGAAATTCTGGTAAACCTGAAACGAGACCGGATGATGGCCAGCGGTTTAACAGCTACAGACGTTCGAAATGCCATTGTAGCTGAAAATTCAACGTTGCCGGGAGGGAATGTTAAGGATGGTTTTACCCAGCTTTATGTCCGAACTCTTGGGGAGTTCACATCCATAGATCAGATTGCAGAAACTATTATTACCAGGATTGATGACCGGCCTGTACGTGTACGCGATGTGGCCACCGTTGAAGATGCATATGCAGAAATCGGGCGTGTGGTAGAGGTGAATGATGTGCCGATGATTCGAATGGGTATCCGTAAACAGTCCGGTGCAAATACTGTTGAAGTATCGCGGGGAATACAACGGGAAATAGAAAGAATCAACAGTGAACGCGACGATCTGAACCTGCTTGTTGTAACAGATCAAAGTGATTTTATTCAAAACTCCATCGATAACGTGCAGCAGTCGGCCATGTGGGGGGCATTGCTTGCTATTTTTATTCTTTACCTGTTTTTGCGGAATGGCTCTACAACGTTTATCATCTCTCTGGCTATCCCGGTCTCCATTATTGCAACATTTGGGCTTCTGTTTTTCTCTGGATTAACCCTGAATCAAATGAGTTTCGGGGGGCTCGCTCTTGGTGTAGGTCTCATTGTTGATAACGCCATTGTGGTACTCGAGAATATTGTGAGGCTTCGAAGTAACGGCAAGTCTCTGACGGAGGCGTCTCTTGTGGGTACACGGGAAGTGGCCGGCGCTATTGTGGCATCAACCATTACTACCTCGGTAATTTTCCTTCCGGTTGTCTTTATGCAGACCATTACAGGAACCATGTTTCAGGAGCTTGCCCTGGTTGTAGTTTTTGCACTGGTTTGTTCACTGTTTATTGCTCTGACACTTGTACCGATGCTTGCGAGTAAGTTCATGACAATCAAACCGGAAACTGAGCTTACAGCTAAAGATAAAGGCCGTTTCCAGATTTTCTTTGAGAAGTTTGAAAACAGTTACAGCGGCTTTCTTCGTAAAGCCATCAACAGAAAATATGTTGTTTTTGGTGTTGCAACCGTCTTAATTGGTATCTCTGTTTACGGTGCCGGATTCATTGACACTGAACTTGCGCCCGAGACTGAAGCCGATGAAATTCGAATCGATTTTATTCTTGAAGATGGTATGAACATTGCCGTTTCAAACCGATATCTGACAGAGCTAAAAGAGAAAGTAACTGCCATTGTTCCAATGGATCAGGTTAAATATATCTCGACCGATGTGCGGAATGGCCGTGCACAGGTTGAGCTGAATCTGGTTGATGTGAGCCAAAGAACAGTAAGTTCCTCGGAGCTGGCCGATCAGATTCGTGATGAGATTGAAGGAAGTATTCCCGGTGGATTTTTTAGAGTACGTGCTCAGAGTGGATTATGGATTCTGCGCCGAATTTTTGGATCGGGCGGCGATGAAGCCGTGCAGATTCAGCTTCGGGGTTATGACATTGAAACAGCAAGTGAACTGGCTGATGAAATTCGCCGCAGAATGGAGCGTATTCCGGAAGTTCGCGGTGTACGTTCAGACCGCGAGGAAGGCCGTCCCGAGCAAAACATTATTTTTGACCGTGAAAAAATTGCCCAGCTTGGGTTAACAGCCCGCGAAGTTGCACAGGCAGTGCAGGCAAACGTTGGCGGTACCCGTGCGGGTGTCTTCAGGGATGGCGGCGATGAGTACCCCATTACCGTTCGTCTGCAGGAGCAGGACAGAATGAGCACACTCGATATTGAAAATATATCTGTTCGCTCAGCCATGGGCGATATAATCCCCATCTCAACCGTGATTGACCAGCAAGCTTCCCGGGGCCCGGTATCAATAAATCGAATTAACGGGCAGCGGGTAACTTTCATTACAGCTAATCTGCAGAGTGGAGTGCCGCTGGGTCAGGCAGTGCAGAAAATACAGGCTGAACTATCTGATCTACCCATGCCAACAGGATTTTCCGTTGTTTACGGCGGCGAGTACGAGGAGCAGCAGCGCGCCCAGACAGACTTTATCATCTCTATTTTGATGGCTCTTGCGCTGATTTATATGGTGATGGCAGCTCAGTTCGAACGTTTTCTTGATCCGCTAATCGTTATGTTTGCCGTACCGGTGGCTATTGTTGGGATAATACCAACCATGCTCCTTACCAACACCACTTTCAACATGCAAAGCATTATGGGGGTAATAATGCTGGTTGGCATTGTGGTGAACAATGCAATTGTGCTGGTTGATTATATAAATCTGATGAGGCGTGAGCGTAATCTGAGTGTTATCGAAGCGGTGATTGAGTCTGGCAGACTGCGCTTACGGCCGATTTTGATGACCACACTGACCACAGTTCTCGGTTTACTTCCGCTCTCTTTTGGATGGGGTGCCGGTGGTGAAATACAGGCAGCACTAGCACGTGTTGTAATTGGCGGACTCACTGCATCTACATTGATTACTCTTGTGCTGATTCCCGTGGTTTACATCACAGCGAATGGAATTAAAGAGTATATAATTGAGAAAAAAGCCGCGTTCATAGAATCGCGTGAAGCAATTGCAGCTCAGCCCGGCCAGGCCTAAGAATATTCTCTGATACACCTTGGCGTATTGCCGGCGGCTCTTCCCATAGTCGCCGGCATTTGATATAAATTGGATTAATACGCTCCATGAAGTTGTAAAGTCTCAAAAAATTGAGATATTAGAAGGCATTTGAACTTCGCCTGATAATTGAATTACATTTCATGGGTATTTTTATTTCGTTACTGATTGTAGTTGGCCTTATTGTTTTATTAACGGTTCGGTTTAATCTTCACCCATTTCTCGCCCTGCTTTTTGGTGCCATTCTGATGGGTTTTTTGGGGAGCCTCGAAGCGGTTGTACTGGTTGGTGCACTTGCAGATGGTTTTGGAGCCACCTTGCGAAGTATAGGTATCGTGATTGCCGCCGGTGCAATTATTGGCGAATATCTTGACAGAAGCGGGGGCGCAAAAGTGCTTGCGAACAAAATTCTGGATAAGGTTGGTGAAAAAAATTCACCGCTATCCATGAGTCTCACAGGTTACATAGTCTCCATTCCCGTTTTTTGTGATTCAGGTTTTATAGTTCTTTCAGCACTTAACAAAGCCATTGCTAAACGTGCGAAGATATCACTTGCCGTACTTGCAGTTGCACTCTCATCCGGCTTATATGCAACGCATGTTTTTGTACCTCCCACACCGGGTCCGCTTGCCGCGGCAGCTACACTGGGAGCTGATGTTGGCTGGGTTTTAATTTTAGGACTCATTGTTTCACTACCTGTATTGATGGCTTCTCTGGCCTGGGCTACACTCTTTTGTAAGAGATATAACATAGAATTTGAACTATCTGAATTAGAGAGCGAGAAACCCAAAATTCCGCCCTCATTCAAGCTTGCGGTACTGCCCATTCTTACACCTATCTTTTTGATTGCTATAAAATCCATCGCTGAACTGCCCTCCGCTCCGTTTGGTGATGGCTGGGCCTTCTCATTTTTTCAATTTGTGGGCGACCCGATTATTGCACTGCTGATAGGCGCTGTACTCTCTTTTTTAATGGTTCGTGGCGGGGGTAAAAAAATTCAGAATGTCTGGCTTGAAGAGGCCTTGAAAAAAGCAGGCATCATTATTCTGATAACCGGTGCAGGCGGGGCTTTTGGAGCTGTGCTTCGGGAAACAGATCTTGGTGAGTTTGCATCACAGTTTGCAGAAATTGGGGGCCTGGGTGTCTTGATACCTTTTTTAATTGCCGCTTTTCTGAAAACAGCTCAGGGATCATCAACCGTAGCCATTATCACTGCCGCAGCCATAACTGCCCCCCTTCTTGCGCCGCTTGGATTTGATTCCACAATTGGTGCGGCACTGGTTGTGCTGGCAATCGGTGCCGGCTCATTAACCGTTTCGCACGTTAACGACAGCTACTTCTGGGTGGTGGCTAAATTTTCAGAAATGGATACATCAACAGCACTTAAAACGCACACTATATCAACGCTGATTATGGGAATTACCGGGCTGATTACGGTGCAGGTACTTGCATGGATTTTACTTTGATTCAAAAACTCAGTTCGTCTGAGATTGTTTTTCTACAGAGTCAATAAAACCGCTCTTTCTCGGGGTGTGAAAAAAATCCTTTTAAAATAATTAAGGCCATGTTTTTTTTAACGGCCATGGGCGCAGAGAACCACAAAGGTTATTTAGTTATGTTCTTTGCGTTATATTAGCGGCGTTGGCGGTTTATTTTTTAGGTTGTCATTATTTTATATAATTTTTCTCTTACTCCTTTACACAGGATAGGAGTCCTTTTCCCTGATTTAGAATCGTGTTCAGGTTTAAAGAAATCACCAGAAACCAATTTTAAAATGCTTCATAAAGACCGGATACCGGCGCTGCTTCTCATTTTTCTATTATTCTTCGCATGCAAAACTGAGGAGAGCGGCCATCCAATCATGACGGTAAATGGCGCCGTATTTTCTTCAGATTTGGGCGTTACACTCACGCATGAACATGTAATGGTAGACTGGATCGGAGCTGATAGTACGGGGTATCATCGATGGGAGCGCGAAGAAGTGATTGAACGAGCCCTGCCCTATTTTCTGGAGGCAAGCGGCCGCGGTATTGATACGTTTATTGATTGTACACCGGCATACCTTGGACGCGATCCGTTTGTTCTTGCGGAGTTATCGAGAAGGTCTGGGGTGATGATTCTTACAAATACCGGATTTTATGGAGCCGTGGATAATCGTTTTGTACCGGATTATGCACACCACGAAACGGCCGAAGAGATTGCCGAACGCTGGATTGATGAATTTGAGAATGGTATCGACGGGAGCGAAATCAGGCCGGGATTTATAAAAATGTCTGTAGCAGAGGAACAGCCTTTAACGGAGCTTCATCGAAAACTGGTGGAAGCGGCAGCTATTACACACCACCGGACAGGGCTAACGATTTTGTCTCACACAATCGGGGATCTGCCCGCGATAGAACAAATCGAATTGCTGAGGAGCTCAGGGGTTCGGCCTGAAGCCTGGGTGTGGACTCACGCTCAATCAGGTTCGCTTGAGGGAAATCTTGAGGCTGCAAACCTGGGAGCATGGATAGCGTTAGATAATGTACAATTCAGCCCGGAACATGAGGATGGAGAACACGGCAGTATAGATTGGTATGCTAATCGGATTATGCGCCTGAAAGAAGCCGGGTTCTTGAACCAATTATTAATTTCGCATGATGCCGGCTGGTATGATGTTGGCGAGGAAAAGGGCGGAAGTTTTCGCGGATATTCCGATCTGTTCGATTTTCTTGTTCCTGAACTGGCAGATCGCGGATTTAACGACGAGGAGATCATGCAGTTGCTTATTTCAAATCCCAAAAATGCGTTTGGAATCCGGGTACGGGCTGATTAATGGTTATATGGCTTTACAAAAATAAAGCTTCTTCATTTTGATATTGAAATCAACACGATAAAGCTTGCATATGAAGCAAGGAAAAACTCAAAACTATCGTAGTATTTAGTTCCTGAAAATTAAACTCTGTCTTCTAAAGGAAAAATAATGCCAGCCAAAGGACAAATACTAATCGACAAACGTAGCGGAGATACAATTGAGTTTATTGAAACCTCTTCAGACACGAACGGAGAAAGAGTTACTGTAAAAGTGACCTTAAAAAGTAAAGGTAAAGCTGTAGATGACCACATTCATATCTTACAGGAAGAGTCTTTTAAAGTAATCTCAGGGAGACTGACCTGCCTTATAGACGGGGAGCAGAAGTACATTAGTGCCGGAGAATTAGTTGTTTTACCAAAAAATAAACCTCATAACCATTACAATACTTCCGATGTACCGGCTGAATTTATCCAAACGATAACACCGGGAATAGATGTAGATTTATTTCTCGAAAACCTGTTTGGGATGATAAATGATGGCAAAGTTAAAGAGGGAAAATTACCCTTTTTACAGGCAATGGTAACAGCAAGATATTTGGAGAGCCCGTCAAGGCTTGCAGCCATTCCTATGGGTCTACAAAATGTACTAATAAATTCTATTGGGCCTTTAGCAAGATTATTTGGATACAGAGCTATTTACAAAAAATACACAGGGATTGAAAAATGACTATTTACAACAATCAATCTGCGATTAGATGAACCAAAAGTCCCAAGTTTCTTAGCCGCTAAACGAAAAATAATCTATAATTCTGATATAAAGTATCAGCCCGTTACCTCCCCTGTAATATAAAAGCCGCCCAGTTAACAGGTGCGGCATACTCCGGGTGATTCACAAGCTCCAGTTTGGCGCGTTGCAACGCTTCACTATACGAGTGGCCATTTCTGATATACTCATAAAAATGAATCATCAATTTAGAAGTAGGCTGGTCGTTAACCCTCCACTTCGATACCACCAGATTTGAAGCCCCGGCGTAGATAAATGCCCGTGTAAACCCGATGATTCCCTCGCCTCTGTACATGGTTCCAAGCCCGGTTTCACACGCTCCGAGAACTACTAAATCAGCATTCAGATTGAGATTGTAAATATCGGATACATAGACAATTCCATTGTCAGATTCTTCATCATCCCCCCAAAGAGCAATACCCGAAAACTGTGGATTAGATTCATTTATAAAAGCGTGGGTTGCAAAATGGATGAAGGCATACTGTTGCAACCCAACAGATTCCAGACGGCTTTTTGATGCCTCACGGTCAAGAAAGACATCAGCATTTTCAGGAAAGAAAAAGTCCATAAATCCTCTGCGCTGACGAAAGAGGCCGGCAATTTGAGTTGTTTCGTACCGTGTTAGGGGTAATGGTGATAAGGTTCCGGCGTAGCGCTGAATACCGTCAGACAGGATATAATCATCAATGGAGTTATTGAAAGGAGCCATAGCAAGAAAATTCCTTGGATTATCGGGTTTTCGATCCGCCATGTGTTGCAGCATTGAAACAGAAGGTGCGTAAGAAACCTGATAATCATTAATCAGAAAAGGCATCTGGTGAAATCGGTTTTGCGGTTTATTTTCCGATGTGAGGAGCAGTTCAAACGGTAAAAAATGCAGAGCATGATCCGGGACAACAATGAGCTTTTCAGTCGATAAATTACTGCGTAGTGGTTCAACCAGTGTTTGATATAATTGATAAGCAAGTTCTGAATACTCACGGGACGAACTGCTAATGACGGCCCCCCGAAGGGTTTCAATCTGTTCCGGAAGAGATGATGCGTCACCTAAATTTACAATTGAATAGTTATCCCGGTCTATGAGTAGTGCTAAAAGGTTATCTTCAGTAAAGATGTAACTGATCAAGGTCTCATCTTCACTTAAAAGTGCCTGTGCCTGCTGTAAGGTTGCCGGTTTCGTATTGTATTTCAGGAAATGGTAGGATGGGTAGTTCTTTTCTAGTGACTGTGTGAACTCCTGTAATTCTTGCTTGGCATAAAAAAGGGAGTCTTTGAACGCAGAGATTAGTTGTTCATCGGCTTCAAACCCGTTCTCCTGTTCTATGTGTATACGTCGGTAATAATGGGTGATGGCCCGGCTCAGTTCTTCTTCGCTCTGTAAGATATCATGAGGAACTCCGGCAAAATTCCGGGCATTCACATTTTGCAGTAACTCAAGCGCAAGGCGAGCCCGCATGCGTTCGCTCCATTCAAAAATTTGATCAGCCCATTCCCGGTGTCCGGTTTCACTGTATTGATGGTAAAAAACTTCAATAGCGTTACTGAAGATTACATAGTTTTCTTCCAAAAGACTTAATTTTGATGCTTCACTTTGATAGCGTGTTTGCAGATACTCTACAAGTTCTGCAGCATTATCGTAGTAATTTTGCGCAGTATTGAGATAATCCTGATTACCAACCGCACGGTACTTCATCAGGTTTGCATTAGCCATTCCCCGCAGGGCATTAAGCAACTCAAGAGGATGTGAAATGGTATCAAACTCAATAGCTTCATTCAGTTGTAAACCGCTGTTTTCTCTGATTTGCTCAATGGCTGACCGAAAGTATTTTACAGCTTCTGAATAGAGACCCTGATCCAGGTACACAGATCCGATTTTTCGGGTAATATCCCAGACATCAGGATGGTTGCTGCCCAATCGGGACTCAGCGATATCGAGGGCTTTCCGGAATTGCTCCCTGGCGAGATCAACCTCTCCAATTTGCCTGTAAAAATCTCCGAATTGTATAATAGGGGATACAAGACTAGGATGATTTTCACCAAAATGAGCAATATATACTGAGATAGCCAGCTCATAGTTTCTATGCGCATCATTGAACTTTTCATTTTGATAATAAATATATGCAAGATTAAGATACCCTACTGCAGTTTCAAGATGATTAAGCCCCAAGTTGGTTTCTTTAAGTCGCTGTGCCCGTTCCAATACATTTGTTGCTGTGGTGAGGTCGCCCATGCGGATATATGAAATGCCCGCATTATTCAGAGCTGCGAGATACAGTGAGCTGTTTTCCCCTAAATTTGTACGGGAAATAGAGGCTGAACGCTCAAAATAATTTGCGGCTGTTGCAAGATCACCTATAGTGTAGTAAACCGTGCCAATACTGTTATAGGCATAACCCAATTCTTGATGATTCTCTCCAAAGGTTTCCCGAACAAGTGCAAGGTTGGTTTGAAAGTGCTCCATTGCCATATTTATACTACCAAGCCTGCGGTAGCTTATTCCGATGTTGTTGTGAAGCACAGTAAGCATGACGCTCACCTCAAGCGTGCGCTCTGAGGAATCCAGAATCTGTTGGGCAGTCGTGTAATCTGCAATGGCTTCGTTAAAATTACCGTCTTCGTGATGAAGTCTACCGCGAAGAAGAAATATTCCTGCTCTTTCCGGTCCTGCTACATCTTGCTCTTCAGCGAGTATGAGTGCCCGTTCAGCCAAGGTAAAAGCATCTTGTATATTGTAGATAGCTGATAAGAGAAAAGAATTTTGCACAAACAATTTGATGGTGGTGCCGGGAGTTACATTTTCGGATTCATCTATTTTTAAAAGTGCCCGGTTTATCACGTCTTCGGCTGCATCATATTCAGCCTTGCGTATGTAGATACTTGATTGAATGGTTTTAATTTGTACACACAGATCTGCCGTTTCAGAGGATTTACAGGCTTCTTGAGATATATGGGAAAGGATACTATAAGCTTCGTCAAATTCATTCAGATAAAAATGCTGCCGAGCTTTGTCAAATGCGTCAGACAGGTTAGGATTAGCCGTTGAAAGATGTGGGGTAAAAATCCATAAAAAACAGACAATGCCCATTAAAACGCACTTATGGCGAATGCAGGTATCCCCCGGATGAAATTGTGTTGTAGCTGAGAACATGCCCTTTAGTTTTTGGCATGTTAATAAACAAGAGTGATATTGTAAAGCTTAAGATTTCATATTACGCAGATTCACCGAATAGCGCATTTACAAAAGTGAGGCGGTCAAATACCTGAAGATCTTCTATCTGTTCCCCAACGCCAATATATTTTACAGGCACGCTAAGCTCGTTGGATACGCCTATTACAATACCGCCTTTTGCGGTACCATCAAGTTTAGTGAGTACCAATCCGGTAACATCAACCACTTCAGTAAATGCTGATGCCTGTTGTTTGGCATTTTGGCCGGTTGAAGCATCCAGTACCAGCAGAATTTCGTGGGGAGCACCGTCAACTACTTTGCCCATCACACGTTTAATTTTACCGAGCTCTTCCATAAGCGATTTCTTGTTGTGAAGACGGCCGGCTGTATCAATAAGTGCAATATCTGCTCCTTTTGACACTGCCGATGCAACGGTGTCGTAAGCAACAGCGGCGGGATCAGCATTTTGCCCCTGTTGTATGATGGATACACCCGCGCGTTCACTCCAGATAGTAAGCTGATCAACGGCCGCAGCCCGGAAAGTATCGGCCGCACCAAGTACTACTTTTTTCCCGGCTTGTTTGTAGAGGTGTGCCAGCTTCCCGATTGTTGTAGTTTTGCCTACTCCGTTTACACCTACAATTAGAATCACGTGGGGCTTGTGGGAAAAATCAGCATCAAATTCTGCAGGTTTGTCTGTACTGTTTTCTATGAGAAGTGAGCCGATTTCATCGCGCATGATCTCCTGAAGCTCACTTTGCGAAATAAATTTATCACGCGCTACCCGCTCTTCGAGCCGTCGGATAATTTCAACGGTAGTTTTTACACCAACATCGGAAGTGATCAGAGCATCTTCCAGATCATCGAGTGTGGCATCATCAATCTTATCTTTGCCGGCAATGCTTTTACCGATCTTATTGAGCAGTCCTTCACGACTTTTCTCAAGTCCTTTATCAAGTTTTTCTTTTTTCTTTAACCCAAGTTTATCTAACCAGCTCATGGAGTAATCAATCTCAAATGTTTAATTAAAATCAGCGCCTTCAATAATTCGTTTATGGCGTATAGCGTATTCAACAAAGGAATATACCATTACCGCAACTGAGGTATATAACAAAAATGTGTGTACGTCTGTGGCATCCCTGAAGAAAAAGACAGATATCCAATAAATAGCCATGATGTTTACAGATATTTTACCGGACATTACAGACATAGCCACCTTCCCTCTTCTCTTTTTTATTTGTGCGGAACCTGCCATAATCAACAGATCACGGACCACTCCTATCACAAAATACCAAACAGGGATCCACCCGATCATTACAGTGTATAGAAATAGGAAAAAAGCCATTAATTTATCGGCAACCGGATCCAGTACTTTGCCAAGTTCAGAAATCTCATTTCTCCACCTTGCAACCAGTCCGTCCAGATAATCAGATATTACACCATACACAATAAGTGCGGCAATGATGGTTCGGAATCTCTCTTCGTCCTCAAGGTGCAGATAAATGATAGGGATTACAACAAGAACTCGGCTGAAAGAGATTAAATTAGACCAAGTGAATATGTCATCTTTTACTGATACCTTTTTACCGTCAATGTTCGAAGCTTCTCTCATGCAGGGATTGCTTTTTAATCGAAAACGTTGGCTAATAATACACAATTTTTAAATAGTTACTGATGCAAGATAAGGAAATAGAACTAAACCGCTTACTGCACTATCTTGAAGAAAAACAGATCTCATCAAAGAAAGTGTATGAAGGCAATTTACTGCACGTGTATGAAGATGAAATAGAGCTGCCCGATAAAAAGCCCTCTGCCAGAGAGTGGATTGAGCACCCCGGAGCAAGTGCGGTAGTTCCGGTTTTTGAAGATGGCACCATCATGCTGGTGAAACAGTACCGGTACCCCCCAAGAAAATTGTTTATTGAGGTTCCGGCGGGGAAAATTGATAAAGGAGAATCACCTCAAACAACGGCAACAAGAGAGTTGCAAGAGGAGTGCGGTATACTGTGTGAGAGACTGGAAAAAGCCGGCGATTTTTTCCCTGCAATTGGATACTCAGATGAAATTATTCATGTATATGTTGCCTGGGGGTTGAAGATGCAGGAACAAAATGTTGATGACGATGAATTCCTGTTAAATTACAGGCTCTCTTTCTCAGAAGCTCTCAGAATGATAGAGTCGGGTGATATTGACGATGGGAAAACAATCTGCTCACTGATTCAGGCATCACTATGGTGGAAAAAAAATGAGCCGTTCAAAGTGAAATTGGAAGGCTAATCCGGTTGAATGATTTTCTCTTGAATGGCAAACTCAAATAGTGATTTGTGGAGCTCATCAGGATGAATCTCTTCCCTCTCGGTTAATTCGTTGATTTCATTTTCGTCAAACATCAACAGACATCCATTTTGACGAAAATGCTGATCAATATTTCGGGGATCTGTAAGTTTCATTTTTTGAATGTTCAAACCATTCGGGCTTACACGGGTATCAATCAGGCAGTAGTAAATATCTTCGGCTTCATTGCCAAACTCAATTTTTTGCAGTGCTGTCTGCTCAAGTTTCATAGTATTTATTGATTTGAGTAGCGATCGATAAAATCGCGGGCTTTTATAATTTCAATGATTTCATCTGATTCTGTATCGGTAATCTGTACCTGAAACAAGCTAATGATCGCCTGGCTATGGAGGCACTCAAGTGTTTCGGAAATGGTAGAACATACTTCCGTTTCACTCACCAGATCGTTCACTCCCTGAACTACATACTTAATTATTTTCTGAGGCTCCTCCTTTTGCTCTTTAGCCTCTACATCTTCATTAAAATAATTGCTGATAGCTTCCTCGGTAACAAACCATTGAACCCCGAGTTTCCTTCCCTTCAGACGTCCCTCACGAAGGTATGCGCGAAGAGTCATTTTACTGATTCCCAGCAATTCATGCAGATCATCTATGGAGTAAAGGGTGATGGAGCCGATTTTTTTAGGCATTCTGATTTATATTAGATCTATTTTACTTATCATTACTTATATAATGATACATCATAAATATAGATTAATTACTCTTTAATTGCACAATATGAATTTCATTTGGTCGTGATACTCAAACCCTCTTATATTGAAGTAATTGATCAAAACAAAAAGCCAATCCTAATGATCAAACTGATATAATTCCTCCTCAACAATTCTCTGTTCAATCCTGAATCAGTGAGATTTACAAGACCGAATGATAGGTTCTGATTGTTCAGAAAGTACGTATCAAATTAGATGAATGAGATAAAAAAAAGATACCGGCCTGTTACTTTTTGGTAACCAGCCCGAGCTTTACCATTTCATCGAGAAGCTTCGACACCTCATTATTACAGGTATCAGGGTCTACATTGTATTCTGTAAGCAGCGCATTACAAATTTCAGACTGTGTGCGGGGCTCCTCAATGATTTCCCAAACACGTGTGGCCACCTTGTTTAAAGAGAAATATTTACCCTTTTTAATGTCCATCATAACCAGTTCATCATCGAGCAGGCCACTCACGGAGTTTGATAATCTTTTATATGTAACGTTGGCTTGATGCATAGATCGCGGGTCAGAATATTATCAGATCAGGAAAGTGTTGTGACGCGCAGAGGATTAAAGGAAAGGCGGGAAAATATTCCTCATGTTTCAGGAGAATGAATTCCGGCTTTTGCCACACTTTTATTTTGATTTCTTTTTCTGCTGCTTATTTCCTTTCATTATGGTTGATTTTAAATATGAGATAATAATAAAAGAAGAGCAATTCAATACAGATTAGATTTGTTTAATACCGGTGAGAGATACCCGGTAAATACTCAGCTAAAATTGTATGCATTTCTATTATTGAAATATCAGATGGCCTGTGTACAGTTATAATATTACAGTGGTTACAGATATCAACTATCTTTTTAAGGTAACTGTTTTTGGCCTCCTGCATGTAATTCAGGTACTCAAGTCTGTAGATTTCATCATGCAGAGCTGAAAAAGCGCTGACTTTGTGTACGGGTTCAAATTCCGGCTCTCCAGATTCCTTCACTTTTATTAACAACACAGTATGCAAAGGGTGAGTATCCCTCTCACTCTGTTCAAGCGGCATGTAATACTTTTCATCTTCAGGCCGGATTTTAGTTAACTCTTGTTTATTCCTTGATAGCTGATTAAGACTGTTCTCCCATAACTTAATTCTGTCGGAGCGGGGAATAATGAGCGGCCGGTTATTCTCAAACTGAAAAGGGGTTACATCATCCGTGAGAAACTCTGCTCCATTCAGACAAAATGCGGCTGTAATTGATGATTTCCCCGCACCGGATTCACCGCAGATCATAACTCCTTTTCCATCGAAGATGAAGGAGCTGCCATGAATGGGAAGAATTCGTCGCTGATGAAGTATTGCGCCATAAACAGACCCATTCAGATAAAGCTCAAGTGATGATGGTGATGCCTCCGGCACAGATGAGTACTCAACCTCTGAACCGAAACCGGCGTAAAAGGTGCCTACATGATTAACGGTCATCCGAAACTCGTCTTCACTGATGCTCATCCAGCTATTCGTGAACAGAGGTGTTCCAATTTCTTTAGGCGTATCTGTACGCCGGATGTTCACATTGTCAAGCGGAAAGTGCAGATTTTCAGGGATTGTATTCATGCCGGCTGTTTTAACTTACCGGGGTATTCTGCCGGTGATATCGATAAACTCCTGATTATCAGCTTGCGGCCTGGATGCGCTGTTCGCAACTTTTACAGAAGAGGTGTAAATAAGCTGAACAACACGGCTGTATTTATCAAATTCAATTTTATCAACTGTATCTGATGGCCGGTGATAATCAGCATGCAGACCTGTGAAAAAGAACACAAACGGCACACCGAAGCGCCCGAAATTCCAATGATCGCTTCTTCGGTAAATTTGACTCGGATCAGAAAGGTCGTTATATCTGCGGTTCAGCTGCATGTTTACGCTTCGTTTGTTTGCTGCAACAACAATGCTATCCAGTTCGGATGAAATGATATCACCGCCAATCAGATACACATAATCCGTATCCCCTGCTTCTGTTTGTTCCGGATCACTGCGGCCAATCATATCGGCATTAAAATTTGCTATCGTATTTTCAATTGGAATTACGGGGTGATCTGAATAGTATCTTGAACCGAGAAGTCCTGCTTCCTCACCTGAAACATGTAAGAACAGAATGCTTCGCTTAGGTTTGAAACCACTTTGTCGGGCTTCGTTCAAAGCATTTGCAATAGCCATTAATGCTACCGTACCGCTTCCGTTATCATCTGCGCCATTGTAAATCATATCACCGGACGCATCCGGTTCCCCTATTCCCATGTGATCGTAGTGTGCCAATAACACAACTACTTCATCCTTTAAATCGGGGTCGGTTCCTTCCAGGTAGGCAAGTACATTTTTTGATTCGATGGCGCCTGCGCGAGAGTATGGAGTGTAGTCGAGATAAAAACCGGTTTTATGAGCCCTGAACTTTGTGATATTCTGAATGAGCCCATCTCTTAGGGATTCAAGCTCTGAAGGATCGCTTAAACCAAGGATTTCGGCAGCCAGCTCAGGGTGTACATTCTTAAAACCAACGGGGAAACCACTACGGCTTTGGCCGCTGTCAAGATATTCGAGTGTGAGATTTTCAGGAGTCCCTACAATTTTAGATTGCATGCGGGCAAGAATTGTGTACTCCTCTTCAATCTGTTCTGATATGAATAGGATTCCCCTGGCATTGGATTCCCGGAGAATCAGGCTGAGACGATCATTCGAATTGATTTGCGGGTTGATGAGTGTGTCGCCATCTACAATATGAGGGATATCTTCAAAGAGAAGAACCCAGTTACCCGAAATATCGGCACTATCAAGATTGAGAACTCCCCGGCTTGGATCATTAACTCCAAAACCGGCAAATACAATATCAGCGGCAATAGGGGCAGATCCGCCAAACAAACGGTAATACTCTCCATAAGATTCTATCGACTCTACGCTGTGGTTAACCCTAAGTGTATCCGTTCCTTCAATCCGGTAGGTTGTATAAACCAGGCTATCTGTTATGGAGGCGTTCAGTGTATAGTGCTGAAACCAGCTTCCATCATCACCTTTTGGCGTGAACTGTAATTCTTCATAAAAATCAGCGATATAAGATGCAGCCTTTTCAATGCCCTGCGTACCCGTTCCGCGTCCTTCAAGACTATCATGTGCAATTACTTCCAGATGTTTTCTTAAAAAATCGGTTTCAATAAAGCTGCTGAATGAAAGAAGATCGTCGGTTGAGGTATTATACGTGATTGATTTTGTGCCTGCACAACCTGCAAACAGGAGTAGTATGGGTATGTATATAAAGATCTTCATGACAGAGAGGTCTCTTTGTTTGGTGATCCTATAATTTCGTCCACAGGTTTAAGATCTATGAAGAAATCGGTGGGATCATTGTTTTCGATGAACAGATTTATTTGTTGCTCTTTCAGCATTTCGAGTATGGCCAGAAACGTGACCACAACCGCGAGGCGGTTATTCAATTCTCTGCAAAACTGAGTGAATGCTGTTCTTCCACGCTTTTGCAATGATTGCAGAATAAATTCAGCTTGTTGCTCCACAGTGAGTTTTACCTTCTCTACACTGTGGTAGGATGTCTGGCGCCGCATATCGGCCAGCACTTTTCTGAACGCTCCGATCAAATCGAAGAGGGTTACATCTTTCAGCGCTTCACCGGTGGCCTGTTTGTCCACATCGTCAGCATCCAAATAGCCGCGATAGTATTTTTTTTGTGTCTCTTCATCAATTATGGTCAGCTTTTCTGCCATCTCTTTGTAGCGCTTATACTCCAGCAGTTTTTGCACCAGTTCGTAGCGCGGATCGCTTTCATCAAGCTCTTCGGCTTCTTCATTATCCAGCGGAAGCATCATCCGTGCTTTGATCGACATCAGCATACTTGCCATGTAGATAAACTCACTGGCCACATCGAGATCAAGCTCTTCCATCAGCCGTATATAAACAAGAAATTCTTTTGTGATGTGAGAGATGGGAATATCATAAATATTGAGCTCATCCCTTTTGATGAAAAAGAGAAGCAGATCAAGCGGGCCTTCGAAATTATTTAGCTGAACTCTATACATAAAAGATGATTGAAAATGTAAGATCGGCAATAAGGGGTTAAATCGAAATTGTATTCTAAAGAATAAATACTACTGAAGCAGGTAAACTTTCTTTTTTGTAGACGATTGAATTCTTCAGTATAATTTTTTATTTATTGTATATACAAAATCCATGATCTTATGCACGCAATAACGAACTCATTCAGTCGCGAAATTACCAGCCATTTTGATACCTATTTCAAAAGGCATAAACTAGCCACCTCTTATGTGGAACTGATCTTGCTGGTTTATAATAAAACTGAGATTACCCAAAAGAGTTTGGCGGAAGAGATGAATCTTGCACCCTCTACCATTACCCGGTTTGTCCAGAAACTGGTGAAAAAGGATCTTTTGGAAAAAAATAAGACCGGGCGTATTGCAACTATACAGCTTACTTTAAAAGCTGAAAAACTGGCTCAGGAATTAACCATAAGTTACAATAAAGCTGTGGCAGATCTTGAAGAGAAACTGGGCGAAAAGTTTGTTCACACAACGGAGCAGCTTCTGCAGCATGGCACAACTCTTCTGTCTCAGGAGTGAACGGGCAGAAACTTATTTGATGCCGAATAACTCCATAACCTCTCTGTTTATATTTGGGTTAATGGATATGGCCAGAAGGATAGACACCAACAAACCGATTCCGGCATAAAGCATATCTCTGCGAATTAGTTTGAGAGCTTTTTTCATCGGCTTTCCATGGCCGTCATGATCCATAATGCTCATGGCTAATTCGCGGCCTGCAAGAAGGCCAATAAAAACCCAGGTTGTACTCATGGGTATATTACTTAGCTCCTTGAAAAAGAAAAGCAGAATGGCGTATATAAAGTCGATGATTGTTGCTGAACGAACATCCGTGATATACGACTTTTCAGTTACAATTTGCTGAATTTTATCACCCCTCAGATAAAACAGCACACCAAGCCCAAAGAAGATGAAGAGGGCAAATGCAATAAACTGTCCGCCGTTTAAACTTCTGGGCAGGTAAACGGCAACGTTTGCTATATCCTGCATCACCCATACCGACCACAAACAGCCCGAAGTGATCCATTGAAGAACCCTCCAGTAAGGTTTAGCCTCACCGGTAAAATTTTTTGTGATCCAGCGTGAAACTGCTCCCCATACAAGAATACCTACCACAAACGCTGTAACATATCCGCCCATACTTTTTATCAGCATCCCGGTGATACCGGCAAGATCGGCCGCGAAACAGCTGAGTATCAAAAAAGTTGTGGATACCGGCATTCGCAGCCGGGTAATAATCAGCAGAAAAATAGGCGCTGCAATCTGAAGAAAAGAGAAACTTGTTGGAGCAACAGCAAGAGCGGAAGTTGTAAGCCTTTGATAGCTCACATCACCACTATAAGTAAACCAGCTAAAGCTAACGGTGAGTAAAAAGATGCCACCGATAAAAAGCCATAGCAAATACCAGCTCTTATCGTGGTTGGAGGCCAGAAAGGTGCCTATTGTTTGGATACTGTCATTTGCAATTGCGGAATATGCGGCAAACATAAAACCAACCTACATTGCAATTCGGGCATATTCATATGAAAATCCTGCTAAAAAAAAGCTTGCCCAATAATGATGAGAAAAACGCGCTCTTCTTTTATGAGCTCTAGAAATTGAGAGTAAGTGGTTAAAAGGGATTTTTTAACCTTAAAATTTGCAGCCATTCAGGCTCCGGTGAATTCTGCAAAATAAGATGCATCAGCTAAAATTATGAAGAAGGCGGAAAATGGGTGTAAAGAAACTATTAATTTTTTAACAGTTTCTTTATCGGCCAACCAGCATTTCTGAATGAGTTTTTAACTTCTTGCCTGCTAGTGCTTCCTGTACGTTGAAGATGTGATCGCCGATTTTTTCAAGCCGGGTGATATAGTCCAAGAAAATCACGCCAGCCTGCGATGTGTACACACCCTGTTCCAATCTGCGATAGTGGGCTTCTTTCATCTGATCGCGTGTGGCATTAATCTCATTTTCAAGCTCAATTGCTTTTGCAAGATCTGTGGCTCCATTACTCTCCCGCATGTTATCACGCATCAGTTTTATAGCCTTCAGTATTACATCAAGATAACTGCTTACTTCCAGTACGGCCTCTTTAGGAAGGGCCACTTCGAGCTCCATCATATCTTCAAATGTTTTAGACATCTGGTAGTAGAGATCGCCAACCCGTTCAAGATCGTTGATAATGCTGTGCATGGAGCGGATCTTACGGGTTGCCACTTGCGAGAGATTTGATGATGAGATTTGGGTGAGATACTCCGATATCTCCAGCTCAATATTGTCAGTTATCTGCTCACGTTTTTCAATTTTCTTTAGAAATTTCTCCTGTTTTTTCTGTTTTTTGAAAAACAATCCTGAGAAGCTATAGTGCATTTTTTCAATCAGCTTGCCAAACAGTTCAATCTCTTTGTGTGCCTGCGCGATGGAGAGTTCAGCTGAAGACATCAGGCCTCCCGAAATATACTGAAGGCGAAAAGCCGTATCTGTGTCTTTATCTTTTTGAATGCGCTCAACAAACCTGATTATGGCAGGCACAAATGCAAAGAGCAGTAGCACATTCAGCACATTAAATGTGGTGTGGAACAGTGAAATTCCCAAAGTGGCGGCGGCGCGTGCTTCGGGTGTTGCATCGAACATAGAGCCAACATCAGGAACAAAATATTGCATGATATTGTCAATGCCTATCAAAAAAGGATTGATGAGGAACAACATCCAGGTAACCCCAACCAGATTAAAAATCAGGTGAAATCTCGCAGCTCGTTTGGCATGTACATTTCCGATAATGGCGGCGATATTTGCCGTAACAGTGGTACCGATATTTTCACCCAAAATCATTGCGGCGGCAATCGGGAAATCAATCCACCCCTGAAATAGCATAACAAGCGTGATGGCTGTAGCTGCTGATGAAGATTGCGTGAGAAGTGTTAAAAGTGTACCGACAAATACAAACAGCAACATCGATGCAAATCCGAAACCGGTAAAGGAGTCGAGAGCGGCAAACATTTCGGGATTTTCCTGAATGTTCGGCACGGCATCTTTAATAAATTCAAGACCGATAAAGAGGATACCAAAACCGATCATTGCCTCGGCAAGGTTTCTTAGCTTCTCCCTGCCAAAAAACAGAAATGGAAAGAACAGGCCGATAAGGCTTACGGCAACGGGTGTGATTTGCATCTGAAACCCAAAAATAGAAACCATCCACGCGGTTACGGTGGTTCCAATATTGGCCCCCATGATAACCCCGGTTGATTCGATGAAGGTGATCAAACCTGCATTCACAAAACTTACCACCATAACGGTAGTGGTGGTGGATGATTGGGTGATGGTTGTTGCCCCAAAGCCGGTTAAAATTCCACGAAAGCGGCTGGTGGTCATGCCCTTCAGAATAGAGCGAAGTTTTGAACCGGCAACTTTTTGCAATCCATCACTGAAAATTTTCATACCGAAAATGAAAATTCCCAAAGAACCTATAAGCTGTAAAAAATCAAAAAATGTATAACTCATCTAAAAGACAATCCAATAAAGACGGGCAACATAACGGCTAATTATTTATTTCTAAAAAGTAAGTAAAATATAGACAATTTCCTTATTTGAGATGTACATCATAGAGATCTGTTCGGCGGTCTTTTAGTGTTCGCACACTGCCTTGTTCGTGCAGTTCCTTCAGCAGGTCAAGATCCACATCAACAATCAATATCATTTCGGTATTGGGAGTGGCCTCAGCTTTGATGCCATTTGTGGGAAAGGAAAAATCGCACGGTGTAAACACTACTGATTGTGCAAAAGAGATATCCATATTGTGTACTTTGGGCAGGTTGCCTACACTTCCGGCCACAGCAACATAGCACTCATTTTCAATGGCACGGGCCATGGCGCAATTGCGAACACGGGAGTAGCCGTTTTGGGTATCGGTTAGAAAAGGCACAAACAAAATATCCATTCCTTCAAGAGCAAGAAGCCGGCTGAGCTCGGGAAATTCCACATCATAACAGATCAGAATCCCAATTTTACCCGAATCCGTATCAAATGTTTTAATTTGCGTGCCGCCGCTCATTCCCCACACCTTTACTTCATCGGGGGTAGCGTGTATTTTTTCGTAGCGTTCTATTTCGCCGTTGCGTTTACAGAGGTACCCCACGTTCAGAAGCTTATCATCTATAAATTCCGGCATGCTGCCGGTAATAATGTTGGTGTTATAGGTGATAGCAAATTCGGCAAAAACATCACGCATACGGTCGGTATATCCCGCCAGTTTCCGGATGGCATCGGGCTCGGACAGATGGTTGAACTCTGCCATCAGCGGGGCGTTGATGTATTCAGGGAAAAGGGCAAAATCGGCCCGATAGCCCGATACGGCATCCACGAAATATTCGATCTGCTCGGTGAGATCTTCAAAATTCTTATACGGGCGCATTCCCCACTGCACCAGGCCAAGCCGTACTACCGACTTTTCAGGTTTATAAACCTTGGTGGGTTTGCTGTAGTAGATGTTGGCCCATTCCAGAAGGGCGGCGTACGATTCGGATGCCTCATCTTCAGGAAGATAATTTTTCACCACCCGTTTTACGTGAAAATCATTGGAGAGCTGGAAATTGAGAACAGGGTCGTGAATCTCTTTTCGTTTCACTTTCTCGATGTACTCTTTTGCTGTGATGTCATCAAACTTATGAAAGTTCGGCAGACGGCCGCCAAATACAACACTCTTCAGGTTTAGCTCTTCGCAGAGCTCTTTACGATAATCATAGAGCCGGCGCCCCAGCCGAAGCCCGCGATAGTCGGGGTGCACCATCAAATCGAGCCCGTAGAGAGTGTCTCCATCCGCGGTGTGAGTGTTGAAGGTGTCGTTTCCGGTTATATCAAGATATTTATGTTTATCATCAAACAGCTTGTATTGAATGATGATTGAGAGGGCACAAGCCACAATTTTACCGTCAACTTTTATCACAACCTGCCCGTCGGGAAAGATTGCTGTAAGTTTTTTAAGCTCTTTATGGCTCCATGTGGGATCCTGAATTTTCGGGTAGCATTTTTTCATCAGCTCCCGAACATCGTCATGGTCAGCCGGTTTTATTCTCTCAAGTGTAATCTTATCGATTGATTTCATTTATTCCTCTTCTTTGGATACAAGTTTTGTCATGGCTGACGCAATGAGGCCTGTAGGCACGGAGATGAGTCCAAGGCCAACCATTAGCATTAAAAAAGTAAAAATTCTGCCGCCAACTGTTATTGGGTATACGTCACCATAACCCACAGTAGTGAGCGTGGCTACTGCCCACCATAAGCTATGGAAAACAGATTTAAACGCTTCTGGTTGAACCGGATTTTCGAAATAGTATATGCCCAGCGCGGATAGATAAAGAACAAATAGTATGATGATGAAAAAGATGCTGAGTTCCGATTGGATCGACCGGAAAGCTTCACCCATACGATTAAAAGCAGCATTGTAACGGGTAAATTTCAAAATACGAACCAGCCGCAACAGGCGGAATGCCCGTAACGAACGAAGATCAAAGCCAAGTGTCAGGTAAAAAGGCAGGATAGCTAAAAGATCTATTATACCGTAAAAACTGAATATAAATTTCAGTTTTTTATCTGCTGCATAGATTCTTGCAATATACTCTATCGTAAAAACGGCAACACTGAACAGCTCAAACAGATAGAGACGTCTGATAAACTCAGGTCTCATGTCGGGCAGGGTTTCCAGCGAAATACTGATCATTGACAAAATGATCAGCACTTTGATGGAGAGATTGAAGATGCGGCCTTTACCCTCTACCTCATTTTCAACCAAATCTTTAACAAACTGCCTGAATGCCATAACCGTTGGAATTTATGTATGTATTAATGTGAAATTTGCTTACTCATCTTCCCAGATCATCACAACCCGGTTGCCATTCGAGTCAATCGATCCGCGGTACATGCCGGCTGTGTTCATCTTCATGGAGATGTTACCGTAGGCATCTACAGCAATGAATCCTGCATCTCCGGGATTGAGCCGTTGGGTAAGAACAAAGTCGATGGCTTCATCGAGCGAAGCTCCGTTAAATTCCATATAGTTGGCAATGGTTGTTGCAGAAACATTTCTCATAATCTGCTCGCCCCAGCCGGTGGCAGAGATGGCAGCAACATGATTGGCATAGGTGCCTGAACCAATGATGGGTACATCGCCCACGCGCCCAAACTGTTTGTTGGTCATACCCCCGGTGGAGGTTGCGGCGGCAAGATTGCCGTTTATATCGAGAGCAACCGCGCCAACAGTTCCAAAATAGTCGCCCTCAGTCCACGCCGCTTTTGGATAGTTATTTGCTTCACCGGTTTGAGCCCGCTGCCACTGCTGGTACCGGGTTTCCGTAAAAAAGTGGTCGTTTTCTACGCGTTCCACATCGGTTTGATTGGCAAACTCCTCGGCGCCAACTCCGGAGAAAAAAATATGGGGCGACTCTTCCATCACTATTCTTGCCAGTGAGATCGGGTTTTTAACCGTGGTGAGGCCGGTAAGTGCTCCCGCTCCAAGGGTGCTTCCGTCCATAATAGCTGCATCCAGTTCGTGTTTGCCTTCAGCGGTAAATACTGCACCTTTACCTGCGTTAAAAAGCGGGTTGTCTTCCAGATTTCGCACCACATACTCCACAGCATCGAGCGCTGAACCACCCTCCCGAAGAATAATTTCACCGGTGCGCAGAGCCTGACGAAGTCCGTCATAATACTGCTGTTTTAGCGTATCAGGGATATCTTTTGAGATGGTTCCGGCGCCTCCATGCAGGGCAAGCGCCCATTCCGTGCGTTCTGTTTCCGGTTGATTACAACCAGTTAAAAGCAGTACTGCAAGTAGTAACGTGGTAGCTAAATATTTCATGATAGTATGATTATTTGGTGTCAGAATGATGCAGGAATTCCGGTTCAAAATAAAAAACCCGATCCAAGAATTGAACCGGGTTTTTTAGCTGAGCCATATTTGTTACTTATTGTCTGTTTAATTCAGCAAACAGGTTTACTCTTTATCCTCTTTTTTGCCCCTGAATGATTCAATAAAATCCATAGGCATAGGTATAAAGGTAAACGTTGAGTTTTCAGCACTAAGCTCTACCATGGTTTGCAGATATCTAAGCTGCAGTGCAGTAGGAGTTTTCTCAATCATCTTACCGGCTTCAACAAGTTTAGTGGCCGCTTCAAATTCACCCTGAGCATTAATAATTTTAGCACGTCTGTCCCGCTCACTTTCCGCCTGTCGGGCCATGGCGCGTTTCATCGATTCGGGCAGAATTACATCTTTCACTTCTACAGAAACTACTTTAATTCCCCATGGATCAGTGTGGCGGTCAATAATATCCTGAATCTGCTTGTTGATTTTGTCTCGTTCGGCAAGCAGCTCATCCAGTTCAAACTGTCCAAGAACACTTCTGAGGGTTGTTTGCGCAAACATGGATGTGGCAGCTATATAACGCTCAACCTGAATTACGGCACGCTCTGCGTCCACAACGCGGAAGAAGGTTATCGCATCCACATTAACGGTTACGTTATCTTTGGTGATGACTTCCTGGCGCTCCACATTAATAGTGAGTACACGAAGATCAACTCGTTCAATTTTATCAATAAACGGGATCAAAATGATAAGACCCGGTCCTTTTGTGGCTTGAAATTTACCCAGACGAAATACAACACCACGTTCGTATTCCCTCATAATTTTAAACATTTGCGGCAAAAATACCGACAGGAATATTACAATCGTAATAACCCAAACTAACATGTTGGTAATCGCTCCTGGATCATCCATAGAATTTGCTCCGTTATTTTATTAAAAGTGAATCTTTCTGAATTATATTGGTTGAATATATGATAAAAGCGGGTTGTGTGTGTGGAATATTCGCTTTTTAAACCGATGTTTCAGGGCTGTTTTGATTGATGGCTTTCTGCGATACGGGTCTGACTTTTACCCGCAACCCTTTATACTCCACAATTTCGCTGATGTCACCTTCATTTAGCGGGGAATCGCTTTCAGCACTCCAGTATTCGCCATCGAAGAAAACACGACCGGTTTGTCCGGGCAGAATAGCATCTGTCACTTCAGCCGTTTTGCCGATTGTAGATTCGAGGCCGCTGCGAGCCGGATTGAAAAGCGATTTGATTCCGTAGGTTACAATCCACCCAAAAAATATTGCTGTGAGGAGTGTGGCGGGAATCAGCCAAAAGAGTGAGAGCTGCATTTCATCTGGCAGATCCTGAAATAACATTAATGCACCTAAAAAGAAAGCCACGGCTCCTCCTGTAATTAAAAGTCCGAATGCGGGCGTAAATGCTTCCGCCACAAACAATATAATGGCAAGCCCGATCAATATAAATCCTGCAATGTTAATTGGCATTGCCGCTACTCCGTAAAGCAGTAAAATCAAAGCAATGACTCCGGCTACACCCGGCACAATGCCACCGGGATTGGTAACCTCGCCAATGATACCGTAAATAGCAACGAGTGTTAAAATCAACATAACTTCGGGACGCAGAATGAAGCTGAAGAAAATTTCGGCAAGAGTTTGAGGAATTCGGTTTGTATCTGCACCTCTTGTGCGAAGTGTTTTCCCTTCGATTTCCATCCCATCGAGCTGTTCAAGAAGATCTTGGAGGTCATCAGCAATGATGTCGATCACATTAATTTCGAGTGCTTCACCGGCGGTTATAGACGCACCATCTCTAACGGCAGACTTTGCCCACTCTGTATTTTTGCCTCTCTGCTCAGCAATAGACTCTATATAACTTTCGGAATAGTTGAAGATTTTTTGCTGTGATACACTATCAATCTCACCCCCACCCATTGACACGGGTGATGCCGCACCTATATTTGTAGCAGGTGCCATTGCCGCAACGTGAGCTGCCAGCGTAATGAAAGTTCCGGCACTGCCTGCATTCGCGCCGCGAGGAGAAACATACACCACAGTCGGATGGTCTGTTCCCAGCAGGGCTTGCACAATATCCTGAGTTGAATCCAACAGGCCGCCCGGAGTATCCAGTTCAATAATCAGGGCTTCATCACCCAGTTCAATCGACTTTCTAAGCCCTCTTTCAATATACTGTGTACTTGTTGGGCCAATGATTCCTTCAACACGTATGATGCTCACAGTTGCCGGGTTGTTTGTGCTTTCGCGAACAGATATTGTGTCTGTTTCAGATACAGTTTCCTGAAATGCTAATGCAGCTCCGGCAAGTAAAAGCAGAGAAGCGAGTAAAATATTTTTGTTTGTCATGATGCAATAAAGAATTTAAATAATGCCCGAATGGTTCCAATTGATGATATTTTGAAGCAGGCAGTACATTAAGAATAGTACCACTTTTTACGCACAATAGGCACCGTTGATCTATCCGTATTATCGTGCAGCAGATATCATTAAAAAAATAGTTGCGATTCATTTTAAATAGAACGAATTTTATACCAATGAATTACAGCACAGAACATACTTTCTCAACTCTTCGCCGTCGCCGCCCTTGGGGCGCGTGATGAATCTGTGTAGTTAATTCTACAAAAGGACTTATTCGCAGCCCGCTCAATTCAAACTGAGCGGGTTTTTTTTTGGGCTGATTAAAAAGCTGCCCGAAAGAACAATAGCGGCTGCAGTTCTTTCTCTCTCCAAAGTCTCAACAACCCTGCAACAATAATTTTTTATAATCATGAACCACTTATTAACCATTGGAGAACTCGAACCCGTCCAGATTCAGCAACTTCTGGATCTGAGCGCTGAGCTTGAATCTACAGGCGAACAGGTTTTACAAGGCAAAAACATAGGCTTCGTTTTCGAAAAACCTTCGTTACGAACAAAAATAGGAACCGAAGTAGCCATCAACCAGCTTGGCGGTAATGCAGTGCAGATCGAAGCCGACCTGTTACTTGCAAACGGAAAGGCTGTTCCGTTTACCTGCCGGGAATCGCTTTATGATGCCATGATGAACGTTTCGCAGTGGTGCGATGCCATTTTTGCAAGAGTTTACTCTCACAATACACTCGTAAAAATGAAAGAGTATGGCACCATCCCCGTGGTGAACGCACTTTGCAATATGCATCATCCCATGCAGGCACTTGCCGACATGCTCACTATACAGCAGAAATTCGGGAAGGAGAAAAAACTGAACATCGCTTTTGTTGGGGATGCCAACAACGTGGCTTTTTCGTTGTTTGAAACTGCCCTGCAAATGGGCCACAGCGTAGCATTCGCCGGGCCAAAACAGTACAGTTGGGATGAAGATAAGCTGAACTATTTTTCGCTTCTCTCTGTGCAGTTTGGTGGAGGTTTCAACTGTACAACCAATCCGGCTGAGGCGGTCAGTAATGCCGATGTTATCTATACGGATACATTTGTATCGATGGGAGAAGAGCATTTTTTTGAAGAGAAAATCAAACACTTTCAGCCTTATCAGGTAAACGAGAAACTCTTTTCTCAGGCAAAACCTGAAACCGGCTTTATGCACTGTCTGCCCGCTCACCGGGGTATAGAAGTAACCGATGAAGTGATGGATCATCCCAACTCGTGGGTTTATCAGCAGGCGAAAAACAGGAAAGTGGTATCAAAAGGGGTTTTTACTGCTCTTTTGTGCGATGAATACAGGTCCCTTTTCAAACCTCAAGGTAAACCTGAACTCGCAGCATCACTCAGTAACTAAAATATTATCTGCAGAAACTCATAACCACACATTAAATAAAATCATGGAACACGTAACAACCTATAAAAAAGTAGCTTCTCACGAAGCCGAAAAAGGATCTTTCAACACCTGCCTGCTGCTCTACTCGGGAGGACTCGATACAAGCGTTATGCTCAAATGGATACGAGAGGAGTATGAGTGCGAAGTCATTGCGCTGACAATCAACATCGGGCAAACAGCAGACAACCTGGAAGCGATCAAAGAAAAGGCACTGAAACTTGGTGCGAAAGAGGCCATTATTTATGATGCCAAAGACGAATTTGCCCAGCTTTGTATGGAGGCGGTAAAAGCAAATGCCGATTATCAGGGTGGCTATGCGCTCGGCTGCCCGCTTGGAAGAGTGATGATTTCGGAACTGGCTGTGCAATTTGCCGCAGAGTTTGGCTGCGAAGTGATTGCACACGGCTGTACCGGAAAAGGAAATGATCAGGTTCGGTTTGAAAGTTATATCACCACACTTAACCCAAAATTGAAAATTATTGCCCCGGTTAGAGAGTGGGGAATGGGACGGGAAGAGGAAATTGCCTACGCCATTAAAAACGGAATTCCCGTAGAGCAGACGAAAAAAAGCCCCTACTCATACGACGAAAACATGTGGGCCAACACGGGCGAGGGTGGTGAAATTGAAAACCCGTCACTGATCCCCCCTCTCGAAAATATCCTGAAATGGTGCAACACTCCGCAGAATGCGCCTGACCAGGAAGAGCTGGTAAAAATCGGTTTTGAAAAAGGCGAGCCGGTAAGCCTGAATGGTGTTGAGTATGATAAAAAAGAGATCATCCTGCTTCTTAATGAAATAGGCGGCAAACACGGAGTGGGCTTCTTTCACCTGATTGAAGACAGGGTAGTTGGCCTGAAGGTAAGAGGGGTTTATGAAAATCCTGCAGCACATATTTTGATCCAATCCCACAAAAACCTCGAACAGCTTGTATCCACCCGGGAGGAGAACGAGCTGAAGACGCTGATGGATCAAAAATGGGCATACCTTATATATGGCGCCAAATATTATGAGCCGGTGATGGATAATATCAGGGCTTACATCAATGAGCAGAATAAAAAGGTAACCGGTGATGTAACCGTGCGGCTCTACAAAGGTAATTGCGAAGTTGTTGCGCTGAATTCACCCTATTCACTGTTTGATGAGAACCTGGCAACTTTCAACAAATCGGCTGCTTTCAATCAAAATGCCTCATCCGGATTTATTGAGCTTTGGAATCTGCCGCAAAAAACGGCCTATCAGCTGAAAAAGACCGTTAATAAGGAACCGGTTTAAAACCGGGTTTCTTTTATATTTTGAAAACGGGTGGTTAAGGTGGCAAAACCCTGCTTAAACACCCGTTTTTTATCATTTAAATATCAACTCCACGCACAAATAGATGTCTAAACTCTGGCAAAACCCCACTGATCAATCAAAAACGGATACTGCAAAAAAAGTTGAGGCATTTACCGTGGGCAATGATTATCTGCTCGACCGGCAGCTGGTTCCCTTTGATATACAGGCCTCAAAAGTTCATGCAAAAGCCATATACAAAGCCGGTGTTCTTACTGAAAAAGAGCTGAATGATCTGCTCGAAGGGCTGTCTGAAATTGAAAAAGCCTGGGAGCAGGGAACCTTTGAAATCACTCTTGCAGATGAAGACATGCATACCGCTATTGAAAATGCACTGGTTGAGAAACTGGGAGAGTCCGGAAAAAAAATCCATACCGCGCGTTCAAGAAATGATCAGGTACTAACGGCTGTCCGGCTATTCGAAAAGAAGGCACTCGAGACCGTTCTTTTTGGAATTAAAAAAACTGCAGAACTCCTGATCAGCCTGGGTGAAGAGCACGAAAATGTGCCCATGCCGGGTTTCACACATACCCGAAAAGCCATGCTGAGCAGTGTAGGGCTCTGGGCCGGTGGTTTTGCTGAATTGCTGATCATGCAGCTGGAAGCCTCATCAGGAATCAAAAGTCTGATTAGCCGATCTCCCTTAGGCACAGCGGCAGGTTTTGGCACCACGTTTGATATTGACCGGGAATTTGAAGCAAAGGAACTGGGCTTCGAGGTGCCGCTATTCTGCTCAACAACCGCACAGCTTTCACGGGGTTGGGTTGAGATGCAATTTGTTCAATATCTTGCATCGGTTACGGTGATATTAAGCAGATTAGCTGCGGATGTGATTCAGATGAGCAGTGAGTCAACCCCCTATTTTCTGCTGGATAGCGTAGTGTGTACGGGCTCTTCTATCATGCCGCAGAAAAAGAATCCCGATCTTGCCGAACTGATTCGCGGCCGGCACGCACAGGTAGCAGGGCAGGCTGCAACGCTGCAGTCCCTGATTATTAATTTGGGCAGCGGCTATCACAGGGATTTACAGCTTACAAAAGAGCCTGTGATAAAGGCAGTGTCGGATACACTTGAAATGCTGGAAGCTTCACAGATGCTTATCCGTCATATTGAGCCAAACAGGAATGAAATGGAAGCCGCTTGTACCAGTGAGTTGTTTGCAGCGGAAGCAGCTAATAAGCTTGTAAAAGAAGAGGGAATATCATTCAGGGAAGCTTATCACATCGTAAAAACAGATCCTGAAATTTCTAAGATGCTGCATTGGAGTGAAATGATAAACAAATATACCCACCTTGGATCTCCGGGAAATCCCGGAATAAAAGAATTAAAAAACAAATTGCATCAATTAGAGAGCTGAAACCGCTTTAGTTATAAATTTAGCGCCTAATAAATTTTCATCAGAAGCAATTAAAATTAAAAAAAAATATCTAAAAGCGCTTTTAAGTATAATTATTTTAATTTTTGTCAAACCATTATTGCATTTCTTAGAAAATAGCACTATCCATGGTGTTCAATATTGAGTACCAATCAATTCGTGCCTCTGCTTAAAGGCTACTTAATAAGTAAACTAAGCAGATAATTCCACTTACATAATTCAACCAGCTTTATCCTTTAATAATAACCTGTACATTTTATTTGTACCTAATCAATTACTCATTAACCAAAACAATTTCTATGAAAAGTAAACTTTACATACTCTTTCTTGCTCTGTTTTGCTTTGCTGCATCAGAGGCTTATAGTCAGGGTTACACAGTTTCCGGAACGGTAACAGATGCAACAACAGGCGAAGCTTTGCCTGGCACAACCGTAACTGTTCCGGCTCTAAACAGAGGTGGTGTAACTGACATTGATGGAAACTATTCTTTTAATTTGCCGCCCGGTGAGCATCAGGTGGTCATATCTTTTGTTGGCTATCAAAGATTCAGCCGCAACATAACGATCACAGATGCTGATGTAACACTAAACATTGAGCTCCGGCTTGATGTTGTTGGATTAGATCAGGTTGTGGTTGTTGGATACGGTGAAATTTCCCGCAGGGAGGTAACAGGCGCAATTGCATCGGTACGTGGTGAGGATTTTCAATTTGCCCCGGTTAACACGGTGGAGAATGCAATGCAAGGCCGAACCGCCGGAGTATTTATTCAGCAAGATGGCGGGAAGCTGGGTCAGGGTATTCAAATGAGAATCAGGGGTGCGTCTTCCGTATCTGCAAGTAATCAGCCTCTTTATGTTATTGATGGCGTTCCCATTGTGATGGACAATTTTTCCGTGAGTGCCGCAGCTACAAACCCACTTGCACAGTTTAATTTTAATGATGTGGAATCCATTCAGGTACTTAAAGATGCTTCCGCAGCTGCTATTTACGGTTCGAGGGCTGCGAATGGTGTAGTGTTGATTACAACCCGGCAGGGTCGCCCGGGCCAAACACAGTTCAATTATTCATTTCAGCAGGGTTTCAGTGAACCAACCAACACTGTTGATATGATGAATGCCCAGGATTACATTAACTATATGTATCAGGCCGCTGTTAACGGGGATCGTGTTGCCGGGAGTGATTGGCGGGTACCTGAAATCGAATGGGTACTTGATACCTATTCTTTGGGTACAGACTGGAGAAGATGTCTTGATACACAATTTGGCGGTCAAGGCCTCGATTGCCCGGTTGATACCGACTGGCAAAGTGAAGCTTTTCAGGATGCCAGCATGTTTACACACGATCTTTCTGCTTCAGGCGGTAACGAATCAACTCGCTTTTATGTAAGCGGACACTATAGCGATCAGGATGGAATTCTTATCAACGACCGTTTCCAGAGAATTTCTGCTCGTATAAATCTGGATCATACAGCGTCTGAAAAGCTAAACCTTGGAATGAATCTTACAACCGGGCGTAGTTTCCACAACAGGCTCTCAACAGATAACGCATTTTCAACTCCTATTCAGTTGATTGCGCTCATGCCAATAAGCCCGCTTTATTATCCTGAAGCCGGTTCACTTCCGAATTATGTTCCAACCGATATATTAAATGACGATACATTTTACTATAACGGTGTAATCCACAGAGATTTTACCAAGTATGAAGTTACTACCATGAGAACTACAGGTAATTTCCACCTGGGATATAGTGTAAGGCCCGATCTTGAATGGAGATCTGAATTTTCCGCTGATATTGTAACCGGTAAAGATGATCAATGGTATAGCCCGCGTGTGGCTCGCGGGTTTGCTACTGCTGCAAATGGCGGATATGCATCTGTTGCATGGCAGCAGACAGCTTCTTATACAACATCACATTTCCTGTCGTTTAATTCAGATATTTCTCAAAATTCAACCCTGAATGCAACAGCCGGCCTTAGCTATCAGTATAATGACTATAACTATAGCTTCACTGCAGGTTCCGGTTTTCCTAACGATTCATTTCAGAGGCTGACAAGTGCGGCGAACGTACTTTCCGGCTCTACAACCGGATCGGAATATAGTTTCCTCTCCTATTTTGCAAGAGCAAACTACTCATTACTCGACCGTTACCTCCTCTCAGTTAGCGGGCGAGTGGATGGTTCATCACGTTTCGGGCGGGATAACCGTTATGGATTTTTCCCGGCTGCTTCACTCGGTTGGATTCTGACTGATGAAGATTTCGCCGAACCAATACTTGATATCCTTACATATCTGAAGATTCGAACCAGTTATGGAATTACCGGTAATGCTGCCATCAGTAACTTCGGCTCACTGGGGCTTTGGGGGGGTACTTCCTATGCAGGACTTTCAGGTACCAATCCATCACAGATTCCAAACCCAAACCTAACCTGGGAAACTACAAGGCAGTTTAACATCGGTTTCGACTACGGTTTCTTCAATAACAGAATTAGTGGTGAATTTGACTACTATGTTAAGAATACTGAAGATTTGCTACTTAGTGTTCAGATTCCTTCAAGCTCCGGTTTCAGCACAACGCTTAGAAACGTAGGTAACATGGAGAATAAAGGGTGGGAACTGGTTGTGAATACCATCAACGTAGATGGAAGACTGAGCTGGACAAGTAATTTCAATATTTCCTCGAACAGAAATAAGATTACAAATCTTGATGGTCAGGTAATCACTGCAGGCCTTGCCAATCTCAATCGGGCGATGGAAGGTTATTCAATTGGTGTTTTCTATGCTCCTGAATTCTACGGAGTAGATGCTGAAAATGGGGATGCTCTTTTCAGTATTTATGAAGATGAAACTTCTTGCAATAACTTCGTGGAGACCACAACCAGCTATAATGCTGCAACACGTTGTGTAATTGGTAACCCTAATCCAAAATTTGTTGGTGGAATTGGAAATTCAATACGCTATCGTGGTTTTGACCTGAATGTACTCTTCCAGTTCGTTTATGGAAATGATGCCTACATTGGGGGGCATGGAAGATGGAGCCGTGGTAACGGTATTTTTGAGGACAACTCCACAATAGATCAGCTCAACAGCTGGACTCCGCAAAACCGGGATACCAATGTACCTGAGGCCCGATACATCATTACAAATGGGAATCAGCACTCTTCAAGATATATTTCTGATGCATCATATATGCGCCTGAAAAATGTAACACTTGGTTATGAACTCCCTGTTAACATAATACGCCAACTCGGTTTAAATAAAGTTCGTTTCTATGCAACCGGTGTGAACCTGCTCACCTGGACAAGCTATGAAGGATGGGATCCGGAAATGAATACAGACTTCCTGGCAGATAACATTTCACAGGGAACAGACTTCTACACTGCTCCGCAGGCCCGTACCATTACTTTCGGGATTGACATTGGTTTTTAAACAGGAGTTTGTAAACAAGAACATCACGATATAATTCATTATGAAAATATATAAACACTTATTTTTAATACTCATCCTCGGTGTTACTTTCTCAGGATGTGGAGATCTCCTTGATCTGGAGCCTCAGGCATCAATCTCGGATGAAATTGCACTTTCAAACCCCGATAACGTAGAAACCGCTCTTGTGGGGGGGTACGCTGCGCTGGGCGGTGCTAATGCTTACGGAGGTCATTACATATTTCTGACCGACATCTTTGCAGCCCCGGCAGATGAGATATTCTTCAATGGAACATTTACCCAGCCAAGGGAAGTTAATGCGAAATCCATTCTCATTGATAACAGTTATATGGCCGGGTATTGGGCAACAAGCTTCAACATCATCAACAGAGCAAATAATGTTCTGGAAGCACTTGATGTATTTGGAACTGATACTGAACGGCGTATCCGCGTAGAAGCCGAAGCCCGGTTTTTACGGGGAACAGCTTTCTACAATCTTGTAGTTGCATACGGTAAGGCGTACAACGATGGGAATCCACAGAGTAATCCGGGAGTGCCATTAATCCTTACACCTACAAGAGCTGCCGATGAAACACTTGAGGTTGAAAGAGCCTCTGTTGCTGAAGTTTATGATCTTGTACTTTCGGATCTTTCCTTTGCAATGGAGAATCTTCCCACTTCAAACGGATTTTTGGCAGATACATACGTAGCAAGTGCAATGCTTGCCAGGGTGTATCTGAGTATGGGCAACTTTGAGCAGTCAGGGGCACATGCCCAGCGGGTTATAGGATCAGGAAATTACGCTCTGTATGCTGATATCAGTGACAATTATGTGCGAGTTCAGAATGGATCTGAAACCATTTTTGCCATTCAAAATACTGAAACAACATTCAGTAATGATATGGCAGTATTCTATGCACCTACCTCCTCTTTCGGCCGTGCCGATGTTCAGGTTAGAGATCCGCATCTCGAGAATTATGAACCGGGTGATGCCCGCGCAGATTTGTTTGTGGAAACAACAAGGGGTCGCATGACATTGAAATATGCCTCCCTTGATCCATCCGTTGACCCACGACGAAGAAACATTACTGTTCTGAGGTTAGCTGAGATGCACCTGATTCGTGCAGAAGTAAATGTAAGGCTTACAGGTTCCGGAAATGCCGGAATTGGGAGTGCCACTCCCGAAGATGACATCAATGCAATTCGAGCCAGAGTTGGCCTCGACCCACTTGCCGGCGTTACTCTTGCACAAGTTTTACAGGAAAGACGAAATGAGCTGATGTTTGAAGGCCAGTTGCTTAACGATCTGAAAAGATTGGAAAGCTTTACAATAGATCTGAACGATCAGCAGGTTCCGTGGAACGCCGACAGGATGGTATTTCCTATTCCTGAACGCGAATTGAATGTGAATTCAAGACTTGTTCAGAATCCCGGTTATAACTAACCACTA